>NZ_JBSWYY010000030.1:0-36832 GCF_056161325.1 Alteromonas sp. ABE4_545
CATTCTTCCAATCGAAGACGTATTCTCAATCTCAGGTCGTGGTACAGTAGTAACAGGCCGTGTTGAGCAAGGTATCGTTAAAGTTGGTGAAGAAGTAGAAATCGTAGGTATCAAAGAAACTACTAAGACTACTTGTACTGGTGTTGAGATGTTCCGTAAGCTTCTTGACGAAGGCCGCGCTGGTGAGAACGTTGGTGTTCTTCTACGTGGTACTAAGCGTGACGAAGTTGAGCGTGGTCAAGTACTAGCTAAGCCTGGTTCAATCACTCCTCACACTAAGTTCGAAGCAGAAGTATACGTATTGTCTAAAGATGAAGGTGGCCGTCATACTCCATTCTTCAAAGGCTACCGTCCACAGTTCTACTTCCGTACAACTGACGTAACTGGTGCTGTAGAGCTTCCAGAAGGCGTAGAAATGGTAATGCCTGGCGACAACCTTAAGTTCGTAGTAGAACTAATCGCTCCAATCGCGATGGACGAAGGTCTTCGTTTCGCGATCCGTGAAGGTGGTCGTACAGTAGGTGCTGGTGTTGTATCTAAAATCATCGAGTAATCGATAATTAAGACGACATTAGTCATCAGAAAAAGGTCGCGCAAGCGGCCTTTTTTGTGTCCGAAGGAAAATACCATACAGTGTAAGGCCCTCGAAGGGGCGATGTTCTGCAACACTAGTTTCATATTCTATCGATAAACTCGCATCAAGCGCTTTTTATCGGAGATGCGATATGAAATTTGATTCCATCAAATCCAGACTATTACTCATGACGCTCATTTGTGTAGCTGGTATGAGTTTACTTGTGGTGAGTCAACACTACTTCACTAAACAACTTATTTCGCTGAATCAACAAAGAGCGCAATTACTCGCGTTAAGCCAAGAATTACTGCAAATGCGTCGACACGAAAAGGACTTTCTATTAAGAAAAGAAAAGTCTTACGTGCATAAGTTTAATGATCGCGCAGCTCATTTCACGTTGGCCTTATCGGCGCTATCTCCCACTTTTTCTCAATTTGACCTATCCTTTTCAGAAGGAGGGATACTGGCCCAGAGTTTACATGAGTATCAACAGTTGTTTCAGCAGGTGGTGGCTGTGAACACTGAGTTAGGGTTAACATTCAACACAGGTGTACGGGGTAAAATTGCAACAGTAGAGGCGCAAATTGGCCGGCATGAAGGTTTTAGTTATGGCTCTAATCAATATCAGCTGTTCAGTGATGCAAAATTGGCGGTTCGCAGTTACCAAATTAGCCAAGACAGCTTTTATCGCGATGTATTTCTTTCGGTTTTAGGTCGCCTGAAAGCGATGACACAAGATGATGCAGAAGCTCTCAGCCTGTTACATGATTATCAGCGCAATTTCGAACAATACAGTGCGCTTACGCTCAAGCTTGGAGTGAATGAAAAAACCGGGCTGAGAGGGTTGTTCCGCACCCAAGCACATGATGTGGAAGACCAGTTGATAAAAATAGATAAAGCCATACAGCCATTGATCTTGGCGCAAGAAGAAAGAGTACAAGTGTACAGCTTTACCATCGCAATTCTGACATCAATCGTATTGATTCTACTGTTAGTCAAAAGCTTTGCGACCTTTCATCGTGCTTTTGCTAACTTTGTGATGTTTTTCTATCGTTGTAAACGACAGTATCAGAAAATCGACACGCGCCAGCTTGGTTTTGCCGAGTTCAAATCACTGGCCGAATTAGCTAATGAAATGGTTGAATCACGTCGTCAAACAGAAATAAAACTGGCTAAGGCTGAGGCAGAGTTGCAACATCACCAGTAATAAGACGGATTCACCATTAGAGTAAGGACTATGTGAATGCAGTACTCAAAGCTGGGTAGTAGCGACTTGATGGTGTCTCGTGTTTGTTTAGGCACAATGACTTGGGGTATTCAAAATAACCAAGCGGAAGCTGATGCCCAAATTGCAAGGGCGTTAGAGGCGGGGATCAATTTTATTGATACCGCTGAGATGTATCCTATTCCACCTAACCAGCAAACTTACGGTGACACCGAACGAATTATTGGTAACTGGTTTAAACGACATCCGAATAAGCGCCAAGACGTGATTTTGGCGAGCAAAATAGTCGGCAATGGCGTTGGTTATATTCGTGATGGAGGCAACATTAGCGCTGTGGCTATTGAGCAAGCGTTAGATGAATCTCTCGCTCGATTGAACACAGACTATATCGATGTTTATCAGCTTCACTGGCCCAACCGTACCTCTCCCCATTTTGCTAAGCATTGGCCTTCACGGGTAAACCCGTTGCAAACCGACGTTGAGCAAGAAATTGATGGTATGCGAGATATTTTAGCCGGTATTAAAAAGGCAATAGACGCGGGTAAAATAAGACACTGGGGGTTATCTGACGACACGCCTTGGGGTATTCAAACCTTTATTCGTTTGTGTCACGAAATGGGTGTGCCAAAACCTGTCTCTATTCAAAACGAGTTTAGCTTGTTACACGCAAAGGATTGGCCGTATCTGATCGAAACCTGTGTGTTTGAAGACGTTGCTTATTTACCATGGTCACCGTTGGCCACGGGAATTTTGTCTGGTAAATATCTAAATCATCAGCGCCCTGAAGGGAGTCGGTGGACCTTTGTTCAGCGTAACGGACTGTTTCGCGATACCCCCCAAGTGCATTTGGCAACTGAAGCCTATGTTGCACTGGCCGAAGAAGTTCGGCTTACGCCTTCGCAATTGGCGCTGGCATGGGTAAATCATGTGCCGGGGGTAACGTCTACCATCATTGGTGCAACCCGGCTTGATCAACTAGAGGAAGATCTGGGCGCGTTTGAACTGGTATTGGAAGAGTCGGTGTTAGATAAAATTATGACTGTGTTCAAGCAATACCCAATGCCTTTTTAGTGTTAAAGGGCAGTCATTACTTAAAAAAAACCACCGCCTTTGCGGTGGTTAAGCTTTGGGAACAACCAACTCAGATAAGCGCAAAGATCCAGAAACTGATCTTTGGATAAGGGAATCTTCTCTGAGTCATATTTAACTATAGCTTAGAATGCATACTTCGCAGAAAATTGTATGCGATTCATGTCTCCGTCTGCACCAGCTTCGTTTTCACGTTTAGCAAAGGCATACTCAGCGCCATAACTAATAGCCTTAGTTGGCGAGTGTATTAGGTTCACACGCGCGCTGTAAGACGTTTTGGTGACGCTCATACCCGTTAATGCGGTATCGTTATCAACTGACAGTGAAGAGAACATCACGCTGCTACGGGTGTTTTCAGACCATTTGTGTCGATACGCAAAGGTGTAACCATAAGAATCTATCGCTTCAAGCTCTCCTGATGCGTTTATTACTGCACCATTGGCCGCGTTTAGTGCTGCATAGCGACCTAAACCAGACCCAGTGTTGAACAATAGGCGAATGTCATCACCGTTGCCTAGGTTGATTTTGCTTGAAACCGAGATGCCATAACTGGTTTCGTCAGAGTCAATCGACGCACCATCGTCGTAAGAAAGCTGACGTACTAAGCCCGCCACCTTAACGTAACCCCAGTCTGTGTTCATCTTATAAGTGGCAATGACATCGGGTACGGCATTGTCGTCTGCTACAATACGGCTACCACCGCCAAAGGGTGTAATGGTAGTTTCTGGGTTTTCTAACGCAAACTCAAATCCGTTATTGCTGTATCGAATCAGGGCTTGTCGACCAAATACGGTACCATCAGTAACACCAATGAAATCCAGTGATTCTGGTAACGAACCCACGTCCATGAATGTGGTCCATGTTTCACCTATGGTCCAGTTCTTATATTTTATGAACGCGTGACGAATACGAGGCACGTAGGAGTTACTAATACGTTCATCGCCATTGTTGGTCACCATAAAGTCAAACTCTAAGACACCGGTAATTGTATCGCCGTTGCCGTCGTCTGTGTTAGTGGTAAAACGAAAGCGAGATTGTCGGATATGGGCGTCAAATTGCGCCCCTTCGTCATTGCCGCCAATTGGGGTAAGTGATGGAATATAGAAGTCTCGGCCGACGCTTCCAGCACCAATGGTGCCATCGGAATAGTCACTGACCATGGCATCAGCTTTGATGTAACCCGAGAATTTAACGTCAGTTCCAGCAAGGTTGGCGGCCTGTACACTGCAACTTAGTCCTGCCATTAACAGCGAAGCTGCGAGAGTGGTTTTCTTAAAAGCGTGTTTCATAATTGTGCCTATATTCCAGGTTGTTAATAATGTTAATGTAAAGTTAACCTACACGTAATTTGGCTGACTATTGCAAAATTGCAAATAAGCTGATGGTCTATAAGACGAAAGTCGTATCTATAAAAACAACCTAAAGTGCCTATATAAGGTAAGACCAAAGTCGCATTTAGGTTTGTTATAGAAAAGCTAAATTGACGTAAGTAAAACATCATTCTTATTTTATCTTATTCGGAGGCGCCGACAATGACAGCCAGCAAGACGTATCCTGTTCCCGAGGCGATTAAGCAAAATACACATTTGACCAATGACCAATATCTACAAATGTATCAACAGTCGGTGACAGATCCTGAAGGATTCTGGGGAGAATACGCGAGTACATTGGATTGGTACAAAGCTCCTACGGTCGTGAAAAATACGCATTTCGGCAAAAGCGATGTGTCTATCAAGTGGTTTGAAGATGGCGAGATTAACGCAAGCTACAACTGTATCGACCGCCATTTGGCAGAAAAAGCAAAAAGCGTCGCCATGTTCTGGGAAGGTGATTCACCAGAAGACAGCGAAGAAGTCACCTATCAGCAACTGCATTATGAAGTGTGTAAGCTTGCCAATGGTCTTAAAAAGCTGGGTGTAGGCAAAGGAGACCGCGTAGCCATTTACATGCCTATGGTACCGCAGGCGGCTTATGCAATGTTAGCGTGTGCGCGTATTGGTGCGGTGCATTCTGTTATTTTTGGTGGGTTTTCCCCCAATGCTATCGCTGACCGCATTAATGATAGTAGTGCGAAAGTGGTTATTACTTGCGACGAAGGTCGTCGAGCTGGCCGCAGTGTTCCGTTAAAAGCGAACGTTGATAAAGCGATAGCAAACGGTGCTTGCCCGTCTATTACCAACGTGATTGTGCACAAGCTTACAAACGGCGACGTGGCTTGGAACGAAGACGTAGACGTAGTGTGGAGCGATCTGGTAGACGATTGCTCAGCACAATGTGAACCAGAGCCAATGAATGCCGAAGATCCTTTATTCATTCTTTATACCTCAGGTTCTACCGGCACACCTAAAGGTGTGGTGCACACAACGGGTGGGTATTTACTGTATACGTCAATGACGTTCAAATACGTATTTGATTATCGCCCAGAAGACATTTACTGGTGTACGGCAGATGTGGGTTGGATTACAGGCCATAGTTACATGGTTTACGGGCCTCTCATTCAGGGCGCGACACAGGTGTTCTTTGAAGGTGTGCCAACGTATCCCGATGTGCGTCGTATTGCACAGATAGTAGAAAAATACAAAGTCACTAGCTTGTATACAGCGCCTACGGCAATTCGTGCGTTAATGGCACATGGTGATGCACCGGTAGAAGGCTGTAACGTAGATTCATTGCGTATTATGGGATCTGTGGGTGAACCTATTAACCCAGAAGCTTGGGAGTGGTATTACCGCGTTATTGGTCAAAGCCGTTGTCCGATCGTCGACACTTGGTGGCAAACTGAAACAGGCGGTATCATGATTACGCCTCTACCGGGCGCTACTGATTTGAAACCTGGTTCAGCAACCCGTCCGATGTTTGGTATTCAGCCTGCGCTATTTGATGCAGAAGGCAACGAACTTGAAGGGGCGACGGAAGGTAATTTGGTCATTAAAGACAGCTGGCCAAGTCAAGCACGCACGGTTTATGGCGATCACGAGCGCTTTATCAACACTTATTTTAGTGCGTATCAAGGGGTGTACTTTACTGGAGACGGTGCGCGTCGAGACGAAGACGGTTACTACTGGATCACGGGGCGTGTAGACGACGTATTGAATGTATCAGGACACCGTTTAGGTACCGCTGAAATAGAAAGTGCATTGGTTGCCCATCCCGATGTTGCTGAGGCAGCTGTGGTTGGCTACCCGCATGATATTAAAGGCCAAGGTATTTATGTGTATGTCACACCTAATGAAGGTGTGACCGCCAATGAAGAGTTAACAAAGGCATTACGCGCTTGGGTCAGAAAGGAATTGAGCCCCATCGCTACGCCTGACATGATTCAATGGTCGCGAGGGTTACCCAAAACGCGCTCAGGCAAGATTATGCGTCGTATTTTGCGTAAAATCGCTGCCAATGAACACGAGCAGCTTGGTGACACGTCAACATTGGCTGACCCTTCAGTTGTTGATACACTAATCGAGGAACGATTGAATAAATAACTGGAGCTGTAATGATAACGCTGTTGATTGCTGACGATCACCCTTTATATCGCGATGCATTAAAGGGTGCGTTATCACTCTCCCTTCCCGGCCTGACAATTTGTGAGGCCGGTGATTTAAGTGCAACGGTCGATATTCTTGAGAAAGAGGATATCGATTTGTTGTTACTAGACTTACACATGCCAGGCAGTAATGACCTTTTTGGGTTATTACACATCCGTAAACTCTACCCAGACTTACCCGTTGCAGTGGTTTCAGGTACAGAAGATCCCGCAATTATCTCAAAGATCGTAGGGGTTGGGGCGTTGGGGTTTATTCCTAAAACCACGAGTGCTGACGATATTGCTAACGCGGTGAAAGTGATTTTAGATGGCGATATTTGGTTGCCGGCATCCATTAGTGAAAAAATTGAAGACGTAGACGCTGAGTTTTCTGAACTCGCTGATAAGGTAGCGAGTTTGACGCCTTCACAATACAAGGTGTTGTGCTACATGCGCGACGGCCTGCTGAACAAACAAATAGGCTATAACCTTGATATTGCCGAAGCCACAGTAAAGGCGCACGTTACCGCGATATTTAAAAAGCTAGGGATAAACAACCGTACACAAGCGGTACTTATTGCTTCTCAATTGGAGCTTGAACCACCTGTAAACAATTGAGTGTGCAAGTGGGGGAAGTAGAGTTTTTAGGTTGAGCAACGCCTTCGTAGGTCTCACCGAGGTACAGCTGGTTAATTGTTGATGACAGCTTAGGCAAATAGGTTTTCAGACTAGCAGCAGATTCCTCTGTAAGTAAAGGGTTGATGAGCAAATGTACTTGGCGATTTTTAACCAACCGAATACTCTTTTGATAGAAATTCTGAGTGCGTAATAACGCTGCCATTTGACCATTTTCCACTAGCTTATGTAGCCCCTTTTCCAGCCGTTCAGCGAGTGCTTTATTTTCTTTAGCGACAAAGAAATACATGGCATTAGGGTAAAGAATAAGGATGTTAGGCTCCACTTCAAACCTAACGGGGTAGTCTCCTTGTGCGTTGAAGTATTCCACCTCATAGCCAATCTCAAGCATGCCGCGAGGGAAAAAATCGACGAAACTCTCAGCGAGTAATCGGAACGACGACTGGTAAGTTCCTGCAATAACGTCAAATCCGTTGTGATATAGAATTTCTGTGTCTGGCCAATCTAAGCCTTGTACCGCCACTAACATTTTTAGCTCTTGCAGTGACAATGTTTGATCAAAGCGCGTATCCTGAGCGCGCACCATTAACAAGCGTACTCCAAACATCCCAGCGGCTAGTGGTATTCTTATTGCGCGATGATTTTGTTCTCGCTCGTCAGTCGTCACGCTCCAGGTAACGTCTAGTAAACCTTGCTCTAAATTGAGCAACTGACGCATTTGAACCGTTGGTTCATCATCGGGCACGACGACGGTTTTACCGTATTCTTCTTCGGTGATTGTTAAACTCATACGCAGCAGAGTATGGACGTAGTCGTATATTTCATCGGTACCAGGGACAAAATAAGGTACCTTCACCTCGGTGGAAGTGTTGTTTTTGTCGTCAGCTAATACAGAAGGGCAATAGCTGAGAACAATAGAAATAGCAGTGACAACAATTAAGCGATACATAATGTCCAACTGTTGAATTGACGCTTTATAACCTCGTTTTCGAATGCGCATTTCGTTATGTGAAAGCTCACTCTTATTTAATGTAGGTTATTTAAACGAACAAAGCCAAGTTTACACTTGGCTTTGTTTGTCATCTTGAGTCAACAGATAGTCGAACTCGGGGTCAACCATAACACGCCCGGTCATGGCCTCTCTCCCCAGTAACATTAGGTAGGTCATTTCTGAACGGTCAGTGAGTGTGAGTTCTATCGGCCAAGACTCTCCGCCCAATGTTAAAATGGTAGAAATAACATAGCGACGTTCTCGGGTTGCCGTAGAGCTTTTGACTTTACGCGTAGCTTGTACTTTTGCCTCTCTTCGCACAATGCGAGACACTTGGTGAATATCGGGGTGAATGTCAAAACTTACCCATAATTCACCGTCGCGGTCAATTTCCTGAATATTGTCAACGTGAAGAGATGATGTTGCTGCGCCTGTGTCGACACGTATATGCAACCCTTCGATTGCTAATTGTGGCAAATCACACACTTCTAATGCGCCTAAGAGTAACTTTTTAGCCATTTCAAGACTCCGCAGTAGGGGCTTCTGGAACCAAATTATCTTGTAGCATTTCAACTTGCTCGGCGACAGAGTCCGGCTCATTAAAATAAGCAATGTGATATATTGCTTCGCCTTCTTGAGTCAGTGGTATATTTTGTTTACCGACTACAATACCTTCAGAAGGGCTGACGATATTGGCAATAAAACCACCGTATGGGTCGCTGATTGTGGCTAACTTATCTCCCTTTTCCACATGGTCGCCTAATTGCGCGATATGGTTCACAAAACCACTTTCAGACGCTCTTACCCAACCACTTTGATCAGCAATGTAAGGTTCTACCTTATGCCCTTTGGTACGGGCCTTTCGCAACATTCCCAAGCTGCGCATAACATTCACTATGCCCCGCACACCAGCTCTGATAGAAAACTCATCGTAACGCAAGGCTTGGCCTGCTTCATACAGAAGAATCTTCACGCCTGCTTCACTCGCGGCTTGTCGCAAAGAGCCATCGCGTATCTCGGCATTGAGTAACACTGGCACACCAAACGCCTGAGCCATTTCAAGTACTTCCGGATCTTTTAAGTTGGCACGTACTTGAGGCAAGTTACTGCGGTGAATTGCGCCAGTATGTAAGTCGATGCCGACATCACATTTGCTCACAATCTCGGTAAAAAACAAGTGTGCCAATCGGCCTGCCAAACTGCCTTTTTTGCTGCCAGGAAAGCTGCGATTTAAATCTCGTCTATCCGGTAAGTAGCGCGATTGGTTCAACACTCCATACACGTTCACCATTGGCACGGCGATTAACGTACCGCGCAAGTTAGCAATGTTATTGGACTTGATCAATCGGCCCACAATTTCGATACCGTTTAGCTCATCGCCGTGAATCGCCGCACTCACAAACATCACAGGGCCGGGTTTACGGCCGTGCTTGATGTAAATGGGAATACTCATATTAGTAGCGGTATATAACGGCGGCATCGACAACGCGATACGGCGTGTTTCACCGGGAATAATACGTTGGCCGGCGATAACAATGGCTTCTTGGGTCACTTAACCTTTTCCTCGTGTACGGGTCTTGTTCGGTTTTGCTGTTTTGGCGATAAATTCGATGATCATGCCAGCGACATCTTTGTTCGTTGCGGTTTCAATGCCTTCTAAGCCTGGCGATGAATTGACTTCCATCACCACAGGCCCACGTGAAGAACGCAGAATATCTACGCCACAGCAATTTAGCCCCATGGTTTTCGCCGCTTGTACTGCTGTTTTTCGCTCTTCAGGAGAAAGGCGAACTAAGCTTGCAGAGCCACCGCGGTGAAGGTTCGAACGGAACTCGCCGGGCTGAGCTTGGCGCTTCATAGCTGCCACCACTTTATCGCCTACGACCAAGCAGCGAATATCGGCACCATTGGCTTCTTTTATGTATTCTTGGATCAAAATACTGGCGTTGAGACCCATAAATGCTTCAATCATCGCTTCTGCGGTTTTTTGCGTTTCCGCCAAAACTACACCGATACCTTGAGTGCCTTCTAACAGCTTAATAACCACAGGGGCGCCGCCAACGTTTTTAATTACGTCGTCGACTTTGTCTGGGTGATGAGCAAAACCTGTGCGAGGCATACCAATGCCTTTGCGAGACAACAATTGTAACGAGCGCAATTTATCGCGCGAGCGACTAATCGCTACGGATTCATTAATGCTATAGGTTCCCATCATTTCGAATTGGCGAACAACCGACGTGCCGTAAAAGCTCACAGAAGCGCCAATACGAGGAATAACGGCGTCATAAAAGGGCAGTTTTTCACCTTTATAGCGAACAGATGGATTGTTACTCGTGATATCCATGTAGCAATGCATGGTATCAATCACGTCAACTTGATGCCCCCGTTCCTCTCCAGCTTCTTTAAGACGGCGAGTTGAGTAAAGCTTAGGGTTTCGAGAAAGTATTGCAATGCGCATAGAAATATTGGCCTAGTTAATAGTTAACAATGCTAGTGGTTTGCTAGCTTTAAAACGGGGCGAATAGTGCCTGTAACAGTGAAAATGTAAATCGCAAAAATTTGCTCGTGATGACAAATATTTGTGATGAATCATCATCGTCGATAAAGGCGCATCTATGTACCGTAAGTAACTAAAATTACTTACATTACAACTAGGTACTCAGATCGCGTATTTACATCACTATAGTCACCGAATTACGGTATGTACACCTCAGTGATTATTTAATGTGCCGGGTCATACTTTGCAACAATGCGCGCAGTTTTGCAGGCTTGATGGGCTTACTCAAAAAGTTCACCCCTTGCTCCTTACATCGCACCACTAAGGTTTCATCATGGGTTGCAGTGACTAATGAAGCTGGCACAACAATATCTAATTCTTGACGAATAGCTTCGATCAAATCCAAACCATTCTGGTCATGGCTTAGTTGATAGTCCATCAATAGAATTTGCGGTGAAAATTGATGGGCCTTAGTCAGTGCATCATCCCAGTTGTTTGCTTGAGCAATGGTCACGCCCCACTTTTCCAACAGGGTTTGTAGTGCGTCGAGATTTTCTTGTTGGTCATCCACACAGAGTACCCGAAGGTTATTAAACGAGGGGGTATTGCGCACAGCCAAGCGTTTTTCGGGTTCAACCGGAGAGGCTTTAGGCAAAGAGAGGCTAAAGCAACTACCTCG
Source organism: Alteromonas sp. ABE4_545 (assembly GCF_056161325.1). NCBI lineage: Bacteria > Pseudomonadati > Pseudomonadota > Gammaproteobacteria > Alteromonadales > Alteromonadaceae > Alteromonas > Alteromonas sp. ABE4_545. Next base: position 11,212 of record NZ_JBSWYY010000030.1, read on the forward strand.
GTCAACAACTGACTCAACGTAAATTTGGCTATTGATTTGGCGAGATAAACGCCGGACAACACCTAACCCCAGCCCGACGCCGTGGGCGTGATGGTCGTGGGCGCGATAAAAGTCGCTGAAAATTTTGGCTTGCTGATCTTGTGAAATACCAATGCCGGTATCTCGAACTTCAATGCGTATTTTCCCATTTGACTCTCTGACGCTGAGCAGCACTTTGCCTTTGGTTGTGTATTTCACTGAGTTAGACAGTAAGTTTTGCACAATGCGATACAAAAAAGTTTTATCTGCCAGTACCCAGCAATCACGAATACGGGCTTTAACTTTTAGCCCCTTGGCTTTGGCGCGCACGCTTACCTCGTCGACCAAAGGGGTGAGCAGCGCTTTAACATCAATCGGTTCGATGGTGGGCTTAAGTTCACCTTGGTCCAAGCGGGCAATATCTAGCAGGGTTGCAATTAACGCTTCACTGGAAGTGACACTGTGCTCTAGTTTTTTCACAATGTCTTTTACACCGTCGTTTACATCGGCTTCTTGTAATGCTGATACGTAGAGTTTAGCGGCATTCAAGGGTTGTAAAACGTCATGGCTGGCGAGCGCGAGAAAGCGTGTTTTGCTGGCATTGGCATCTTCGGCAATTTTACGGGCGCGAATTAGTTCTTTCTCTGCTTCCAATCGGCGCTCTATTTCCAGTCGCAATTCAGCATTGATGGAATGCACTTCCTCTGTGCGCTTTTTAATTCGCAGCTCTAGGTTTATGTTCGACTCTTCCAACGCTTGTTGAATTTCAACGTGCCCGGTAATGTCGTTAAAGCTGGTAACAAACCCACCGCCGGGTAACGGGTTACCTACCATTTCTATTACCCTGCCATCACTGCGCTGGCGCGTAAACCTGTGTGGCGTGCCCGAACGCAAATGCTGTAGACGTTTTTCTACTTGTGACTCCACATCTCCGGGGCCAAATTCGCCGCACTCTGCGTTGTATCGCATCAATTTTTCGATAGGAGTGCCCACTGCCAGCAGTTCTTCAGGGTATTCATACAAGGCGGCGTATTGTTTGTTCCACGCTACGAGGTTTTGGTGTTTGTCGATAACACTGATGCCTTGGTCCATATTTTCGAGCGACGTTAACAGCGCCGTCATGTTGAACTGCATCGCCTGTGTTGTGTCGTCGAAAAAGTTAATGACTTCGGTAAAGTCGAGCTTTTTGCCACGCAAAATAGAATCGATAATGGCTTTGGCACTAGAAGCCCCAATTACACCACCCAACGCGCGTTCACAAAATGCCATAAAGCCCTGATCGGGCGGCTCATCAGGGTTAACTTCGGTGTGATTGAGCTGTTCGTATTCGGAAACTAACTGACTACAACGGCCTGAACCCATAAAGGTTGAGAGTAATGTAATTAGGTCGGCAACCTTTACATCGGAATGCTGTTTTTTCGCCCCGTTGCCTCGCACATCCGCGGGTGAGACAAAGGCTTCAGCCTGAATGCGATCAATGAGTCTTGCCGGAGCAAATATAGAAAATGCGATGTAGGCCAATGTATTAGTGAAGAGGCTCAACATAGCGCCTTGGCTCAATAGTTCGCTTTGCTCATAAGGGGTTGTTGCATCATTCACCAGTGGTAATACCAACCACAACAGCCATGTAATTAAGCCAACTAACAAGCCGGCATAAACGCCATGAGCATGCCCTTTCTTCCAATATAAACCGCCCACAATACCGGGCAACAGTTGAATAACCAGTGAGAACGCAATAAGGCCAATAGAGTGTAACGAACGAGCCGTGGCCATTTGCTGGTGGTAAACATAGGCAAGGAGCAAAATTACACCAATGACAATACGACGAATGAGGCGAATGCGTTTCCCGTAATCTGATTTTGTCGTGTGTTGTTGTAGTGCCAGTAGACGCGGTAATACCACGTCATTGGTGAGCATTGTACTGAGTGTCAACGTGGCCACAATGATCATCGCCGTCGCCGCAGATAAGCCCCCGATAAACACAATTAACTGCAGTAACATGGACTCTGAGTGAATGGCTAATGACAGTACGTAGGAGTCAGGCTCTAGCCCTGCGTTAGCAAAAACCCCGTGTCCTGCCACTGCAATAATAGGGATAACAGCAGCGATAACCGCTAAATAAAGCGGGAACAGCCAGCGTGACGTTTTAATATGGTCGAGACTTAAGTTGTCGATAATCGCAACGTGAAATTGTCTGGGTAAACACACAATTGCCGCCGCAGCCATAATGACTTGGGCGATAAAGGTAAACGATGAGAATTGGGCTAAGGCGTGATCATTGAAAAATTCGGCTAAAATGAACCCGTCGTTGGTTTTATGCCAAGCGTGATAACCAACAAATGCGACCAAAATGAGCGCGGCCAACTTGATGGTAGACTCGAACGCAATTGCCAGCATTAAACCGCGACGATACTCGGTGACATCGGTTTGCTTGGTACCAAAATAGATTGCAAACAAGGCAATAAATGCAGTGGAAAGTACAATAATAAGGTGAGAGTTGCTCTGATTCGTCAGTAACTGAAACGTTGAGCCAATGGCTTTTAACTGCAACGCGATATACGGAATAGTGGCCAATAGCGCAATAATGGTCACCAGCAATGCCACCGGTTGACGCTTGCCATAACGTGAGGCAATAAAGTCGGAGATGGTATTGATATGCTGTTTTTTGCTCACGAGTGTGAGTTTGTAGATGAAGCGATAACCCACTAAATATACCAACATGGGGCCCAACAGTATGGGTAAATAAATCCAAGTATCGCGAGATGCTTGGCCTACAGAACCAAAAAAAGTCCACGCAGTACAATAGATAGCAAGTGCCAATGAATAAACCGCAGGGTGCGAAGTGATTTTTCTCGCTGTTGGTGAATTTTTATCCCCCCAGCTTGCCAAATAAAACAATACCAACAGGTATACAACGGCTAGGGTTACCCATCCAAAAGTCATTTGATATTCCAACATAAAATTAACAAGTCTGTTTGCATTATACTCACCCCTTAACCACTCAACCTAAGACCATGGTCTCATTCCTAGTTTGATTTTTGCCGACTAGAGTATACAAAACACCCGTTATGTCGGGGTTTTTAGGCGAGTTTATCGATTCTGATAAAAAGTGAAACGAGGCAAATTGGTCTGAAAATCTCCTCGTAACTGAAATGTAAAAAAGAAACATCGGCTTAACCTTACATGAGGAAGGAAAGATGGCATTTAAGAGTGATGACGACAAACAAGCGTACTGGAAGGAGAATTTATCTCTTCTTCTCAAGCTCTTGGTCGTTTGGTTTGTAGTGTCTTTTGGCGCAGGAATCCTGTTAGTAGACGTACTTAACCAATTCCAAGTTTTTGGCTTTAAATTGGGCTTCTGGTTCGCCCAGCAAGGCGCAATATATGTGTTTGTTGCTCTCATTTTTGTCTACATGGCAAAAATGAATGCGATGGACAAAAAATATGGCGTAGACGAGGAGTAGTACAATGGATGTTCAATTATTGACCTTTATCATTGTTGGTGCGTCTTTCGCCCTTTATATCGCTATTGCCGTTTGGGCTCGCGCGGGCTCAACCACCGACTTTTACGTAGCAGGTGGCGGTGTTCCACCAGTATTGAACGGCATGGCAACAGCAGCCGATTGGATGTCAGCTGCGTCATTTATTTCAATGGCCGGCCTTATTTCATTTATGGGTTACGACGGTGCCGTTTACCTGATGGGGTGGACCGGTGGTTATGTGCTACTTGCACTTTGCTTAGCCCCGTACTTGCGTAAGTTCGGTAAATTCACTGTACCGGATTTTATTGGTGATCGCTACTACTCGCAAACGGCGCGTACCGTTGCTGTATTCTGCGCTATTTTCGTTTGCTTTACTTACGTTGCAGGCCAAATGCGTGGTGTGGGTGTGGTATTCAGCCGTTTCCTTGAAGTCGACATCGTAACCGGTGTGGTTATCGGTATGGCAATTGTATTCTTCTACACTGTTCTTGGCGGTATGAAAGGTATTACCTACACTCAGGTGGCTCAGTACTGCGTATTAATTTTCGCTTATATCGTGCCCGTTGTGTTCATCTCAATGATGGTAACTGGCCATATTCTTCCGCAAACGGCTTTCGGTGCGACGCTCGCCGATGGGTCCGGTATGTATATGCTGCAAAAGCTCGACAACCTGTCGGTCGAACTCGGGTTCAACGAATACACCTCCGGCACCAAGAGTACTATCGATGTGTTCTTTATTACCTTCGCTCTAATGGTAGGTACAGCGGGTTTGCCACACGTTATTGTTCGCTTCTTCACGGTACCTAAAGTACGTGATGCGCGTAAGAGTGCGGGCTGGGCACTGGTGTTTATCGCTATCTTATACACCACTGCGCCTGCGTTGGCAGCCTTTGGTCGTGTGAACATGATTGAAACCATTAACGGCCCAGACATGGCGGGTACTTCTTATGCTGAAGCTCCATCGTGGATTAAAAACTGGGAGAAAACTGGTCTCATCACGTTCAAAGACAAGAATGGCGATGGCAAAATGTTCTATGCAGCGGGTGACATTAATGACGAAGCAAGCAAGAACGAAGTGAAAGTCGACCGTGATATCATGGTATTGGCTAACCCTGAAATCGCGAACTTGCCTGCGTGGGTTATTGCTCTTGTTGCCGCTGGTGGTGTTGCGGCGGCCTTGTCGACATCAGCGGGGCTATTACTGGTTATTTCAACATCCGTATCCCACGATTTGCTGAAGCGAAACTTTGCCCCGAACATTACTGATAAGGCAGAGCTGTTCTATGCGCGCTTAGCGGCGGGTGTGGCAATTGTGATAGCTGGTTACTTTGGTATTAATCCACCGGGCTTTGTAGCACAGGTGGTCGCCTTCGCGTTCGGTCTCGCGGCATCCAGTTTCTTCCCTGCAATTATCATGGGTATCTTTAGCAAACGTATGAATGATAAAGGTGCTATTGCAGGTATGGTTTCGGGTATCGCTTTCACTGCGGCGTATATTATTTACTTTAAGTTTATCAACCCAGCAGCGAACACACCTGATAACTGGTGGTTCGGTATTTCTCCAGAGGGGATTGGTACATTGGGTATGATAGTGAACTTCGCTGTTGCGTATATTGTTCACAAGACTACCGGTGATTCTCCAGAAGAGATTCAGGAGTTGGTGGAAAGTATTCGCTACCCTAAAGGGGCGGGTGAAGCTTCTGCTCACTAATCACTAAGTTAATGAGAAAGGCTCACTTTATGTGGGCCTTTTTTGCTTTCCACCCAGTAACCTTGGAGTGAATAGCATGACTGGATCGCCGCAACAAGTCAGTACCTTTATTTGTGCTTCAGCACCGTTTGACGCTTTATCTGAGCATGATATTGCTCCTGTTCTGAATTCGGCTGAAGTGTTGTATTTGACGCAAGAAAATAGTCAGGCGTTATTACAGGCGCATCACGGTTGGCTGTTCTTGATACAAACGGGAGAATACACAGTTCAAGACAGCGAGCGCCCACAGCGACACGTGAGTGAAGGTGATTTTTTTGGATATCACAGTGTACTCGACGACGTAGACTATGCTCTGTCATTAACCGTAGATACGCCGGGATTAGTGTATTGTATTCCTCAGGTGGTGCTCAAAAAAATTCTCGAAATTCCGGTAGTGAAAGGTTTTTTCACTGGTGTGAAAGAAGAGGTATTGCAAAACCAAGCGGTTATCGACTCCAACTCCATGTGGCTATACAAGCCGTTGAGCGAACTAGCCAGCGGCCACCCGATCATGGCAGGCGAAACCATCAGCATTCAAGACGCTGCTATGATCATGTCAGAAAACAAAGTGTCGTCACTCCTCATTACCCGTGACGATAAGTTGGTGGGAATAGTAACCGACAGAGATTTACGTAATCGCGTGGTGGCGAAAGGAATGAATTTATCGCTACCCATCTCGACGGTGATGACAGAAAAGCCCGCGATGATTGTACAAAATCGCACTATGTTTGATGCGATGTCTTTGATGAGTGAACGCAATATCCATCATTTACCTATTATCGACCGAGGCAGCCGTGAACCCGTTGGGATCGTAACGGCAACTGATGTTATTAAACAGCAAAAGAGCAATGTGCTATTTATTATTAGTGAGTTATCCAAGGCTGAGAGTTTGTATGCACTAACTAACCTGTCGTGGCAACTTCCTCATTATCTCGCATCACATGCTAAGCGATTAGGAGATTTTGACATTGCCGGTAAAGTGCTTTCTCAAGCAACAGATATCATGACCCGCAAGTTAATTGGGTTTTATCAACAGCAGCATGGCAAAGCGCCCATGGCTTTCAGTTGGTTGGTTTATGGCTCACAGGCAAGAGAAGATCAAACTATGGGTTCAGATCAAGACAATGGACTATTACTTGCTCGCCAGCCTAACGAGAGCGAAGCTGAGTATTTCAAAGCCATGTCGGAATACGTCTGCGATGGATTGAATAAGTGCGGCATTAAGTTGTGCGACGGCAATATAATGGCCTCTAACCCAGCACTGAGAATGTCACTAGATGAGGCGATAACAGAAGCGAAAGCATGGGTAAAGCAACCCACCAACGAAGCAATTCTGGCCTTCAACATCTATTTAGATACACGGGTTGCCGCGGGCGATGTTGATTTGTTTCGTAAAATGCAGCAGGCGAGGGCGCCTCTGTTTCAACAGAAGATGTTTCTTGCCGCACTGGCAAGGCAGTCAAATGACGTTGCTGTGCCATTGTCTATGTTCCAAAAGTTTGTATTCGAAAAAGGCCACAGCAAAAAAGACTGTATTGATATTAAGGTACGGGCTGTGGCCTTAATCAATAACTTGGTGCGTTTGTATGCACTCGCAAACGGCTTGACCATGCCGTCGACCCTTGGGCGGCTTGCCAGTTTGCCGGCAGGGTCTGGGTTGTCTTCGCGAGACGCGGAAAACTTAAGAGACATTTGGCTGTTTTTAAATCGATTGCGCTGGCGGCATCAACTCACGAATTCGGTGACGGATAATAAAGTATCGATCAGTGATTTATCTTCCATTGAAAAGCATCAGCTTAAAGCCGCGTTCAAAGCCATTGGGCGTTCACAACAGGCTGCCGTGATGCACTTTTCTGGTGGTATTGCATGAGTTTGACCGGTTTATTGCAAAAAGTTGTAGGGCTAGCAGCGCCTAGTAGCCAGTTACCCATGCAATGGCGACATCAAAAACTCAGTACAATGCCACTGCTTGCCATCGACCTAGAACTTACCTCGTTAGATTGCAAAACGGCTAAAATTGCCTCAGTAGGGTGGGTCGAGGGCATCGCGCAATCTACTAAGCTTGCTTCTTCCTTTCATCAGGTGGTTCGAGTGGCGGGAGATTTAGCTCAAAGTCCTACCATACATGGGATCACTGCCGAAGACTTGGCAAAAGGTTGCCATGTAAAAGACGTACTGACTAGGCTTGCTAGTTTTGCCTCTTCACATGTATGGGTATTTCACAATACGCAACTAGACATCAAAGTTTTACACCGTGTCATGACGCTCAATCATATTCACATTGAGCAGGTAGTAACCATAGATACAATGAAACTGGCTATGTACGAGTTGGGTAAACACCAAGCAGTACTGAAGGCTGACAGCGTCACTCTATCTAATGCAAGGTTATGGCATGGTTTACCTCGCAGCCCTACGCATAATGCGTTAGATGATGCATTTTCCACCTTGCAGCTATGGTTTGCACAGCAATATATGTTGGACAAGGTGGGAGAGTCTAGTCTTTGTGACATAGCACACACCAAGTGTGTAGGTGTTCACTCACTTGGCGTGGAAGAATAGCGCTTTAGGTTAGTTAACAGTAAAGTAATCCATTGTGCGTTGCAGTACCTGATTGTTTTTTTGCAGATCAGAAGCGAGTAAATTGAGTTCTTTTGCTAAATTGTATTCTTTCGTGGCGGCTTCCTGCACCGCCACAATGTCTTTGGCAATTTGACCCGCTGTGACAGATTGCTGTTCTGCTGCCGTCGACATCGAATTCGCGAGTTGCTCAACATTGGCCGCGCTGTCTTTGACATCATGGGCCGTTTTCTCGCCTTCTTCGGTAATATCTAGCGACTGTGATGCTTTGTCTGCATTCTGGTTTATGCCGTTGATAACGCCATCGCTAGCTTGGTTCAAACTATCAAGCAATTTTGAAATTTTGTCTGTTGACTCTCTGCTTGCCATTGCGAGTTGCCTTACTTCGTCAGCTACAACCGCAAACCCTCTACCGTGTTCGCCAGCTCGCGCGGCCTCGATAGCGGCATTTAATGCCAATAAATTAGTTTGTTCGGACAAGGTATTAATGGTGTCGAGAATACTGCTTATCTCAGACATTTGCCGGCCCATATCCTTAGCAAGTAGAGCTACTGAGCCCATTTCTTCCGTCAGGCCTTTCATGGCAGATTTAATGGCTTCGTTTGCGGCAATTGAGTTGTTGGCAACGCGGTCAAGTTGTTGGCTGGCTTCCAAAGTATCCACAGCAGAACGGGCAATTTCTTCGCTAGTGGTGGCCATTTCCTCAATAGCCGAGGAAATATCAATGGCTTTTTGTTGCGTGGCATTTGCGTCATCAAGCACTACAGATGTGGAATTGTACAAATCGTCACTAATTCTATTGGCCACTTTCAACGACTTATCTAACCCCAACACCAGATCTTTTAGGGCCCAAATTGTTTTGTTCACATGACGTGAAATTTCACCCAATTCGTTTTTAGTCTCCATGGTGATCTTCACTGTTAAATCACCGTGTTGGGCTACACGGTCTAAATTGACCACCAGTTCTCTTAACTGCATCTTCAGTGTTTTAGCCATGGCGATATAGATAACCGCAATGAGTAACAGTACCGCGACAGTGCCACCGATTAAATAGGCTAGTGCTGTAGTGGCTTCGGTGACATTGTGGTCTGCTAGGCGGTTGATTAACCCCCATTGTTGGTCCAGTAGTTGTTTTATCTCGCCAATTTGTGCAGTAGCAGCCGTAAACCATTCTGTCGATGAAGGGAGCGCGCTGAAGTTTATTGTTGGTTGTTTTAAACGGTTGACGACATCGGCCATTAACTGGGCGTTAGCTGAGTTGGCGGCTTGCTGAAACTGCTTGCGTTTATCGTTGGGCAGCACATTATTCAGGACATCGGCGATGTAATTAATGTCGCGTTGGTAGCTTTGAATTTCTGATAATGCAGCAGGGGCAACGGCTTTTTGCGCAAGTGTGCCGTTAACTTTGCCTCTTACTTGGCCTAAGCGCTCTTTGAGCCACGCCAGCTGTAATGCATGGGTTAAGTCACTGGTTGCTTCGGCGCTGTATATGTTCAGGGTTAAGCTCGACGCTGCATCGAGTGCTGCCTTATTTAGTTGACTGTAAAAGGCGAATGCATTGCTGCCATCAAGTTTGTCTACTTGGTCGCGAATTTTGCTTTTCTGAGCAAGTAGGCTTTTTACCACAGCCACCTTATTGGCCAAGTTATACTCGCTGGGCCATTTTGTTTGCAGCATTTGCGTGAGTTTTGCTTCGGCAGCATCGGCCTTTTCACGTTGAGCGAGTACCTTATCACGGGCCTGTTGCGACTTAGCACCGAGAAAACCAGCGGTTAAGCCTCGTTCTACGGCGTGGTGATGCGCAACCTGCTCTAGTGCAGTTAGCATTTCTATTAAGTGTTTATCTTCATTGGCAAGGGACGATTGTTTGACCGACCGTGATACGTCTTTCCCAACGACGACGAGCAAGAACAACAGGATGATACTCGCTCCGATTAAGGTGAGTTGTATAATTGAAAAACGATTGAGCCAATTCAATGCCGTCTCCTTGTTTAAACGCAGGTGTACACGATTTTGCGAACAACTCGGTTTTTAAGGGACTGCAACCACTCGCATGTAAAGTATAGTGGGTGTTTGAAAATTGGCTAACGGGATCAACCCACAAGGTATGCGGGAATGAGAAGAGTCACAAATAAGGTAGTTTTTACTGACGGCAAAGCGGTGATTTACACCGCTTGCTTGTAATAAAGATGAATGCCGGTTAATGCTGCCACATCATTAATGTACTGGGTCACTTGCGCAGGAAATGTTAAATGTTTAACCATAGTGAGATTTCTCAAGGTTGGAAAAACATAAATATCATCCCAGCTTAGGCGGTTATCCCGCAGCGAAGGCGGTGTTAGTGGAGGCAGTTGGGCCAATGCCTGTTCAACGGTCGCAATGTATTGTTCGCTGAGATCCAAGGCTTCGTCAAACGTCATACCAATGGCTTTTTGCTTTTTCTGTTTAAAGTACGCTTTGGCAGATTCTGTGGCAAACTCGGGCTGTTCTATCAATAGATTGCGAGGAAATAATAAACCATTAATAGCGGCACTTACGTCACTCAATACTGAGGTGTAGGATTCATAGTCGGAAGGCGCAAGTACGACTTTGTCTGGGTTGCCAATTTCATCAAACTTTGTTGCTATATCCAGGCTTTCTCCCATCGCTGAGCCATCTTCAAACGCAAGAATAGGCACCATCTTAGCGTCGATAAGTCTGTAACAAGTATCTTCATCATCATTGAGTAAGTATACGTTGTTAAATTGCACTTCTTTGTAATTAGCCATCATGTTTGCACGAACGCAATATGGGCAGTGAAGATATTGATAGAGTGTAACCATCGTGGTAACTCCTTGTGGGCAAAATAATAGGGTTGATACCGCCGTTAACGGCAGAACGATCACCCTTGGATGGTGCAGGTTTGCTAATCCCAATTGATTGTGGGAGTCTTACGTTAACAGCTCTCGCCACAGCGCAGAAGCTTTTATGGTGTGTTCCGCACAACTATTGTGTTCACTGTATAACATTTTAAGGTCGAAATTGTGATACCTATCGAAGTTATTGGGGCTTTTGCCGCCTCGGCACTCCTACTTAGTTTGTCTCCTGGCCCGTCAAATCTATATATTCTGGCATGTACAATGGGCACTGGAGCACGAGGAGGCGTTGCTGCTGCGGGTGGAATGGCGATAGGATCTGTGTTGTATGTTCTAGCCACAGCTTTGGGGTTAGCTGCAATCATTGCGTATCTTCCTTGGTTATTTGTGGCAATAAAAGTCGGTGGGGCTGCGTATTTACTTTACCTCGGTGTACAAGCCATTCGTCAGGCAAGGCTTCCTCATTTGCGTAAACCCGTGCAAAAATCTCCTTCCGATATCGTTAAACAAAGCGTGATCGTAGAGTTAACTAATCCCAAAACAGCCTTGTTCTTTATAGCCTTTTTGCCGCAATTTACTCATCCTGACTGGGGAAACCCAGCCACTCAGCTTGTGATCTTGGGCGTGTTATACAGCATTATTGCTTTGTGCAGTGATTTGCTGGTGGTGAGTTTGTCTCACCAATTGGGGCGTTGGATGAAACGGTCTCCAAAGTGGGCCATTCGGCAAGAAAGGTTTGCCGGTGGCATTTTAATTGGGCTGGGTGGCATTATTCTCGCTGAAACAGTGAAATAAGCGCGACCTCACAATATGTGATGTTATGGGTTCCCTTGTAGCTCATCGAAAAGCACTGAAAACTGTTTCGCTAATTTATGAGACGGTGCAAAGTAGCACAATGGCATGCGTTTAGAGTGAGACTCTTTCACTTTCACCGAAGAACTCAAATGGCTATTGAGTACTGGCAGGTTTGACTCTTTCAGGGCATTGACCAGTTCAGTGGGGAGTTTTGCTTGGCCGTTGAATTGATTAATCACAATACCCGCCAAGGCTAATTCGGGGTTGTGGTCGTCTTTTAATTCCATCACGTTTGCCAGCAGTCGTTCAATGGCTTGACCTGAAAAATGGTCACAATCGAATGGCACTAAAAAGTCGTCTGCGGCAATGAGTGCTGCTTTTGAATAAAAATTAAAATTCGGTGGTGTATCAATATAAATGTGCTCGAATTCATCAGATAGCGCATTTAATGTTTCTTTTAGTTTAAACATTTTATAGCGAGATTCGAGTTCCCGCTCAATATCAGCTAATGCTGGATCTGCTGGTAACACAAAAAGGTTTTCAAAGGGAGAGGGTTGGATAAAAGTGTTCGCCGACTGCGGTTTACTGAACCAGCCAACGATTTGTTTGAACATATCGGCAACGGTTTGGGTTTCTGCCGTTACATCAACCCCCGCGTAGTGTGTACTGTTGCCCTGCACATCTAAATCAACCAAAAGCGTTTTGTACCCTCGACGTGCACTTTCTGCCGCCAGGTTTGTGCTGATGGTCGACTTTCCCACTCCGCCTTTCTGATTAAAGACTACTCGTTTCATGTCATATCCACTGTAATTCAACCATTCACACTCATGGGCACGTACTACAGTAACCGACTTCGCCTTAAATTTAGCATAAAGGAGATGTGTGACTTTGCATAGTCTAATTGGCAAATAGTCACATGTGATAAGTCGTCAAAGTCTTTGGTGTTAATTTATTGTTAAATCTGGCGTTGAAACTATACTTTACGCATAGGTTTCGGCGGAGAAGTATGATGGCTGGTCGACTTACTTTGAGCTTGCTTGGGGTGTGTTTTTTGTGGGGCTGTGCTTCATCTGTCGATGAGGCAGACCAGAGTGGAGGGCGAGCAGTACTTCACGATAATGTATTCCCTTCGTACCGCCTATTTACACCTGAAAGCAAAGAGGAAATTTTTGCGTTAAATCACAACGCTAAAAACTTCGTTACAGCAATACTTAACGAGTCTGACACTAGCAAAACCACTCTAGAAAATTTGGTTTCAGACATCTTTCACAAATCTGAAGAGGGGCTGGCATATCGCGGCCAAGCTAATTACACCGCGAACCAAGCGTTTGAAAATCAAGAAGCAAATTGCTTGTCGTTGTCGATCATGACTTTTGCTTTGGCGCGCTATGCAGGTTACGACGCTCAGTTTTATCAGGTAGACATTCCAGAATACTGGACCCGCCAGCAAGGCTTTAGTTTGTTGAACGGGCATATCAACCTCAGAGTGATTGAACCAGCGCTCCCCAACGTAGCAACAGACAGATATTTTGTCGATGTCGACTTTGACCCTCAAGCCATGCGGCAATTATTTCCTCGCGTGCCTGTTAGCCGCGATAAAGTTGTAGCAATGTTCTACACCAACAAAGGGGCTGATGCGCTGATTCAAGGAAGTTACACCAAAGCTTATGCATACTTACGTGCTGCGGTTAAGCTGGCTCCCGATTTTGGACAAGCATGGGTAAACCTCGGGGTGCTGTATCGCAAGGCTGGGCATTTAGATTACGCAGAGCAAGCGTACAATCAAGTGTTGGGTATTGAACCAGACAATTTGACTGCGCTAGAAAACAAAGCAATTTTGTATGCGTTTATGGGCAAAGAAGACGAAGCTGCCGCCATAAGAGCAGGGATCAAAGCGAAACGGGCAAATAATCCTTTTTATCATTACATATTGGGTGAGCAAGCGTTTGACGCGGCTCAGTTTGATGAGGCTTTAATTCACTTTCGTCAATCCCTGCGCCTTGATAATCGTCGTCATGAGGCATTATTCGGTATGGGTAAAACATATTGGTTAATGGGGGAGGCAGACAAAGCGGAAGAATATTTGTCGCTTGCTGAGAAATACGCACCAAATCAAGATGAAGCACGACGTTATGGTAACAAGCTGAGCGTGTTGCAAAGCGCCGATTGATTTTGAAATAAAAAGAGCGACCTACGCCGCTCTTTTAAGATTCGCCATACGCTTCACGGTTAACTTAGATAACACCAAGCTCGGTTAAACGTTCGTGAAGGTAGGAGCCTGCAGTATAGCGTTCAGACAATACTACGTCTGGGCGTGGGTGCAAGAACAGAGGCAACGAAATACGCGACTTAGTGGTGTCGACGCCTTCAGGGTTTACCACGCGGTGTGTGGTCGATGGATAATAATGGCCTGATGCTTCTTGCAACATATCGCCAATATTGACGATCAAGTTGCCAAAATCGCAGGGCACATCAATCCAGTTACCGTCTTTGCCTTTTACTTGTAGGCCAGGTTCGTTGGCTGCAGGTAAAATAGTGATTAAGTTGATATCTTCATGCGCTGCTGCACGAATGGCATCAGGCTCTTCATCACCTTTCAGTGGCGGGTAATGCAAAACGCGCAATAAGGTTTGGTCACTACCGTCGATCATCGAAGACAACGGCTGTGCAAACTTGTCGCTAACTTCCGACGGCGCGCATTCTTCAATCCAACCCAATAGCTCTTCAGCAAGACTATTGGCACGACCGTAGTAATCAGCAAGTTGCGGTTTGAGTTCAGCAGGGCACTGACCCCACGGGTAATAATGGAAGTATTCTTTGATGTCTTTCTTTTTAAAGCCTTTTGCCACTTCCGACACTTCACAAGAGAAAAAACCATCTTGTTTGACTTTGTCGTAAGCGAAATCGTGCTTTGATTCGTTATCAAAAAATGTCTGCCAGGCAGCGTAAATCCCCTCTACGATGCTTTGATCGATTGGGTGATTTTTCAATACACCAAAGCCTGTTTCACGAAGTGATTTTGTGAATAATTCTTTGGCGTTTTCTGCGTTATAGTCAACAGCTTCTAGTTTCATTAGAGGACCTTTTAATGTTAACTACGGCATTTAACATGAGCCAGCCGGCTCTATTTTCACTTATGCCAGTGATAAATAGAAACCAGCCAGGGCCGCACTCATTAAATTAGACAATGTTGCTGCGAACACTGCCTTAAGACCCAAAGACGCAATTTCTTGACGTCTCGTTGGTGCCATGGCACCAATACCACCCATTAAGATTGCAATGGATGACAAGTTAGCAAAACCACACAGTGCAAAGGTCATAATGGCCTGTGTACCAGGTGATAGTTCTGCTTGGTATTTGAGGAAATCTAGGTAAGCCACAAATTCGTTAACCACGACTTTCTGGCCAATAAAGCTACCCGCTAATTGTGCTTCTTCCCAAGGTACACCAATGGCCCATGCAACAGGTTGTAGCACAAAACCTAAAATAGATTGGATAGTGAGGTTCTCATAACCCAGTAAACCGCCAGTCCAACCCACAATGCCGTTAAGCATGGCGATTAACGCAATAAATGCCAATAGCATCGCGCCCACGTTTAATGCCAGTTGTAGGCCTGACGCTGCGCCGCTGGCCGCTGCATCGAATACGTTCGCGTAAGCGGTATCTTCAACCCCTGCATCGTTAAGACCATTATTCGGTGCTTGGGTTTCTGGGATCATGATTTTAGCCATCAGCAAGCCACCTGGCGCCGCCATAAAGCTGGCTGCCAATAGGTATTTCAGCTCGACACCCATACCGGCGTAGCCTGCCATTACCGAGCCAGCAATAGAAGCCAAACCCCCTACCATCACAGCAAATAACTCTGATTGGGTCATTTTGGGAATAAACGGACGTACCACTAATGGCGCTTCCGTTTGACCCACAAAGATATTGGCTGCCGCAGACATGGATTCCGGACGACTGGTTTTCAGTACTTTTTGTAAAAAGCCACCAATGAGGCGGATTACGATGTCCATAACGCGCAAGTGGTAGAGCACAGCAATTAAAGACGAGAAAAACACGATGACAGGCAGTACGTTAAACGCAAAGATAAATCCGAGAGATTTATCGCCAACTGGACCAAAGATGAAATTGATCCCATCTTGGCTGTAGTTAATGACGTTCTGTACGAAAACAGTCAGCTTGTGTAAAAGCTGAATACCGGGTTCGAAATACAAGATAAAAGCGCCAATAAAGGCTTGTATTGCGAACGCTCCGCCTACGGTACGCCAACTGATATTTTTTTTATTTTTTGATACCGCATATGCAATAAGCAACAGCAGAGCTATGCCCAGTAAACTTGTCATTATTATTAATCCTTTACATTAAGGCTTGTTGAATATGTGACTTGATCACATCCAATGCGATTTGGTTTTCACCACCTTGTGTCACAACTACATCCGCCGTAAATCGGCTTGGTTCGATAAATTGGTGATACATAGGCTTAACCGTCATTTCGTATTGCTGTGCAACCGATTCGATGGTTCTGCCACGCTCTTTAATATCGCGCATCATGCGGCGCATGAGGCAGATGTCGAGAGGGGTATCAATGAAAATTTTGACGTCGTACAAAGGTAAAAGTTCTGGACGAGCCAATAACATAATACCTTCGAGAATGATCACGGGCGCAGGTTGAAGACGCTCGGTATCGGGGAGACGAGTATGGTTTTTAAAACAATAGTGAGGGTAGTCAACCGGCTCACCTTTGCGCAATGCTTTTAAATGCGCTTTTAATAACTCATGCTCGAAAGCGTTGGGATGATCATAGTTATTCTTTTCGCGCGCTTCCATCGGCAGATGGTCCTGAGCACGGTAGTAATGATCTTCTCGTAAAATCTGAACAGGGCGTCCTTGTTCTGAGAACGCATTAAGCAGATTTTCTGTAAATAATGACTTGCCAGAGCCCGAAGCTCCGGATATTGCGATAATAAGTGGCGATTGCATAATACTTGAAGGCTAACTTTCCTGATGCAAAGATACGCATTTGCCGTCCATGAATCAACATCATCACAGCTGAAAGTCGTCATATTGTGCAGTAATTGTGCTAAATTGCGTGAAATTTACTTGCCGATGATTTCTACGTCCTCTTCTTTTAAGTTTGCAATTGCAAATGAGTGCTGTTTAGAGCGTGAACCTTCCCCTTGTGCTCGTGGCGGGTAGTAACGTTCTTTTTCTAGCGTATGGTGCTCAAAAATCTCATCGAGCGCGGCGCGTACTTCACTCAAGGTTTTATCTAAATTGGCATTGAAATCGGGACGCTTGCGTTTGGTGTGACCTAACTCAATTAGGCGAGAAAACACCTTATTTGCCATCATTGTAAGGTCGGCAGGAATGTCCTGATGATGCATCAGTGCTTTATCTGGGTTCGCAATACAATAGCGCACAAGAGCGGTGTAAAAGCACAGTGGTTTGTTTTGCAATATAACAGGTTTGCCATCTACGCCATTGCTTAGGGTTTTGGTATTGAGGTCAATGATTAATCTAGGCTTAGGTACCTCGATGGGGGCTAAGTCAACAGGCGGCAATTTTGTTGGTTTCGCTTTGCGCTTAATGGAAATCGGCGCAAGTAATAATGCGAAAAGGAAAGGTGCCCAGTGAATGTAAATAGAAGACCATAATGTAGGGAATACAAGCTCTACTTCTACAATTTGTTCAGATGTTTTTAAACTAATGACCTCAGTGGAATACGCGCTGTGATCAATGGCATCGAGCAAGCCCACATGTTGTATAGCAGAGACTCTGGCGTTAGCCCCTGTATTGGCTAATGTAGTGTTAATTCGTTCGATGTAGCTGCGCACAGCATTAACATTCACTTGGGTGTTGAGTGTTTGGTTGCCCACGTCCAAATACGCCATGTCTAAACTAATGCGGCGTTCGATTTGGTCTTTTATTTCATGTCGGTTCGTGAACTCCCCCATGACTTGCCCAATACTGGTTATGACTTGGAACAATACCAGTAACAGCAAGAATCTCGTGATACCACTGCGTAATTGAGAGGGAGATAGTATGCGTTTATCCATTGTCACCACATTTATTCAACAGTTCTATGTCGCGATAATAAGAACGAGGGTGGTTAGCGGCAATGGCTAATACATCTTGTTGTAAAGCACATCTCAGGTCAGTGTTGCGCGTTTGCATTTTTAAATACCAACGCATGCCACTTACCGTTTCTTCTAGCGGCGTAATGTAGTTGCGAGACAATTGTTCGTCATCACCGATACTCCAATACGACGAGATGATGTCGACTTCGCCAGCCAGTAAAGCACGGCGGAGTTCTTTGTGTGAGTTGTAATAACGAATACTCACCGTTGTCTCACTGAGATCAAGGCTTTTTAAAATGTACTTTGGTACTATGTGGCCTGACCGTGAACTGGGGTAATCCAATATACCGATACGCTTACCAAGTAGGTATTCCTTCGATAATATGGGCTTTTCTTTTAGTGCAATAAAATAAGCACTGTAATCCGGGTGAGCGGCGAACGCGTCATATCCGTATATGCGGTCAGCACTAAAAGCTTCAACGACATTGCTCTTTACTAAGGCTAACTCTGCTACGCCATGGTTGATATAGCGAAATGTGTCGTAGTCGTTCTGACCCACAGTAATACGCACATTGCCAAACTGACGTTTAATCACAGTGTCTTTGCACAAATATTCAATGGCAACCTGAGCCATCGCCGATTCTGTTAAATAAACGTCGAAAATGTCGTTATTGTCAGAGAATGGCGTGTCGCAGGTGTAAATTTCACCAATTTGGGGCGGAATGTCAGAAAATTTATGTAAATTTTGCACGTAGCCAACCACGCCACTCATGAGAAATGCGAGAGCGATGAAAGCAAGGCGATATGTCTTTACGTAACTTAACAGAGACAACAAAACATCTTTTTAGTTTTATCCAATGTGTTAATTTCACCAGTTATACTTATTTATTGCAATAAGTAAGTTTACTTTAAACAAGTAAATTGTTGTAAATTATAGGAATTTGATGGGTAAACCTGAATTCCGTTAAGCGGTGTTTACTCAAGCTGGTAAATGTAATCAATAGTGCACGGTGAAAGGTCAGACCGAGATGTTCAGCGAATAAATAAAAAAACTGACCAAATGTTCAACTAAAATGCGCTTTCACGAATATTTTCAGGTGATTGAGTGCTGTGAAAATAGACAAAAAGTGTCATAAAGTTGAAACAAATCTGCTGAACAATTGCCGCGAAATAAAGATAGGTCCAGTGCCGCTAACGGTACATTAATAAAACGGCTTTAAAGCATATAAGGGAAACACAATGATTAGTAAATCGAACTTCAGTCGCGTAGCGATTGCGGTTGCGCTTTCGGTTGGTGTAGCAACATCAGCAATGGCAGCAACTGGTCAATCATCAGCGATGCGAGGCACCATCGTTGGTCCTCAAGGCAACCCTGCCGCTGGTAGTACAATCACTATCCTTCACCAACCTTCAGGTACTGTTAAAGAAATTTCTGTAAATAGCTCAGGTTCTTTTAACGCTACTGGTTTGCGTGTTGGCGGTCCTTACACCATTATCGTTGAGTCTGACAAGTTTCAAGGTCAGGTTTTCGAAAACGTATACCTAGAGCTTAACGACACATTAGAACTAGACGCTAAATTGAAGTCTCTTTCTGACGTTGAGAAAATCACTGTAACTGGTTCTCGTGATTTCTTCGCGAACAATGGTTCTAGTTCAGTGTTTGGCGAAGAAACTATTGCTAACTCAGCTACGTTTAACCGTGATCTTAAAGACATCGTGCGTATGAACCCTCTAGCGGTTGTGAGCGCAGACGGTACTGAACTTAGCGTTGCAGGTGCTAACCCTAAATATAATTCTCTAACCGTTGACGGTGTGGGTGTAAACGATACATTCGGCCTAAACTCAAACGGCTATCCTGCACAACGTCCACCTATTTCACTAGACGCAGTAGGTCAGATTTCTATCGACGTTGCACCATTTACTGCTCGTGCAGGTAAATTTACTGGTGGTAACATCAACGTTGTTACTAAGTCAGGTACAAACGACTTCCACGGTTCTGTATTTTATGAATACGTACCAATGGCTGGTACAGCGAAAAATGACCGTGAAGGCTACGAAGTTGACGTAGACAACGAAGAGACCACGTTCGGCATTTCTGCTGGCGGTGCTATCATCAAAGATAAGTTGTTCTTCTATGCAAACTATGAAGAGTGGGAAGAAGACGTACAATTTGATTACGATCTAGATACCCTTGCTGGTCACAATGTTACAACTGGCCAGCTAAATGAAGTACTTGACGTCATGTCTAGTGTTTATGGTCTAACTGACGAAATCGGTAGTGCACCTTCTCCAGACAGCGATAAGAAAACTCTTATTAAGTTAGACTGGAACATTAATAACGACCACCGTGCTGATTTTACTTACAACTATCAAAAAAATAGCAGTGCGCGTAACTACACCAATAGCAGCTCTGTTTTGAATCTTAAGTCCAATGGTTGGTCAATGGATTCAGATACTAAGCTCTATACAGCGCACCTTTACTCTGATTGGACAGATAACTTCTCGTCTGAAATTAGTGTGTCGTACAAAGATTACGAGCAAGCGTCTAACACTAACTCTCCTTGGGGCGAAATTAACGTACGTACGTCTCGTGAAGTGACCAACCCTGACGGTACTACTAGTGAAGTGCGTGGTACGATTGTTGCGGGTCAGGACGAAAGCCGTCAGGCGAACGAACTAGCCAACGAAGTATGGACCTATGCTTTCCACGGTATCTATCTTGCTGACGACGTAGAATACAAGTTCGGTGTTGAAGTAGAAGATACTTGGAACTTCAACTTGTACGGTCGTGATTCAGCAGGTACTTGGGCATTTGATAGTATTGAAGATTTTGCTAATAAAGCGCCTAGTCTAGTTGAGTATGCAAACGCATATACTAACGAAATCAATGATATCGCTTACGATGTAGATAGCACATTGTACTCTTTGTACGGTGAAGCAAACTTCGAGCTTTTCGACGACTTCATGGTGACAGCAGGTCTTCGTTATGAATACCTAAGCGTAGGTAGCAAGCCAACGTTGAATCAAAACTTTGTAGACACCTATGGTTTTGATAACACTGAGAACCTAGATGGTTTCGACATCTTTTTGCCTCGTATCGGCTTTAAGTACAACGTGTCTGACGACTTAACTATTCGCGGGGGGGTTGGTCGTTATTCTGGTGGTTCTCCGTTGGTTTGGATCTCGAATGCTTATACAAACGACGGTGTAACAAAAGACGACACTTCTACAGAATCAATTGATCCGAGCGAAGTGGACTTCACTTCAGTGCCTCAGTCATTACAAGACGACCTAGCTGCTGGTACTGGTTCGACTAACTCAATCGAACCAGGTTTTGAATTGCCTTCAGACTGGCGTTATCAGTTGGCTGCAGACTATGTATTTGACGTGCCAGGTTTGGGCGATTCATTCTCATGGACAACTGAGTTAACTTACGTTGATCGTGAAAACGCGGTTTATTGGAAAGATTTGGCTCGTACACCTGAAACAACGTTGGCCAATGGTCAAATCATCTATACAAGCGTTTATGAAGATGAAAGCTTGCAAGATAACTACGACATCCAGTTAGCAAACGCTGATGATGGTGGCCGTAGCATTATCTTCACAACTGCATTGTCTAAACAGTGGGACAATGGCATTTCAATGAATGCTGCTTACACTAACCAAGATATTACAGAAGCGAACAAAGGTACTAGCTCAACTGCTGAGTCTAACTACATCTATACAATCGCTGTTAACCGTAACGAGCCTATTGTAGACACTGCATACTACGAAACTGAGCACCGTTTTGTACTAAACCTTGGTTACTCAACTGAATTCTTGGAAGGTTACAAGACTAGCTTCAATCTATTCTGGGAACGTCGTTCAGGTCGTCGCTTCAGCCATACACTTGGTTTCTACAACGACAGCTACTTGGGTGACCAATCTGCACTAGATTCTGGTGATTACATGGTGTACTTGCCTTCTGGTGAAGACGATCCGTTATTCGATTTCGAAAATGGTTTGAGCTACTCAGAAATCATGGCGATTGCTGAAGAAGCAGGTGTTGCACAATACGCGGGTGGTTTTGTACCCAAGAACGCTGGAAGCCAGCCTTGGGTAACTAACATCGACCTAGCTATCTCTCAAGAGATTCCTGGTTTTGTTGAGGGCCACAAAGGTAGAATTTACCTCAATATCGACAACCTAGCGAACTTGCTAAACAGCGATTGGGGTAAAGTGTATCGCGTGAACTATCAAAGCATTGATTTGTTCGACTTACGTCGAATCAATGATGATAACCAGTATGTTTATGCAGCGGCTTACGACGGTGATTCGGGCCAGAACTGGGATACGTTCGTAACTGAAGAGTCTACATGGCGTATTAAAGTAGGTGTTCGTTACACTTTCTAAGTGTAAACACACTACTTAAATAAAAATAATAAGAACCTAACGACGTAAAAGCCCCTTGGGAAACCTAGGGGCTTTTTTATTTGCCATTTTTACCTCTCACTCAATTCTTCTCAAACGTGTGTACGTTTTCTTGACCACGTGTTCAATAAATCATCATGTTGTTAATTAATTGTATTTAAAATCAGTTGCTTACGAAATATTGATTAAACTTTACAAACTGGTTTGATCAGCGTATAAATTAGTAGTATGAAATTTGTTCACGGCCTTGTTGTTCACCCATTATTACTGGTGTGCAGCTGGGCATGTGCTGTTTCAAATGTCATTGATAGGTCATATTACTATGTAAATATTTGGCTGATTGAACCAAGCAGTAGCTATGCTACTAATTCTTGGGTGCAAAAGTATTCGCAGTTAAGTTGTCGCGTTTCAAAAAGATAAAGTCTTTTCCGTTGCCATGACGGGGAAAGCACACACTTAAAAACGATAGGGAAACACACAATGATCAATACACGTAAACTGAATCGCATTGCGATTGCAGTCGCTCTTTCTGTCGGTATGTCAACGGCAGCAATGGCGCAAGTGACGTCATCCGGTATGTCTGGGCAAATTGTTGGTCCAAACGGCAATCCAGCTACGGGGACGGTGATTAAAGTTACTCACGTACCGACAGGTGCGGTGAAAACGACAACTGTGAATGATGCGGGTACTTTTAATTTAGACGGTCTCCGAGTGGGGGGCCCTTACACGATTGAGCTTGATTCAGATACTTACTCTGATCAAACGATTGAAGATGTGTATTTGAGCCTAGGTGAAACGGCTTCTATTTATCGAGCACTGGAAAGCGCATCAAGTGTAGAGCGTATTTCTGTTACGGCTTCACAAGTAAGTAGCTTGTCATTCGGTAAAATTGGCCCTGGTGCAGATTTTGGGTTACTTACGCTGCAAAATGCGCCAGCCATTAACCGGGATATTACTGATATCGTGCGTATCGACCCTCGTGTTTATGTGGACGAAGGTGGTAGTGGTGGCATCCAGTGTGTGGGTAAAAGCCCCCGATTTAACAGCTTGACTGTTGATGGTGTGCGAATGAATGACTTGTTCGGTCTTAACTCGAACGGCTACCCTACAGAAAGAATGCCTTTTTCTTATGACGCCATCGAAGGCGTTGCTGTTGAAATCGCGCCATTTGATGTTATTTATGGCGGTTTTTCTGCGTGTAACATCAGTGCGGTAAGTAAAACCGGTACGAATGAAATTCATGGGTCTGCGTTTTTCGATTACGGCAGTGATGAACTGCGTGGTGATTCGCTGGAAGGCGATAATATCGATATTGGTAATTTTTCAGAGAAGCGTTACGGCTTCACTGTAGGTGCCCCTCTGATTAAAGACAAACTCTTTATTTTTGCCGCCTATGAAAAGCTTGAGGGCGCTAATATTTTCGATCGTGGTGTGTCTGGTTCTGGCGCCATTAATGAAGTGGCTTTGACCCAATCTCAATTAGACGAAATTATTCGTATCTCTAACGAACTTTATCAATTCGACCCAGGTACAGTTCCAACAAGTATGGCCAACGAAGACGAAAAATTGTTGGTTAAATTGGATTGGAATATCAATCAGCAACATCGTGCGTCGCTTACCTACAACTACAATGATGGGAATAACTTCGCAGAGTCTGACGGTGATTCAGACGAATTTGAATTGTCTAGTCACATCTATGAGCGTGGTGCAGAGCTTACTTCATATTCAGGCGTATTGTATTCAGACTGGACAGACAAATTCTCGACAGAAGTACGTCTTTCCTATATCGAAGTTGATAACCGCCAAAATTCTCTGACTGGCGATGGTACGTTGGGCGGTAACGATTTCGGTGAAGTGAAATTATTCTTGGATGACGTTACTGTTTACCTGGGTTCAGATGATAGCCGTCAGGCAAACGATTTGGACTGGGATGCACTGAGCACTATGTTCCGAGGTAACTATTACTTCGACAATGGCCACACGCTGACATTTGGCTACGAAAGTGACGCTCTAGACGTGTTCAATATTTTCGTACAGCACGCAGAAACGTCATTGTCATTTGGCAGCATCGCTGACTTTGAAAGTGGCTATGCCAGTGATATCGAGTATGGCTATGCCTATTCAGGTGATATAAATGACCGTGCGGCAAAATGGGGCTACACAGCACACAGTACTTATATTCAGGATGAATTCTATCTCAATGACGATTTGAAAGTGATTGCAGGTTTGCGTTACGACTGGATAACATCGTCTGACCACCCAGAAGAAAATGCTGATTTTGTAGCCGGAAATGGATACAGTAATTCAGCGAATTTAGATGGTGTGGACTTACTGCAGCCTCGTATCGGCTTGAACTATACCCTTAATGACAGCACGGAACTTCGCGGTGGTATCGGCTTGTTCTCTGGTGGTAACCCCAACGTTTGGATGTCGAACAACTATTCCGGTACAAACGTATCCGGGGGTGAAGTTGATGGCGGTGACTTTGGTTATGACGACGGCACCCGCAGCTTGTTTGACGACGACGTAGTGTGGGTGAATGTAGAAGACGGTGCGCCAGTAGGCCCCGGTTACGGTGTACCAGAAGAGCTTGACGCCCTAATGGACAGTGGCGCAGCAAGCAACTTTGAGTCGAATAACCTTGATCCTGATTTTAAAATGCCGAGCGAATGGAAGCTTTCTGCCGGTGTGACGCATGTAACAGACAGTGACTATATTTTGAACGCTGATTTGCTAGTTACCTTCACTCAAGACCAAGCGATGATAAAGTATGTCGGTATTGAGGAAGTGGGCTTTAATGATGAGGGATATGTTAGTTACGAGAGTGTCGGTTATGGTTCTTTAGAGTTAACAAACTCGAATGAAACATCAACGTCTTACTCATTGACCACTACTATGCAGAAGTCTTGGGAGAATGGTTTGCGTTTAGTTGCGGGTTATTCATATAACCACGCGGAAGACGTGCAGCCGATGACCAGTTCTGTAGCCTTCTCTAACTACCAATATCGAGCTTTTACTAATCCTAATGAAGACGTGTCTTCATTGTCTGATTGGAACATTGAGCACCGCTTTACCGCTGATTTTAGTTACGTAGTAGAGTTGATTTCTGGCTTAGAAACGCGTTTTAACATGTATGCGGTAGCACAGTCTGGTCGCCCTTATAGCTTTGTACGTACCGATGGTAATAGTGTATTCGGTTATACACCATACCTAGACAGCGACAGCGTGTTACCTATTGGCGTTGACCGTAACAGTGAAGAAAGTGGTTGGTGGACAAAAGTTGATATTGCAGTTCGACAAGAAATTCCTGCATTTGCAGAAGGTCATTCAGCGTCTGTAAGCTTGGTGATTAATAACTTTACCAATATGCTCAATGATGATTGGGGTATTTTGGAACAAGTGAACTACAACACGGCGCGTATTGGTGACACATCGCCTGAAAGCCGCCAAGGTGATGCATCACTTTGGGAAATGCGTTTAGGTATTCGATACAACTTCTAATGCGTTATTTCGCCTAAAACTGAAAAAGCCCGGTAAACCGGGCTCAGATTGATGATAAACCCCTCTTTTTTCAGAGGGGTTTATTTTTTCTAGCAGCCGAAGGCTGCGATCGCGATATTTTTTATAGCAGCTTTATTGTTCGAGTGTTGGGTT
>NZ_JBSWYY010000031.1:0-35115 GCF_056161325.1 Alteromonas sp. ABE4_545
GCACAGCGACTTCTGGTACAAGTACGTGGGCACCAATGGTGACATTCTCGGTATGACAACCTTCGGTGAATCAGCACCGGGTGGTGTATTGCTAGAGCACTTCGGCTTTACAGCTGACAACATTGTAGCCAAAGGTAAAGCGCTTATCGGCTAAGCCCGACAGCAACCAGCCTAAGGCACATCATTTCAAAAGGTCGCGCAAGCGGCCTTTTTTGTATCGATTATTCAGTGTGTTCTCTGGCAGTTAAAAACTGGCCGTAGCCTGTTTCACGGCCGATTGCTGGATCAAACTTGTCTTCTTCCACTGCAATTTTGCCGTTCACGAGAACAAATTTGACGATACCGGGATTGCGGTTCACCAAGCGTTGTAGCCCAAAGTTTTCCATGTCGGCCCAATGCACCGCTTCTAGATCTTGATTGAGTTGGCTAGGGTCGATAATGGCAATGTCAGCCCGTCGGCCTTTTTTAATATAGCCTGCGTCTATACCAAACCAATCAGCTTGATCGCCTGTCACACGCCATACTGCCTCTTCGATAGTCATTATCTTGCGCCCTTCATCATGAGACGATGCCACTAGTTGTAACATTCGCAAAGGCAGATTATAAAAAGCCATATTGCGAATATGAGCGCCTGCGTCACTGAACGATATCAGCGCGTGTTTGTCTTGCACTAAACGCTGTAAAACGGCTCTTCGATGATTACCTATTACGGTATACCAACGCAGTTTTTTGCCGTGTTCTACCACTAGATCGAGAAAAAGATCGACAACGTGTACGCCGCGATCTAACGCGATCTCGGCAAAGTTCTTACCAATGAGTGTGGTATCAGGGCAATCTACAATTTGGGCGTCGCCAAAATCACGTTGCCATACCCGAGGGCTAAGTTTTTCACCGTAGAATTTCCGAAAATCTCTGCGATAGGCTTCGTCTTTTAGTAACGCGTTGCGTTCTACTTCGTCGCGTAAATCCAAGGCGAGTTCGCCCGCTTGAAACTCTTCAAACAATACAATATCGATACCATCAGCATAGACTTTAAAAGGCGTGGGAATGAGTTGCCAACGAAAGTCTCCCTTAAACCAGTTTGTCACTTTAGACACTAATTTGGTCAGGTAGCGCAGATAAACACTGCCTTTTAAATCCATTTGGCTGATCAGCGTGGTTTTTAGTGGCGAGCGTAACCAGCCGATGCATTCACGCATATACTGGGTGACTTGTAATGGTGTGGCTGCGTTAGGTGCGCCCTGATGAATACGCTTTCGTTGCCGCACTATGTTATTCAGCCTGACAATTTCACGCCAGCGGGCATAGGTACTTGGCAGACTTTTCGACCATTCGCGATCGCCGTCTACTTTATCCCATTTTAAACGCATGGTAGAAAGCCCCACAAAACCTTGGTCGAAGGCTTCACTGAGTGTGTTTTCCATGGTTTTCATTTCTTCTTCTGTCGGGACGATCAAAGGGTCGGTAGCTCGACTCAACCCCATTGCACCTACTCGTAAATCACTGTGCCCGAGCATGCTGATTAAGTTCGGCCCCAAAGGCAGCTGACTAACGTGTTGTACCCATTCTGTCGGCGAACGCCAATGCATGGTTTTGGTTAATATGGGTAACACATTTTCCCGAGGTACGGTTTCTACACGAGTGAAAATATCGGATGCGTCCTCCGGCTCACAGCACACCATACTTAACGAACAACTGCCCACCATTACTGTGGTGACGCCATGCCGTAGAGACTCAGTGAGCCCTGGCGATACTAACAGTTCAGCATCGTAATGGGTGTGCGTGTCTATGAACCCAGGGGTTACCCATAACCCAGTGGCATCAATGCAGCGTTTAGCTTGATGAGCTGAAAATGGATGGTCGGCAACATCGACTACTTTTCCCGCATTAATGGCGAGGTGCTTTATGCTGGCCGCTTTAGGACTGCCATCAAAGACACGTCCATGATTGATAACGATGTCGAACATAGTCTGCTTCCTACCACGAAAATAAAAGTGAGTGAGGCTGAGTGAATGACTATATCTAAGCTTGTGGCAATGGCGCTTGTCATTTTGTGACATTATTCGATAATATTTAACAAAATGTTTAACTGGATATTACAATGCGGCGTGATTACCACATTAGAACCAGCGCATTACATCAAATTGATACCTTGTTTTCGTTACATCATCAGTCTGTCTCCACATTATTGGCGCCTTATCAATTAAGCGATGAAAGCTTAACCAGCGAACGACAAACAATGCCGGTAACGTCTTTTGTAACCTTGGTTAATCAAGCCGCTGCGCAGCTGCATATGCCTGACTTTGGTATGCAACTGGGAAAAATCCAAAACTTTGAGATGCTTGGGCCGCTCGGCGTGGTATTAGAAAACTGCCACACTGCAAGAGATGCGGCGAATGTGCTCAGCGCGTTAATGATGTTTCACAATCAGTCTGAGTATTGGGATTTTCAAGAATACCCCTCCGCTACCGTGATCCAGCGATATGATATGGTCGGCCACACTCTTGACGTGCGCCAATACCGCGAATTAGCAGTGAGTGCCTGTTTTCATTTATGCCGCCGGCTCTTGGGGCAGCACTTTCATCCAACTGCGATACACTTTGCCCACGCGCCAATGGCTGAACCGCAGGTTTACGAAGCGGTGTTTGGCGTACCGGTGCGATTTAACCAAGATGGTGAATGCATTATTTTGCCCGCCGATGTATTGAATGTGCCTATCGCACATTACATTGACGCGCTGCGGCAGGAAAAAGCAAGGTATCTGGCTTCTCTTCACCGAGAATATCAATGGGACTTGGTTCAGCATGTATCTATTCTTATTCAGCAATTACTTGCTGCACAGCAAGTGTCGGTGCCCCATATCGCGCAATTATTGGGGATGCATCCGCGAACTTTTCAGCGCCAACTGCGCCGAGAGGGCGTCAATTTTCGCGAACTGGTTTCGGCTATTCGCCTGCGCAATGCCCAGCGATATCTGGCGGCAAGTGACATAGACATCACCGCGATATCTCGGCTGTTGGGGTATCAAGATGTGGCCAACTTTTCCCGTGCTTTTTATGCCAAAGAAGGGTGTTATCCCTCTCAGTATCGGCTTGTCCATCGGGTTGAAAGCCGTCGCGTTAAATAATCATAAACCCACTGCTAAGGGTCGTAATGCCGAGTTATTGCCCGATTGGTTATAGTAGCTTTTTGCCAATAATAACAAGGTATTCACGTGAAAGTAGTGATGGTATTAGCTGTATTTTGTTCCTTTCTTACGCAGGCTGAAGGTTTGCGAAATGCGTACCAAAGCCAATTTTTGATTGGAACAGCCATAAGCTCGAAAGATTTAGCCACCCCCAACAACTATGTCACTGACAAAGTGTGCAAAGAGTTCAACGCTGTTACCGCCGAGAATGCCATGAAGTGGCAGAACATTCAGCCACAACCTGACGTGTTTGATTTTACACTGGCCGATCAATTGATGGCGTTGGCTAAAACTTGTGATGCCGAGGTGTTTGGCCATACCCTCGTGTGGCATCAACAAACCCCTGCTTGGGTATTTAAAGATGCAGCTGGAAAACCGTTATCTCGTGATGCCTTATTGGCTCGTATGCAATTACATATCAAAACGGTGATGGGACGGTACAAAGAGCAAATTACCGGATGGGACGTGGTCAATGAAGCGCTTGATGAACAAGGGCAACTACGTCAATCTCCTTGGCGTGAGATCATAGGCGATGACTATGTGGTTAAAGCATTTGAGTTTGCTCATCACGCAGACCCCAACGCGAAATTGTACTACAACGATTTTAACTTGTTTAAGGCTGACAAAGTGCGTGGTGCAGTGCGTATTGTTAAAGCCGTTCAACAAGCTGGTATTCCTGTTGCGGGCGTGGGGATGCAGGGTCACTATTTATTGCAAAATCCAACCTTGGAACAAGTGGAAACGGCGATCAATATTGTTCGCGAATCGGGCGTAAAAGTGTCAATCACTGAACTCGACATATCCGTACTGCCTTTACCTGAAGCGGCTAAAGCGGGGGCTGAGATCACCCAAAATTTCAAACTGGAAGCCGCGAACAACCCTTATCCAAACGGCCTGCCTACCGCGAAAGAAGCGGAATTAACGCAAGCATATCGAGATTTTTTCACCCTTTATCTAAAGCATAGTGATCTGATTGAGCGAGTGACCTTATGGGGGATCGATGATGGGGCGACATGGCGCAACAACTGGCCGGTAAGAGGGCGTACGGATTACCCTTTACTATTTAATCGACAGGGGCAACCCAAGCCAGCTTATCATGCGGTAATGGCCTTGCCGCAGTAAGCAGAGGCTGGCTATCACAACGGTTATCGATTGAGTTGACGCATTAGCAATGCTCTTAGTTGTCGGGCGTGGTTGTCTTCTAAAGGCGCTAACACACCTTGACCCTGTGAGGGAATATGAGCACTCGTTTGGGCCGCGTCACCAAAAACGTAATAATCAAAAAAGGCTCGCCATGCGGCTTTTTCATGCGGCGCTTTGTCGCGAATGGCAAGTAAGCCATGAAGTAAAGCGCTCATTCCTCCAGACAAATGCATTGGGGCGCGGTTCCACCAATAATTCACCATCACGTTAAAGGGCGAAAGCCCTTCTACTTGATGCCACCACATAGCGGGAATATAGATGCCGTCACCGGGTTGTAGCGTTACTTGAAAACCTTCTGCGCGGGCGAGTTTGAATTTGGGGAATTGCTCGTAATCAGGGTGGTGAATATCCACTAGCGAAATGGGCTGACCACCCGGCGTGATGTGCAGAGGGCCGGGGTATAAATTGGCAATTTGTTCTGGTGGAAAGAGTGTGAAGCGTCGTTCACCGGCTACGCAACACGCGATATTTTCTAAGGCATCAAAGTGACAACGTGCGGTTGAGCGGTTGCCAATCCAAATACTGGCCAAGGGAGGTTGGCAGGTGTCAGCAAGAGGTAACGTTGGGATGGCAACATGATTGTGCTCGATAAAATCAGGAAGGTGGCTGGCGATATGATTTGAGGCGACATAACGGCTGGGTGGCTGAGGTGAGTCGATATGGGCTTCAATGTCGTCGAGCATACTGGTTATCGTGCCCCTTACACTTTGATAATTCAGTGCTGTACCCGATGCGTCGTAACCGTATTGGCCCTGAATATCAGGCTCTCCCTGATACACCATGGTTGGTGCGCCATTGTCTTGTGATTTAATGTAATGAATAGCGGCCTGCGCACTGTGGCAAGCTTGAACGGCGGGCCATTGTGTCACTAAACCTTTTAATAATACGGGTTTGGCACTGCGAATGATTTCAGGGTCAATATACTCAGCGTTACAATGGGATACGGCCTCAAGATGATGCCAGCCAGCGCTTTGTTCAGAGGTCATTGGGTCTGCTCCAGTGCATGTTTAAGCTCAATCAAGGTTTCGATATTCCCTAGCGAGGTTTGCAACTGATAAATTAACTTGAGCAAACCCTGTTGATGCAATTCCTGCAAGGTATCGGCATTGAGTTGCTGCAAGACTTCGTCATTAATTGTTTCGTACCCCTGAATAGCCACTTTTTCGCCATTGATCAAAGTAACATCCAGCGACACTGGCGTGATCAAATTGTGTTTGTCTAGGGCCTCGTAAACCGGTTGTGCGGTTTGCATGCCGGTGTGCAATGTATCGAGTGTTTTACTGATTTTCTGCAAATAGGGGCTTTGCCCGCCGTGAGGTAAGAATATCGCCTGACTGTTCGCGCTAGTAGCTTCAGTCAGTCGTGGGTTTTGCATGTCAATATGCACCATGGGGTCTTGTGCTGAGCCACCCGGCTGTGTGTTGCGCTGATAACCTATGAGAAATGGGCCTTTAGCAATGACACCCGGTACGGTACGACCAACCCAACTACTTGCGACAATTGGGGGAGAATACTGTTCAGCCAGAAATAAATTTTCATCGCTGGCAAAGCCAAGTAAAGCCACGAGCTGCAAAGTATTGTTGTTTTGCTGGCGCTTGAACAGCAATGGGTATTCTTTATGTAGTAACTCTACTTCGGATGGGAAGGTGATAACCGTTCCCTTATTGTCTCCGAAAGTACGGCTGTATTGAGTGTGCACCCGTAGAGATTGATGTGTGACATTGTCGAGTAATTGTGTGTCTGACATAGCATTAACCTACATGAAAAAACGACAAAAGCGCAGAGAACAAAATGTTCACTGCGCTTGTTGTATTTAACGTGAATATACGGTGTTTACGTTAGAAGTTATAGCGTACACCCACTTGATAACGAGCACCTAAATCCTCCAAATACCACAATTGATTGCGGGTTCGGCCGTGTTCACGACGGTTTTCTCCGGTAATGTTGAGCCCTTCGACAAAAACAGACAATTGCTCGTTAATTTCATAACTCACATTGGCGTCTATTTGCGCATAGCTCTCCACATAGGTGGGGTTATTCGAACCGCGATAGTTCACTCGGTTGAGGTATTCATCGCGCCAGTTATAGGCAACACGTGCGGTTAGACCATCTTTTTCGTAGATCAATACTAAGTTAGCGGTGTCACTTAAGCCAGCCAAAGCAAACTGAGAAACTTCAGGGCTACCTTGATTGTCAAAACCAATATCACCGCGCACTAAGGTGTAGTTGGCCTGAACACCAAAACCTGATTCGCCGAAGAAGTGCTGTACCGCGAACTCTGCACCGTACAGTTTGGCTTCGCGGTTGTTTTGCGGCAAGCTTGTACGGAATACCATATCAGGGTCGCCTTCTTCTGGGATCAGATCCCATCCCGGAGTTTCTCCTAATTGTAATAGCTGCTCTGCACTACCCGTGTAATCGTCTGCACCATTCGGGAAGGCTTCTGGGTGTTCGAGCAATACCATCATGGCGAACAATGAGGTGTCGTCGACGGCAAATCCTCTATCTCGCAATGCCTCTGCGGCGGCCAAAGCCCGAGGGCCATTGGTTTGATCTTGAATGCCAAAGAAAGTGCGGTCTTCTTGACCCGTTCCAATGAAGTTGGCCACGCGTTTTTCGAAGAAACCAACCGAAGCGTAACTGTTTTCCTGATAATACCACTCTACCGACAAGTCGAAGTTATCAGACTCTAGAGGAAGCAAAGACGGGTTGGAAGAACTCGCCGTTGGCTTGGTTCCATTAAGTGTGGAGCCTGATGTGCCGAAACCACTTGGAGACACGCGCAGTGAGCCATAGCTAGCACGGGCAATGGTTTTACTGTAAGAGAATCGACCTTTGATGTCGTCGGTTAGCATGATGTCAAAATCCATGCTGGGCAACAGGTGGTCGTAACTAGCCTTTTCAGACAGTGGAATTGTGTCTGTATTAGGGTCGGTATACAAAGCAAAATCGTTGTTGTTTTCCCAAATTAGGTAACTGGGTGGTGTTACCAGAGAGGTTGATTCAACATCGGTGGTTTCGTATCTCACACCGGCTAGGAAGTTTACAGGCATGCCGCCAAGTTCACCGTTTAGGCCCACTTGGAAATAAGCCGCCATCGTGTCTTCTTTCACGATATCGTTGGTTGAAAACACATTGCTTACACCGAAGAAATTGGCATCGGTTGGGTAAAGAGCAATACCTTCGCGAGCCATAGCGACAGGGTCGCCAATAAAGCCCATTCCCTGACTTTCGCCCGTGTCGTAGTCGTCAAACATGGCACCAACATTGATGGGCGAGAGCAATCCTTCTGAGAACTCGCCAGGGTTAGCAATACCCCAGTTACCTAAGGTCATGTTGTCGCCTGCGGTTTGACGGGCAATCATTTCCATCGCACGAGTTTCAACACCAAAATCAATCTCACCATCGTCAAACATCCACTTACCGTCTAACTTCAGCTGATTGATTTCAGTTGATTGCGAAGCGTGTCGGAAGCGTAAAATAGATGAGCCTACGTCACCAGCATCAACAACACCGTTGCCATTGCCGCGAGTGCTGTCGTCGTACACATTGCGATAGGTAGGAAGCTCTTTGCCAAACCACCATTCACGAGACGCTACCGTAGGCGCACCAATACCAACGGCTATCTCACCTGATGCCGCGTTATCGCTGGGGCCACTGGGTAAGCTTTCCATTTTAGAACTGTGCGCGTCTAACGAGAGTAGTAAGTTGTCAGTTGCAAAATATTCCAGGTTAATACCAAGGGAGTTCAGCGTGTTTGTTTGCTCACGCCATTGTTGTTCGTACCCTTCGTCAACGGTACCGGTATATTCTTCGGCAACGTAAATCGGCGTAGCAACAGCGCCGTCATCAAAAATGACTTTGGTGACATTTGAACCGTTTTGCATCCAGTTGCCAATTTCGCCTCTGTGCTCTTGTACTTCGTTTTCAGCAAACAAATAGTCGATGGTTGCGGTTAGGCTCTCACTGGGGGCGTATTGCAACGTAAGTTGTGCGTTTGTACGAGTACGCTCTGTATTAGAAAAGGCGTAACGCAAGTCGTTTGGACGAGCATAAAGCTGCCCAACTTCAGGTGCGTTTTCATAAATGTCGCCGCTATTGTTAAATAGGGTGTCTGGGTCGTTTGGGTCGCCCCATACGCCAATGTTCCAGTCGTTCACTGTTGCACCCACATAGCCAGAATGACGCTCTTGAATACTTCCCGCTAGCGCTACACCAAACTTGGCATCGTCATCGGTCCAACTCATAATGCCTGACAATTCGGGGGTAACGTCATCACCAGTACGGTTGGTTGTGTCATGCACAGCTTTGGCACCCACATTGGCCTTAAACCCCGGCGTATCTAAAGGGCGAGCGGTTTTAATGTTGACCGTTGCACCAATACCACCAGTGGCAATGTTGGCTTTACTGGTTTTATATACTTCAACGCCGCGTACACCTTCAGACGCAAGGTTGGCGAAATCGAATGCGCGTGTGCCGCCACCTCTGGTGGTGCCGTCTGCACCACTACCGCCGCCATAAGTTTGTGCGGCGGGCATCATGCGGCCATTGAGGGTGATCATATTGTTTTCACCACCGAAACCACGTACGGTAATTTCGCTACCTTCACCGTTGGTCCGACTGATAGACACACCGGTAATTCGCTGTAAAGATTCTGCGAGGTTGGTATCTGGGAATTTACCCATGTCTTCTGCGGAAATGGCGTCTACCACACCCACAGATTCACGTTTAATTGAAGCTGCTTCTGCTAAGCTAGAACGCAAACCCGTCACTTCGATCACTTCGACAGGGTCGGTTTCTTGTGCGATTGCCGGCGTGATAACAGCGCTACCGAGCAATACTGATATGGTTTTTGTGAGTAGTGACTTTTGAAAGTCTTGTGCTTTTTTCATGTGTAGTGTCCCGTGTTGAGCCTGTGTCATACGCACACAAATTGACGCATCTGTGCGTAAACAAACCTTTTTAAAAACTCAATGTCGTTGCCTTTTACACGTCAGTGACAGCGTCGTTACTGATGTAAAAAACGTGTAAATAGCTTTTCATGGACTTGTATCTAAAGCCTATTATCTTTTTTATTATTGCTTGTCTTTTTTTGTGGTTTTCGAAGAACTTTCGCTGTTATTAACGCCCGTTAGCCGCTTTTTATTACTATGAGTAATATTGAGCGACAAAGTGCTAATATTGGCTATTTGAGAAAACCGGTTACGGTAAAGCGCCCTTGATAAGGGTTTAAGTTTGGCTCAAATGGGGTAGGGATATCGCCCGAATGTAATAAGGCACAAGGGTAAATAACGGCGCGATTGAATCGACAAGGAATTTGCAGCACACGCTCAAACAAGGCATTGTCGCCATTCATATATTTTGCTTCGGGTTGATAGTTTGCCAGTTCTGATTCCAGCTCTTGCAAATAACTTTGTACGTGTTGAGTAGTGATGGCGCTGCGGTAGCTGGCGCGATGGCGGTAAAAACTGGTTCCTCCGTGAGGTGGGGAGCAGAGGTAATGCACCATAGCTAATTCTTGCGTATACGGACGATCGAAATGGGGCACACGTTGCTCGCGAGTAAGAGCCGATGGTTTTTTGGTAACCATAGAAAAGTACGCTTTGCCTGATGATATGTTAGGTAACGTGTGGCTTTGTGCGGTAATTGCATTAACTGCCCGAATGGCATACTGCAGATAACCCGAAGGCGCCTCGCGGCGAATTCCTGGATAACCGTTGGCGCACTCATCGCCCGCGCCTAAACTGACTGCGTAATCAATGAGGCGCTCTGGGCCAGGCACAAAGTCGTCGATAACCCAGACTTCGTAACTAGTATTGTCGATGTGATGACGCGTGAACTTCACAGTGTTTCGCTTTGGCATTGTTCGCGAATATACGCGTCGTGAGAGGGCATATAATCAACCGAGCGTCGAACTACGTTGCGAATACTGTCCAACCTACTCTCAAGCGCCTGTTCAGAAAATATGTCGGCAAAGGCATTGTAAGCTTTGGGGCGTAAGCCCTGTCCGTACATCACTTCAAACCAACTGAGGTCGTTAAACAGTTCATTGTTGAAGCGATGAATTCGCCCATTTTCTTTAAACTGCTCAAGCTTCATCTGCAAGGTGTCGGGGATAGCCATGTTCTTACAGTAGCGCCAAAAAGCAGAGTCCTCGCGCTCCGTTACATGGTAGTGAAGAATGAGAAAGTCGCGAATACGGGTGTATTCAAAATCCATTTGGCGGTTGTATTCATCAATGTCACATTGAGAAGGGCCGGCAAACGGGAAAAAGGTGAAAAATTTAGAGATAGCGGCTTGCACCAAGTGTAGGCTGGTTGACTCCAACGGCTCCATAAAACCGCTCGCAAGCCCGATAGCTAAACAGTTTTTATGCCAAAACTGTTTGCGTTTACCGGTAGTGAAGGGGATGACTCTAGGCGCTGCTAGTAGGTCTCCTTCGATATTGTTGAGCAAGGTGTTTTGTGCGTCTTCATCTGACATAAATTGGCTGCTGTAAACATGCCCGTTACCAACCCGGTGTTGAAGTGGAATGCGCCACTGCCAACCGGCACTTTGCGCGGCAGCCCGAGTAAAAGGCCAAGGTGATTCAGGTAAGGTTGAGGGCGCAGTTACCGCGCGATCGCAGGGTAACCAGTGTTGCCAATTTTCATACCCTGTTTGCAGGGTTTCTTCTATAAGTACGCCTTTAAAGCCAGAGCAGTCGATAAAAAAGTCGGCGTAGTGTTCGGTGCCGTCTTGTAATGTTAGCGACCGAATATCTCCATTGGGGTGTTGTGTAACCGCCTCAACTTTGCCTTCTGTTCTGGTCACGCCATGTTGC
Source organism: Alteromonas sp. ABE4_545 (assembly GCF_056161325.1). Classification (NCBI taxonomy): domain Bacteria; kingdom Pseudomonadati; phylum Pseudomonadota; class Gammaproteobacteria; order Alteromonadales; family Alteromonadaceae; genus Alteromonas; species Alteromonas sp. ABE4_545. The sequence goes on from NZ_JBSWYY010000031.1 coordinate 11,214, forward strand.
TGGGCACATTCACTGAGATACTGCGCGTACAACCCCGCGTCAAAGTGAAAAGCATACGCAATATTAGACAGAGGGGAATTACCCGCATCGATACTGCGCATAAAGCGTTTTTCATTGCAGGCCAACGACGACAAGGTGTATTCGTCAAGTGGTGCGGCTTTGCCCCGCTGACGCATCTTTAACCAGTAGTGATAGAACTGCAAGCCTTCCATGTTCTTACCTACCTCGCCAAACGCGTGATAGTACTCATGGCCTTGCTTGCGCCAGTCTTTAAATTGAATACCTAACTTAAAGGTGCCTTTTGTACGCTTGAGAAACGTATTTTCATCAAGCCCGATTAAATCATTAAATAGTAATATCTGCGGGATTGTGGCTTCTCCCACCCCCACAGTACCGATGGCGTCTGACTCGATAAGCTGAATCTCGCAAGGGTGATTTTTGAGTAGTTTTCCCAACGCTGCTGCCGTCATCCAACCAGAAGAACCGCCGCCAAGGATAATGATTTTTTGTAAGGGCTTTTGCATAGTTTTATTTCTTCAGATGTCTTAACCAACAACAGCCAGAGAGTAAACTCTCCGGCTGTACCTGAATAACTTGTCGCGGTGAACTAGAAGTTCGCCCGCATGACAAAGGCAATACGACGGTCAGAAACAAACCATGAACGTCCCGCTCTTAAGCCTTCATTATTCAGCTGCATGATGGTTTCAGATTGCGAGTTGGTGAGGTTGGTCCCTTGAATACCCACAGTCAGGTTTTCATTCCAGTGATAGAAAATCGAACCATCTAACTGCCCGTGATCATCGTAGTAAAGCGGTGCTTTAGAAATCACATCACGGGTTGTGAGTAGGTAGCTCGAACGCCAGTTGTAGGCGATACGGCCACTCCAGGCGTCTTTTTCGTACATCGCGACTAAGTTTACTGTGTTTTTCGATTGCCCTTGCAGAGGCACGTTGTCGAGGTTTACCCGAATACCAGTATCACCAAAGTCATCACCTACCCAGCTTTCATCATCGGCATCAATTTGGTTGTTGGGTACGCCCGATGCATCTATGTAAGTATAGGTTGCTTGTAGACCTAAACCGTTCCAAGGCTCTGGCAACATATCAAAAAATTGCTGATACGCTACTTCGATACCGTCCATGCTGCCCTTGCCACCATTGGTGGTTGAGTTCACTAAAACGGTTTGGGTTTGGCCAGTAGTTGGGTTGGTATACTGCTGAGGTGACGCACCTTGAATAAAGTAATTTTTCAGGTCTTTGTGGAAGTAAGTCAGACTCAATTGGCCGACTTCTGCAAAATACCACTCGAGTGCCATGTCGTACTGGGTTGACTCCATTGGCTCTAGATAAGGGTTGCCACCCGAACCTGTCCATGCGGGCACGTAGGCTGATTGAATAAGGTTTTCACCCGGTTCAGGCTCGTAATCCGGATCAGGGTTTGTCACTGGGCGTACAGCTTGAATAGGTTCTGACCCCAAAGTGGCGCGGTTGCGAATATCTGACATATCTGGCAGTGCAACAGCTTTTGAGAAGGCAAAACGTGCAATTACGTCGTCCAATACTTCCATTTTAAAGTTAAAGCTCGGCAGCCACATATCAAACTCGGCTTTTGCCGCCACGCGTTCTTCGGCGTCGTTACCAAAATTGCGCTCATCAAGTGAGAGGTAGTTGAGTTGGTCACCAATCCAGCGGTTTTCTTCTGCCTCTAATGCGGTTTCGATATCGGCATAATTACCCGCTGCAATTTGCTCATCTAACCAACCACGCACAATCTCGTCGGTCAGTTGTACATTGGCAAATTGATCTGGTGGCAAAAAGTCAGGCACTAAATCAGGGAATGTAATGGCGCCTCTCGCATCGCGTTTCAGGTTTACATAACGCAAGCCAATGTTACCGCTATAACGCAAGTCACCGTTACCTTCAAAATTAACCCGAACGTAAACCGCTTTATTCTCTTCGGTTGTAATATTGACTTCGCCCGGGGTGAAAATGCCGTACTTGTCGTCAACACCATCTCGGTCTTGGTAGGGTTCCCATGTGCCACCCGCAGACATATATGGGCGAGCGCCATTCATGATTGAACGCACGTAGGCTTCTGTGGCATGGTAAGTTTGATTGCCCGGAATATTGGCAACATTACCGTTGTGGAAATCTGACCAATCAACCAACTCAAAGTTGTCTTGGTAATTCGGCAGCGTGTCTAACCAACCCGCAGGCGCAGCACTGGTAAACTCTGGCGCGAGAGACCCCCAGTTCCAGCTGGTTAAACGCACGGTTTGTTCGCGTTTAGCGTAACGCACACCACTTTGCACTGAAGTGAAAATGCCGTCGGAATCGAGGAAGTATTTGCCGTCTAGACGAGTGGCAATCGAGTCACCTTCTGAGCGTTCCCAATGGTCCATGGCGCTGCGTAAGAAGTACGACGTAGGATCTTGGAAATAGTTGGTATCGCCTGCTGGGTCATCGGTAAACCCTGGGTAGACACCGTCAGCGTATACCTCTGGGTTCGCGTCGCGGTAACCAAAATAGGGTTCGATCAATGTTACCGAAGGTGTGCTTCCTGTGACATCATAGGTTTGCGCAGAAAATGCCCCAGTATGCACCACCACATCGTTGTCTTGGGTTTTGGCTTTGATGTACTGAATATCACCAATGAGTTGGAGGTTTTCTGTCGCCATCCATTCTAGGTTGAATGAGAAATCTTCTACTAGGGTGTCGGTTTGCTTAATACGCGAGTCAAACTGTGTAGGATAGCCAAACTGAGGGCGGCCACCGGTTTCCCAAGAGCGAATAATACGGTCGTTGTTGCCATCGGAGGCACGCCAACCATCTACGCCTTGAGTCATAGTGCCAGACTCAAACAAACCTTGGTCATCAAACGAGAATTCTGTGCCATCAAGAGGGCGCGTGCGTCGATTATCAATGTTGTAATAACCGCCTTGGTATTTTACCGCTTGCTCATGCCATGACAGGCTTGCGTCTGAACGAATGTATTGCATGGTAGCCAGTAAGGTTTCATCTTCGTTTTCCCATTGCAGTGCGCTGGCAAAGCCTTCGCGTTTGCGGTCGTCAAACTTTTTCAACAGGTTAGATGCATTGGGCATCCACACAGTGCCATTGCCGTCTTCGCCAACAAAGGCTTCTGCGCCTGCTAGATCTCGTGCATAAAACTGCACATAGGCGTCAGATTGAATACCGTGTGACTCTCCGTATAACTGTGAATTGGCATAGTTGAGTAAAAGGCCTATTTCACCGTTGCCGTCGAGTTTCCAGCGGTCACTGTATAGGCCAGAAAATGTGGGGCTGCCTTTCTCGGCAATATCACCGTACGAGTAGTCAGCACTGATAGCAATCACGCGGTCTTGAGAATCAAAAGGTTTACGTGTGCGCAGGCTCACCGTTCCCCCAATTCCCCCTTCAATCATATCGGCCGTTTGGTTTTTGTATACGTCGACACCTCCCATCAATTCAGGCGATACGTCTTGAAAGGACAAGCCGCGTCCACTGTTGGCGGTGAAGGAGTCTCGACCATTAAATTCACTGCGCGTTTGTGTCATACCGCGTATAATGGCGCCACTGCCTTCCACACTGAAGTGATCGGGGTCATCTGGGCCAGCAAAACGTTCAACAGATACACCGGGAAGGCGCTGAATTGCCTCTAAAACACTGCGATCTGGCAAGGTACCAATATCATCAGCAGTAATAGCATCGACAACAGTGTCTGAGTTTCGCTTCAGGTTTTGGGCACTAAATAAATTGCCTCTTATTCCCTTTACTTCAATGGTTTCAACAACATCTTCGTCATCTGCCTTTTCCTTGTCTTTTTCTTCGTCAGCGGTTTGTGCCCACGCTGAGTGCATTGTAGAAAGTAAAGCAATAGCAATGAGTGATTTATTGAAACTCTTTTGGCGCGACAAATTGCTTTGTCTCCGTTTTGTGGCCATCATTTTTCTCCAGTGAGATTGAGTGGGTGTTCTCTGCTTTCTAATGTTCGTCCTTGGTCTGCGCTAATTACGGCATGGCAGAAGGATGTTTTATTGTTCGGAAATAGTGCTGGAGAGTAAAAAAATCGTCAATAAAGTGTAAAAATATCACAATCAAGAAACAATAAAACGCAACACTATATTAACATTTGTGGTAAATATGGCTGTGACGAGTGGGTTTTTCGTAATTAAACGCAGTGACAAAAGCAGTGACAAAAGCAGTGACAAAAGCAGTGACAAAAGCAGCACAGCAGTAGGTGTGGTTAAACACCCAATGCTGTGTTGGGGAGGGTGGTTATAAATTTTGTAATGCGGCCAGTGCGTAGACTAACGGGGCATTCCAATTAATGGTGACTTCGTTGGTTGAGTAGCTACACCAGTTGTCTAAATAAGACGTAGCAGGCAGGTTTGAATCGTATTGGCATTGGTCTTGATGGCCGTTTTGCGGGCCACCAACTAAGAAGCCAGGTACAGGTTCTGCAACGTTATCTGCGCGAGACTGTCTGTGGTGGATGAATAATGGTGATCGCGAACCAAAGCCAGTGATGTAGCTGTAGCCAGTGGGGTTTCTTCCCAATACGTAGTCGAGCATGTTAAAACTGGCAGTGAGGTATTTTTTATCTTGTGTTTGTTGGTAAGCAACCGCGAGTATCATGGCATGATTCATTGCCACGCCATTACTACCCCACACAAAGTCGTTTTCTCTCATGGCAATGCGATAGGGTGATTGCGCATCTTGCGCTACCAAAACATCGGCATAATCTATAAAGCGTTGCATGATCTGGTTGCGTAATTCTACTGGCAACGACGTTTGCTTCTGTTGTAGTAATGAAACATAGCCAAGCCCCGTGGTATTTCCCCAACTTGGTGTCGACGGATAACCAAGGCTCTCGCTTGCTGTGGTGAGATAGTGTTTCTCTTTTGTGGTGATAAACAACTCTGCAGCGGCCCATGCAAATTCGTCGGTGAATTCATTGTCGCCGTATTCGCCAGTGTGTACGTTCTCTTCGTTCTTGTACGCCACAGCAGGGTTAGCCTGAGCCCATAACCATGCGTTGGTCGCCGCTTGTATGTACTGCGTTGCGTCATCTGGGTATACACGTGCTGCGACCGCCATCACTGCAGCAAAGTTTAACGTGGCCGCTGTGCCTTTGGCGGTGAAATATCGTTGGGCAGTGGTTTTGTGAGGCATTACATCACCAGAGAAGTGTAGCGTGGTCAGTTTGTGATAAACCCCACCATCGCTGTCTTGCATGGTAAGCATCCATTCAAGGTTCCACGCAATCTCATCTAGCATGTCAGGCGTGTTATTACTCGACTCAGGAATATTCCACCGGCGGTTGTGGTAGTAGTCTGGGAAATCTAAATAAGCACGCATGAGCGTATAGGTAGAAATGCCAGAATTAACAATGTATTTGTTGTAATCCCCGGCGTCGTACCAGCCTTTAGCGCTAGGTTTTGTTTGTTCTGGGGCTGATAGCACAATAGCGCTATTGTCGGGGTGACCCATTGGTCGCTGCCATTTTCCAGCATATGCTGGGTCTAGGGCTAGGCCTGCACGATTGAAATAGTAGGCTTTAATCGATGCATCGTGGATTTCAGAATAAATGGCATTGTCTATGCGGAAGGTTGCTGATACTGCGTGATCGCTTAACGATACGCGATACAGCCCTGGTTTTGTTACCGCGCTGGCATCAATAATAGCCGTGGTATCACCCGACAACGCCCAAGGTTGAGGTTCACCGGTTGTCCCCGTTAACACAATATCGTTATTGTCGACTTGTGTAATGATATAGCGCTGGGGTGTCGACGTAGTTACTACAATATACTTGGGTTGTTGTGGTAGGTAGCCTACCTGATTAAGTCTCAATTCGGGAAGGGCTTGCGTAGTGGGCATAGATTTATCTGTACTGCATGCGGCCAATACAAATAAGCTAAGTAGTAAAACCAGCGCCCTTTTTCCAATGGCTGACGTCTTCATAATAGTCCTGTTTTTTATGAGCAATGTTAGGCAAGTCACTTATCTTAGTGAATAAAGCGTTATGAAAAGCAATTTCGCGCTTTGCGTTTTTTATCTTCTATCCTCTTAACCTGTGAGGCGTCGTTTTTACAAGGATATACTGGTACAAACTCATCGCCTGACAAAGGAAAAGTACATGAAGATCACTCAGGCTAAAGTGATAATTACTTGCCCGGGACGCAATTTTGTCACCTTGAAAATCACCACGGACGACGGGCTAACTGGGATTGGAGACGCTACGCTTAATGGGCGTGAACTCGCCGTTGCCAGTTATTTGGAAGACCATTTGATCCCCTGTTTATTGGGCAAAGATGCCAGCCGTATCGAGGATATCTGGCAATACTTTTATCGCGGTGCGTATTGGCGTCGAGGGCCTGTGGGGATGACAGCCTTGGCTGCCATTGACATCGCTTTGTGGGACATAAAAGCGAAAGCCGCTAATATGCCCCTGTATCAGTTGTTGGGGGGCAAAAGTCGCGACAAAGTAATGGTTTACGGCCATGCAAATGGTGAGTCGATAGCGCAGACCGTTGACGAAGTGGGCCGATATATCGATATGGGTTACAAAGCCATTCGAGCGCAAACCGGTGTGCCAGGGTTGGCCAGTACCTATGGGGTGTCGAAAGACCGGTTGTTCTACGAGCCGGCAGATGCCGATTTACCCACTGAAAACATGTGGTCGACCACCAAGTATTTGAACAGTATTCCACAACTGTTTGAAACGTTGCGGGATAATTATGGGTTTGAACATCATCTGCTGCATGATGCACATCACAGATGTACTCCCATTGAGGCCGCTCAGTTGGGCCGTTCACTTGAGCCATACAAATTGTTTTGGCTAGAAGATGCAGTACCCGCAGAGTTGCAAGAAGGATTTCGTTTGTTCAGGCAGCATACGACAACGCCCATTGCGGTAGGCGAAGTATTCTCGTCAATTCACGATTGTCAGCAGCTGATCACAGAGCAACTTATCGACTATATTCGCACTACCTTAGTTCATGGCGGTGGAATTACTCACTTACGTCGTATCGCACATTTGGCCGAGCTTTATCATGTGCGAACGGGCTTTCATGGAGCAACTGACTTAAGCCCCGTGACGATGGGGGCTGCGCTGCATTTTGACAGTTGGGTGCATAACTTTGGTATTCAGGAATACATGAAGCATACGCCTGAAACCGATGAGGTCTTTCCTCATGACTATCGCTTTGAAGACGGCTATATGATTGTCGGTGAAACAGCCGGTCATGGCGTTACCATTGACGAAGAGGCCGCGAAAAAGTATCCCTACCAACGTGCTTATTTACCGGTTAACCGGTTAGAAGATGGCACCATGTATAATTGGTAACGCGTTCTATATTGCCGTGAGTAAGCATAAGCCCCAGCTAGAGTTGGGGCTTTTGCTTTGTTTTGAGCGTTTATTGTGCCGGGGCCGGTAAGGACGCTTCGAATGGCGTCGCGGGTAGGCCTTGGGCACTGTATAGGCCCGCTTGAGGGTTGTCGGCCCATGCGTATCGCACATGTTTTGGTGCAGTAATATCAGGGTGAGATAAACGCACCTGATTGCCAATCAGCTTCACGTTTGCCCATTGGTAAGCGCCGTTTACACTGGCGATGGCAAAGCTGTGGTCCATGGGGTTACTTGCGGTTAGCTGACCTTGCGTATGGGAAAAGGTAAGTACCAGTTCGTTGTTTTCGCGTTGTATTTTAGAAAGGCGAGGGCCTACATATTCATTGCCTTGGTGGTATGCAATGTGATTGGCAGCAAGGGCGAGACGCTCACCGACCGCCTTTTTGTTCACGGGATGTACGTCATTCCATTCACCAATATCAATGGTCACAATAGACGCGGTATTAGGTAGCTCAGACGCGTTGAGTTGTTTGTTGCGCAAACTCGCCCACTGACTTTCTAAAGGTAGGGCTTGAGCAGACATAAAGTTGCTCAGCTGAACAATAAAAAAGGGCAAGTCTGGTTGGTGCCATTGGTTGCGCCAATCGGTGATCATGGCCTTGAGTTTGTCGTCGTAATTGTCGGGTGAACCGGCATTGGATTCTCCTTGATACCAAAGTATCCCTGTTAATGGATATTCAGTAGCTGGGGCAATCATGGCATTGTATAAGCCCATTGGCTTCCAGCGGATAAAGGTTTGAGATGCTAAAGGGGGAACTTCTGCGGCAATTTTATAGCGCCACTCACCAGACAAACTAAGCCTAGCCTGTTCATCGCCAATAAAATAAGGTTTATCCAATACAAAACCAGAGTTGCCGCCATTTGAGGTAACTCGCACCGTGATGTGGTTTTCCCCCTTTTTCAATAACGCTTGTGGAACGTGATAACGACGAGGGGGGTACATATACGTAGTATTCCCCACTTGTGTACCATTGATGTAGGCTTCGTCTGCATCGACAATACGCCCTAGACGCAGTGTAAGGTCGTGATCAGGTTCATGCTCCAATACAAATGTTTTACGCAACCACCATACGCCAGCAAAGCCAGATTTAGCTTCGGGCAAGTCCGCTGGCAGGGTTATCACTTGCCACTCACTGTCATCGAGCGCGCTTGAATACCAAGGCGTATTTTTTAACCCTTGGTCTTGCTGGTGGAGGTTTTGATACCACGCATCTTGTCGAGCTTTATCTGCGCTTTTTACGCTTTGCTGCAGGGCTTTGTCAGCATATTTTTTGCCTTCAGCAATCAGGTCAGGATAAGGCGCGAGTATCTCTTCTCGCATCCAGGCTTCAATGGGAGAGCCACCCAATGAGGCGTTAACAATTCCAATGGGCACTCCGTGTTCATGGTAAAGGCTACGTGCAAAGTAAAAGGCCACTGCGGATAATTGACGGATATGTGGGGCGGTGGCTTGCAACCATTCACCTTGTTCATAATCTTGGTTTTCATCGTCAAAGCGGTACGTATCGGGGACGGTGAATTCTCTAATCAGCGGGTAGTTCGCTTGGGCTACGTCCAACGGGTACGCTTCTTCTACCCGCCTCATTGGAAGCTCCATATTGGACTGGCCTGACGCTAAAAAAACATCGCCGAAATACCAATCATGGCGGGATAGTTCGTTGTCACTTACTAAAGTTAAGGTGTGCGGCCCGCCTGCTGGCATAGGGTCGAGTATAAATGACCATTGGCCTTGCTGAATAGTGGCTGTGCCTAACGGTTTATTGTCTAAATAAACTTGAATGGGTGTGTTTGTAGATGTATTGCCTTTGAGTTTAATGGGCGTATTGCGTTGCAATACTGCACCGTCAGAAAACAGTTGATGTAGTGATATGTCGGCATAACTCGACCAAGGGCAAAGTAGCGTACATAAAAGCAATAAGCGGGTCACAATTCTCTCCAGGTAGAAACAAAAAATGCGGGCAAGCCCGCATTTTTAAAACACATTATCTCAATTAACGGTACAAGACTTGGTTAACTTGGTTTTCTAGTTTTTCTTGCGCGCCAGATACAGGTTTAGGGTCAAGGGCCTGTTCTTGGGCAAATGTGGCGAGAGCTTCCAGCGAATAATCGCCAGTGAGTATTTGTTGCCCTAAGGTTTGATCCCAGCCTGCATAACGTGTGGCTTTGGCTTCACCGATAAAGTCGTTTTCGATCATGGCGGCTGCTTTTTTCAGTGCCAATGCACAGGTATCCATACCACCAATGTGCCCGTGGAATAAATCGGCTGCGTCTATACTTTGTCTGCGAAGTTTGGTGTCGAAGTTAAAACCACCTGACGTGTACCCACCATTTTTGAGGATTTCATAACAAATCAATGTCATTTCTTCCACGCTATTCGGGAATTGGTCAGTGTCCCAGCCCAACTGGGCATCGCCGCGGTTGGCATCGATAGAGCCAAAAATACCCAATGAAAATGCGGTGGCAATTTCGTGATGGAAAGAGTGGCCGGATAGGGTGGCGTGGTTCGCCTCAATGTTTACACCAAACTCTTTCTCTAAACCAAATTCTTTTAAGAAACCGTAAACCGTTGCGGTGTCGTAGTCATACTGATGCTTAGTAGGCTCTTGAGGTTTGGGTTCAATCAGCAACATACCCTTGAAACCGATTTTGTGTTTGTGCTCAACTACCATATTCATAAAACGGCCAAGCTGTGCACGTTCGCGTTTAAGGTCGGTATTGAGTAACGTTTCGTAGCCTTCACGGCCACCCCATAACACATAGTTTTCGCCGCCTAGCTTTTGCGTTGCGTTCATGGCGTGAAAAACCTGAGTTGCGGCGCGAGAGAATACTTCAGGGCATGGGTTTGTTGCCGCGCCAGACATGTAGCGAGGGTGACTAAACACATTGGCTGTGCCCCATAAAAGCTTCATGCCAGTTTGCTCTTGCTTTTGGCCTAACACATCAACCATTTCACTGAAGTTGTTGATGTAGTCTTTAATGCTGTCGCCTTCTGGCGCTACGTCGATATCGTGAAAACAATAATAAGGAGCACCCAATTTAGCGAAAAACTCAAATGCCACATCGGCTTTTTCTTTGGCTTTTGTCATTGCATCGCCAGGCGTTAACCAAGGGCGAGAAAAAGTACCGCCACCAAATACGTCAGCGCCATCCCAGCAGAAGTTGTGCCAGTAACATGAAGCAAAACGCAGGTGTTCTTCCATTGTTTTTCCCAACACCACTTCTTGGGCATTGTAGTGTTTGAACGCCAGTGGATTCGTTGACTCAGCGCCTTCGTATTTTATTGGGCTGATGTCCTGAAAATAGTTAGCCATAGTTAGCTCCTGAAATGGGCCGAATGGCCCGTTATAGTTGTTAGCGCTCAGTGTGGGCAAAGAGCTAACAGGTCACAATTACGTAAATTTGAACGAGTTTTGTGTTTTTTGTTAACACTGTGGTTCAATAGCAAAATACAGCTCTCGAAATTTCTGACGGCGATGCTGATAGTAATCGGCGAGGCGTGTTTGAGGCTCGTATTGGGCTTCTAAGGGAGGCACAGGGCAAATTGTGTCGATGTCGGTGTCGGGAGACACGCCCACTTGAGCTAACCGAGCCGCACCTAGCGCTGGGCCTACATCACCACTTTGGCGGTAATTCATTGGAATACCACTAACGTCCGCCAGGAGTTGTCGCCAATAAGTGCTGCGAACTCCTCCGCCAATCAAGCTGATCCCATTGACGTTGATGCCACAACCATGCACAGCATCAATGCCATCTGCCAAGGCCATTGACACTCCTTGCACAACGGCTTGCGCCATGTGGGCGCGAGTGGTCGATGCTGTCATGCCAAAGAACCCCGCTTTTGCGTTGGGGTTGTTGTGAGGGGTACGTTCACCGGTTAAATAAGGCAAGAAGTAGGGGACATTCGGGTCGTCTTTGCGTGTGTTGGCGACCACATCATCAAATAATTCAGCCACATCGTGGTATCCCGCATTGTTACTAAACCAGCTTAAGCAACTTGCGGCGCTCAGCATTACCGACATCAAGTGCCAGCGGTCGGGCACGGCGTGACAAAAGCTATGCACCGCCGAAGCCGGATTGCTGCGAAAGTCTTTGGTGACCGCAAAATAAACCCCTGATGTGCCGAGTGACAACATGGCTTGACCCGGAGAGACAATACCACAGCCGATCGCTCCTGCGGCGTTGTCTCCCGCGCCTGCAACCACAGGCACTGCCGACATACCCCAACGCTTGGCGAGGTGTTCGTCTAGGTAGCCAGTCACTTCAGTACCTTCGTAGAGCTTAGGCATTTGCTCTTCGTTGAGGCCGCAGACCAATAGCATGGATTTGCTCCATGTGCGCTGCGCTGTATCGAGCCAACATGTGCCCGCGGAGTCGGACATATCTGAAGCAAACGCACCCGTGAGTTTAAATCGCAAAAAATCTTTTGGCAGAAGTACTTTATGAATTTGTTTGAAGATTTCAGGCTCGTGATTTTTTACCCACAATAGCTTGGGCGCAGTAAAACCGGGCATGATCAAGTTACCCGTAATACCGTGAGCATTGCTGATGGCGGCTTCAATTTGCTTACATTCCGCTTCACAGCGACCATCATTCCACAAAATCGCGGGGCGTAGCACTTTATGATTTTTATCAAGTAGTGTTGCGCCGTGCATTTGCCCAGCAAGACCAATGGCCTCTACTGCACGTAGATCTTGACGAGAACTCAGTGCATCTAAGCATTCGTAGGTGGCGGTCCACCAATCATCAGGGGCTTGTTCAGACCAGAGTGGACGAGGGATAGATACAGATAACTCAGCTTTTGCTGAATCTATCAATTTGCCATCGGTACCGGTAATAATGACTTTTACGCCCGATGTTCCTAAATCAATTCCAATAAACATAGATAAACTCATTTGTATGAATAATACGTATGCTGATTGCGAAAAAGTAGAAGCACAATTATGAAATTTTGTAATTTTTTTGTTAATTCCGTTTACCTGTAATAACATCGAACTCGCCAGTAAAAATCATAAAAAAACTTTATTTAATTTCTTTTGGCGAGGGCACTAACATGTTTGAAAATAAGCACAGTATTACATTGTTGTTTAATGCCAATAAGGTGTATGACCGTCGAATTATTGAAGGCGTGGGTGAATACCTGCAAACCTCTAAAGTCGATTGGGATCTCTATTTAGAAGAAGATTTTATGGCGCGACTTGAGCATCTGGACGAGTGGAGTGGTGACGGAATTATTGCCGACTACGACAATCCGGAAATTCAGGCCGCGTTGCAAAAAGCCAAAGTGCCTGTGGTGGGCATTGGCGGTTCATACAGCAAGGCAGAAGACTATCCAGACGTGCCCTATGTTGCTACAGACAATTACGCATTAATAAAAGAAGCCTTCGAGCACTTACGCCAAAAGGGCATTCAGCGGTTTGCTTTTTACGGCGCGCCGGTGAACGAGCATCACCGTTGGGCGCAGGAGCGAGAGCGCGCGGTACTGGATATTACGCGTTCTCAAGGGTATGAATGCCATGTGTATCGCGGCCATCCGGTGCGGCCTGAAACGTGGCAATATACTACCAAGCGTCTAGGAGACTGGCTTAAAAGCTTACCTACGCCTGTTGGTATTATCGCTGTTACCGATTCCCGTGCACGCCACTTGCTACAGGTGTGCGACCATATTGGTATGCTTATTCCTGACCGCATGTCTGTTATTGGTATTGATGACGACCCGTTAGCGCGCTACCTCAGTCGCGTGAGCCTAAGCTCTGTAAAACAAGGCTGTTTTGAAATGGGGTTTCAAGCGGCCAAGTTCTTGCACAAAATTCTGCAAGGCTACAAAGGCCCCAAACAACCTATACTCGTGCCACCCGAATGCGTGGCGGAGAGACAGTCAACAGACTTCAAAGCCATTAGCGACCCACACGTAATGCAAGCCATGCACTATATTCGTCAGAATGCGTGCCGAGGTATTAAGGTAGACCAGGTACTCGATTATGTGGGCGTGTCGCGGTCTAATTTGGAGAATCGTTTCCGCGAAGAACGCGGTCACAGTATTCACACAGAAATCCATAACGAAAAGCTCAACCGCGCTTGCAAAATGCTGGAAAAAACCGACGATGCAACATCACATATCGCCAAAGTGTGTGGTTATCCTTCACTCCAGTACATGTACGCGGTATTTAAAAAGCACTTCGACAAAACCCCTAAAGAATATCGCGATGCGATGAGAGACGACGATGAATTAGGGTTTCAACTCAAAGTGTCTTAAAACAGGTTCTTAGGCGGTCGCGCGCGCGTAGGGTGCAAAGTGCGCGACTTCCTAGCTTACGCTTCACCTCATTTTAGTTACGTCTTTGTTTTTACAAACCATTCACAAAAAACGCAACTCAGTATGGCGTATTTCATAAGCGTGTTGCGTTGATGCGTTGTTCGCTTTCACGTTAAATGCCAAGCATTACCTTTTATGAGAATGTTCATGGATAAGCATTACCAAACGTTTATCGTTGGCTGTACATTAGCGCTCGTCGCCTGTATGCCAACTTCAGCAGCCGAGTTTTTAGGGTTTCAATACGCAGGCAAACAACACGTTCAAGCGACACACTCCGCACAATATACTAACCCCGTACTTCCAGGCTTTTACCCAGACCCGTCAATTACCCGTAAGGGCGATGACTATTACTTGGTGAACAGTTCTTTTTCTTACACACCGGGATTACCTATTTTTCACTCGAAAAATCTGACTGACTGGACGTTTGTGGGTTATGCATTAAGTCGCGCGTCGCAAACAGAGTTTGCGGGGCTGGGAATGTCGCGGGGGATCTTTGCGCCTACGCTTAGGTATCACGATGGGATGTTTTATTTAATCACCACTGCAGTAGACAGCGGCGGCAACTTTATCATTACCGCAGAAGACCCAGCAGGCCCTTGGTCAGACCCCATTTGGCTGCCTGAAGTGGGGGGGATCGACCCTGACCTGTTCTTTGATGAAGACGGCAAAGTTTACATCGCGCATAACGACGCACCTCCAGGAGAGCCTCTCTATGACGGTCATCGCGCAATATGGCTATGGGAATATGACAAACAAGAGAAAAAAGTAAAACCTGATTCTCGTCGTTTGTTGGTTAACGGTGGTGTCGACATAACTCAGCAGCCTGTGTGGATAGAAGGGCCGCATATCTATCACATTAATGGTTGGTATTACCTGACATGCGCAGAAGGCGGAACGGGGCCAAACCATACGCAAGTGGTGTTTAGAACGCGCTCATTAGCATCACCTTTTGAACCTTATGAGCACAATCCTATCCTGACTCAACGGGATTTACCCTATCCGCGACCACATGCGGTAGAGGCTGCGGGTCATGCTGATTTTATTCAGATGCCCTCGGGCGAGTGGTGGAGCGTATTTTTAGCCACACGCCCGTATCAAGATGGGCTTTATAACACCGGACGAGAAACGTTTTTGCTACCTATTTCCTGGCGCGACGATTGGCCACACATTTTACCGCCGAAAACGGCTATCCCTTTGCTGCATAATCGCCCCACAGACACAGTGCCAAGTGCGCGTACTGACTTTGACAAAATACAGGATACGTTTGACCGCGATAGCTTAGCTGACCATTGGCAGGGGTTACGTACTTTTGATCGCAGTTGGGCGAAGCAAGAAAATAGTCGTTTAGTGCTCTCGCCACATGAACCGCTGACGAGTATAGGCACAGTGGCATACGTAGGTATTCATCAGACGTCTGCAGACTTTGAGGTAAGTACGGAATTAGTGGTGCCACGTACAGGTGAAAGCGCAGGTTTGGTTGTGTTTCAAAATGCGGCCTTTCATTACTTTTTAGGGGTGACTCAACGGCAAGACACTCGCCTAGTGTTCGTGGAAAAGGTGAATAAAGGCAAGGTTGAGCGTGTGGCTGAACTATCAACGCCAACACTGTTGAACAGCACGGTATCCCTCCAGATTAAAGGTCATCAAGACGACATTAGCTTTGCAGTGATGCACAACAATACTTGGCGCACACTGGGAACGGTTCAGGACGCAACCCCACTGAGTACGGCTAAAGCCGGCGGGTTTGTGGGGGCAACCATCGGATTACACTCGCGTAACGAAAATAAGGATTAACATCATGTTGCGACAACTCATTGTTTTTATTGCGCTGGTGGCTTACCCAGCCACTGCTGCATTGGCAGCGAACTATGTGAATTTTGTACATACAGGGCAAGATTTCCCTCTCGTATCTCAGGGAAAAGCCAGCGGAATCTATGTGGCAGAAAATGCCGATGAAGGAATTAAACTGGCAGCTAAAAATCTGCAACAGGATATTTTTAGTGTTACTGGTGTAAAACCTCAGCTCACCCATAATGTGAGTCAGTTGGGCCGTGCAGCGGTGATTGTTGGCGAAATTGGAAAAGACACGCTAGTCGACCAATTGATTGAGCATGGGGTGCTGTCGCTAGGAGCATCGGCGTCTCGGTGGGATGGCTTTCAACTAAGTCACATTAGGTTGGATAAAGAGGCGAAAAACTTGCCCAAGCTCGCTGAGTTAGAGCAAGTGTGGGTTATAGCGGGTAACGACAAACGAGGCACCATTTACGGCATTTATGACCTGAGCGAAAAGATAGGGGTGTCACCTTGGTATTGGTGGGCTGATGTGCCCATTGCGCAACACGAAGCCTTGTATATTAAAAGAGGTACTCAGGTTGATGATGCGCCCAAAGTGAAATACCGCGGTATATTTTTAAACGATGAAGCGCCTGCGTTGAGTAACTGGACAAGCGAAAAGTTTGGCGGCTATAACGCACAATTTTATCAGCATGTGTTTGAACTATTGCTTCGATTAAAAGCAAATTTTTTATGGCCGGCCATGTGGAATAATGCGTTTGCTGATGATGATCCGCAGAATATGTATTTAGCCAATACCATGGGGATAGTGATGAGTACGTCGCACCACGAACCCATGATGCGTGCGGACAAAGAATGGAACCGCTATGGCGAAGGCCCTTGGGAATATTCCACCAACCCTGACAAACTTTATCAATTTTGGGTTGAGGGGGCTGAGCGTTATAAAGATAAATTGGGTATGTTTACTCTAGGCATGCGCGGGCAAGCTGATACGCCAATGAGTGAAGGCGAAAACATCGACTTACTCGAAAAAATTGTGCATGACCAACGCGAGATCCTTGCCAAAACCATAGATAAACCTTTGGCAGACATTCCTCAAGTGTGGGCATTGTATAAAGAAGTACAGGGTTTTTACGAACGAGGTATGCGCGTACCGGATGACGTGACCTTGCTGTGGGCCGATGACAACTTTGGTAATATTCGTCGATTACCTACTCAGTCAGAGCGCGATCGCAAAGGCGGTGCCGGCGTGTATTATCATTTTGACTATGTGGGAGGCCCCCGTTCTTATCGCTGGATTAACACAGTGCCATTGGGCAAGGTATGGGAGCAGATGAATTTGGCGTGGGAGTATGGGGCAGACAAGCTCTGGATCACCAATGTCGGTGACTTAAAACCCATGGAGTTACCCATTAGTTTTTTCCTCGCTCAAGCTTGGAACCCAACTGCATTTGATGCGCAATCCCCAGCGCAATTTACGGCCCAATGGGTAAACCAGCAATTTGGTGGTTTTTATGGCGATGAAATCAGAGATATTCTGAACACCTATACCCTTCACAATGGCAAGCGTAAACCGGCAGCTATCGAGCCTGATACCTATTCTATTTTGCACTATCACGAAGCTGAGCGTGTGAGTGCGCAATTAGCGAAAGCCGCGTCAACGGCAGAGAAGATCTACAAAGCTCTACCAGAACGGTATCAAGCTAGCTTTTTTGAGTTAGTGGGTTATCCCATGTGGGCGACACAGGCCATGTTTGAACTTAACTATCGTCAGGCATTGAATAAACGTTATGCCGAGCAAGACCGCGCCTCGACGGCTGATATGGCAGAGCAAGTGGCTTATTGGTTTGAACGTGATAAATCGCTAAGTGACACCTTCCATCAAATTAAAGATGGAAAATGGAATCATATGACGTCTCAGCCTCATATTGGTTTTGTTCATTGGCGTAATCCTCCGGCTAATCTTCCACCCGTGGTACATACCAAACCCTTGGCAATCCCTGAAGTTGCCGATATGGGGGTAGCGGTTGAAGGCAGCACACACTATTGGCCTGCTAATGAGCATAAAGATGAACCATTAACTTTGCCGTCGTTTACTTTGTTTGGCGCGAAAAGCCGCAACATCACTGTGTACAACCGCCAAGCTAAACCCTTTGAATGGCAAGCTGATGTGTCTGCACCTTGGATAGTGTTATCAACATCTAAAGGTTTATTAGAACAAGATACACAAATTGCCGTTTCGATAGACTGGGCACAACTGCCTGTTGGTGATCACAGCGGCACTGTGGTGATCAAAGGAACAGGGTGGGGCGGCGCTGTCATTAATGTTTCAGCTCATCGCCCCGTATTAGACCAACAGCCAGAGCAAGGCGATTTTGTTGAAGGCGATGGCTATATTGCCATTGATGCTACGAGTGGCCGTTTGAGCCAGACTTCCCAAAGCTATTGGGAAAAAGTGGCCTTAAACGGACGTACTGGGCAATCTTTACGAGCGGTTGTTCCACCTTATGTAACTGTGACCCCCGAGGAAGCAGGCACGGTGAGTTACCCCGTTTATTTCACCTCATCGGGAGAATTCCCTATCACGCTGCAACTTGCGCCATCATTACCTTTTGATCAAACAACAGGTATTCACGTGGCGGTATCTTTTGATGAGCAGTTACTTGATACCTTAGCTTTGCCCTCGCAAAAAGACAAAAAGGCTTGGGAGCAGGGCGTGTTGAATAACATGAAAGCTCTGTCGACAACACTGAACGTGCCAAAACCCGGACGATATATGTTAAAGGTGCACGCGATAACGCCAGGTGCTCTATTACAGCGAGTAATTATTGATACAGGTGCTTTACAACAGAGCTATCTAGGGCCAGTAGAACGGCGCTTTAAGCGCTAGCACAACCAACTATAATGAGGTAACACAAAAAGAGCACGAAGCGATTCCTGCTCTTTTTTATTGCCTAATATTGGGTGGGATTACACGATACGTAGTACAAAAAAAGCCAGCTCAAAGAGCTGGCAATAAAACAGGTGAGCCTTGTTCTTTTGGTTATTTAACCTTGCATGTCTTCTAATTCTTTCCCTTTGGTTTCATATACATACTTCATAACAAAGATGACTGATAGAATAGCGAACAGCGCATAAAAACCATAAGCGCCCGCTAAACCAATACCCGCAAGTAACATAGGGAAGGTGTAGGTGATCACAAAGTTGCTTCCCCATTGCACAAGGCCGCTTACGGCCAAACCCGAACCGCGAATTTGATTCGGGAACATTTCACCTAACATTACCCACATTACCGGGCCCCAAGACATATTAAAGAAGAACACGTAAAGGTTTGCTGCAACCAGTGCAGTTGTACCCCAATCCCCTAAAATAAGTTTGCCGTCTGGGCTTTGACTTGCGTTGAGAAAAGCAACAACCATAAGTGATAACGTGATGGCCATGCCAATTGAACCAAACTTGAGTAAAGGTTTGCGGCCAATTTTATCAATCACCAAAAGCGTTATCACACAGGCTGCAATACTGATTGCCCCGCTGAGTACATTGATAAGTAGGGCGTCAGATTCTGAAAAGCCAACCGCTTGCCATAGCACTGCACCGTAATAAAACACCACGTTGATCCCAACCAGTTGTTGGAAGGTCGCCAAACCAATACCAATCCAAACGATAGGGCGAATTTTACCGGAAGATTTTTCAACTAAGTCTGACAATCGCGGTTTGTGATCGTCAGCTAACGATTGCTGAATTTCGCTCATCTTTTGTTGCGCAATATCTTCGCCGTAAAGCCGGCCTAATACCGCTTTGGCTTTCTCTGCGTTGTTGCTGGATACCAAGAAGCGCGGGCTTTCAGGAATAAACAACAACATGGCAAAAAACAAAAAGGCGGGGATTAATTCAATCCAAAACATCCAGCGCCACGCTTCATAACTCATCCATAGCGCATTTGTTGAGCCTTCTGCCGCACCGGCAAGTAAGTAGTTACTTAAAAACGCTGCAAATAAACCACTGATAATCGCGATTTGCTGAATACTTGTGAGCATGCCACGAAAACGCGCCGGTGAGACTTCGGCAATGTATGCTGGGGCCATAACAGAAGCTGCACCAACGGCTAAGCCACCCAGTACGCGATAAATAACAAACTCAAAAGAAGAGTCGGCAACACCCGACCCCCAAGCGCTGACGATAAATAATATGGCAGACACCATGAGTAGTGCACGCCGACCAAAGTGATCAGCTAATCGACCAGCAAAAAAAGCACCGAAGGCACACCCGAGTAACATACTCGACACGTTAAAACCTGTGCCCACACTCTCGGAATTAAACGCCTTTTGCAGGCCATCGACGGT
Source organism: Alteromonas sp. ABE4_545 (assembly GCF_056161325.1). Taxonomy (NCBI): domain Bacteria; kingdom Pseudomonadati; phylum Pseudomonadota; class Gammaproteobacteria; order Alteromonadales; family Alteromonadaceae; genus Alteromonas; species Alteromonas sp. ABE4_545. The sequence continues at coordinate 31,074 of NZ_JBSWYY010000031.1, forward strand.
GCCGTTAATCACGCCACTGTCGAAGCCGAATAAGAAGCCGCCAATGGTGGCGACAATACTGATAAAAATAATAAACCCAATGTTGTCGTCGTTTTTTTCAACGACGCTATTGGTAGCAAGTACAGATTCCATGTGTTTATTACTCCATGTACGGGTCGATGGTGACAATGCTGCCATCTGGGTTGTATTCGAGTTCGGTCATTTTTACGCTACGCAAATGGGTTTGCCCACCCGACAGAGAACTATCGTGATAGAACAGGTACCATTTGCCTTGGAACTTGGCGATAGAATGATGGTTGGTCCAGCCAATTACGGGCTTTAAAATTACACCTTGATAGGTAAATGGCCCGTATGGGTTGTCACCCGTGGCATACACAATTTTATGAGTATCGCCCGTGGAGTATGACAAGTAATAACGGCCTTGATATTTGTGCATCCACGCGGCTTCAAAGAAGCGTCGGTCGTTGTCACCTTGCAAAATAGGCTTGCCATTGGCGTCGAGAATTTCGATTTCTCGTGGGGTTTCTGCAAACGACAACATGTCGTCAGCCATTTTCGCAATGCGAGGTTTTACGGCAGGTAAATCATCAGCAGGGTAGGTGTCTTCTGGGTTGTATTTTCCACCTTCATAACGCTGTAATTGCCCACCCCAAATACCGCCAAAATACATGTAATAGCTGCCGTCATCATCTTTGTACACGGCTGGGTCCATGCTGTAACTGCCAGCAATAGGCTCATGTTGAGCGGTAAATGGGCCTTCAGGTTTGTCGCTGGTGGCAGCGCCAATATGGAAAACATCGTTTTTGTCTTTGAGTGGGAAATATAAATAGTATGTCCCGTCTTTGTATGCCGCATCTGGCGCCCATAGCTGGCGGCCAGCCCAAGGAATAGTGTCGACCGAAAGCGCTTCACCATGATCGGTCACTTCACCGCCTACTTTGTCCATCGACAAAATATGGTAATCACGCATGGCAAAATGGTCGCCATTGTCGTTTTGCGGTATACCCGACTCAATGTCGTGTGAAGGGTAAATATATAGCTTACCGTTAAATACGTGAGCGGAAGGGTCGGCGGTATAAATATGGTTGACCAATGGTTTAGCCAACCCACTTTTTTCGCGTTTTACTTTTTCTTGTTGAGAGGCGTCTTGATTACCCTGGCAACCACTCAATGCCAATGCAGCCATGATACTGGCGGCTAAATAACGTGTTTTTTTGTGAAACGACACAACTCGCTCCTTTGTCATTCGAACATCTCAGATTTAATTGCAAAATAATGCAGTGACGCAGAAAAGCAGGCAATGCAAAAAGCGCTCAAAACAATAAAACGCTAACGAGGTGTGCAATAACGTAAAATTTACACATCATATACATAGTTGCTATGGGAATAAAAGCGTATGTTAATAAAAGTTCATAATAAACATGAGTTTATTGTTTTTGTTGGGCGGTCTGTTTTTTAGTGCTTTCAGCGGAATTAATCATATTAAGTTATGTATTTTAATTTTAAATTTACAAACTTGCATAAATCAGGATTAGAAATTGGCGCTCAATCAGCCTGTTAGCGTGGCGTTATATTGTATTTCATGCGCAAGCAAGGTCTCTCCATTTACATATATTTTCAATAAGTGATATTGATAATTATTATCAGTTGCGTTAATGTTTTGCAGTTTTCACAATCACATTTGAAAACTGATGGAACGCGCATCACACTGATAACTAAAAGAAAGTCTGCGCTCTTTAGAATCTAAAACTTAGGAACAAGTTTAATGCAACCTTTCTTCACCTCGAACAAACTGCCACTTGCCCTGGCGGTTTCTTTCGCGCTGTCTGGTACAGCCCTCGCACAAGAATCTCAGCAGCAATCAGAGTCTGCAGATGTCGAAAAAATCACTGTGTTGGGGCACCAAACCTCTATTTTACAAACGGAAGCATCAAATGGTGCCTTGGGTTCTCGTTTGATCTTGGATACGCCATTTTCTATTTCTTCTATCAGCAGCGAAGAAATGGAACGCGGTCAGGTTAATTCACTTGAGACGTTATTTACTCGTGATGCGTCTGTCACTATTCAAGGCGGTGCTTACAGTGGTTTTGGGACCAATGTGGCTGTGCGTGGTTTGGCACTGGATTACACCAACAGCTTTAAAATTAATGGGCTATCTGCGAATAACTTTAGTGGTGAAATGCCTTACGAAGCGTTTGGTAAAATCGACTTATTGAAAGGCGCGACCGGGTTTATGTATGGTTTTGCGGCACCTGGTGGCGTAATTAATTACACCACTAAGCGCGCAACAGCCGATTTGGTTACCGCCGATGTGGGTTATCGCACAGGGTCTATATTGTACGGTCATGTTGATGCTGCAAAACGCTTTGGCCACAATGGCGCCTATGGGGCGCGAGTAAATGTGGTGCACGAATCTGGCGACACCTATAACGATCGTGGTGAACTAGACCGCAGTACAGCGACCTTGGCTTTTGATGCTCAGCTGACAGACGATTTGTACTTTACATTAGACGTTATTTATAACGACCGTCGTGTAGATAATGTAGTGAGTTACTTGAATAACTCATTGAGCAGTGATGATGTGTTACCCGCGCCAGTGGATGGTAGTCGTAATATTGGCGTAGATGGCTCATTTAACGATCATGAAAACTTGATCACTATGTCGTCATTGAACTGGACCATTAATAGCGATTGGAATGCGCGCATTGAATACGGCCATACAACCAATGATACGCGCTGGGTGAAAACCATGCCTTATTTGCTGAACAGTGAAGGCGATATCAGTATTCGCATTTACGATCAGTACTTCGACGTTGATTTTGACCAAGTGCAAGGCATTGTTGAAGGTAATTTCAAAACCGGTCAAATTGGTCATCAGTTGATTTCGGGTGTGTCGTATCAAAAAACGACCACTTTCCGCAACGATCCTAACCGAGTTGTGGTGTTCCTAGATGAAAACGACAACTTGTACGAGCCAAATGTACAAACCTACGAATCTACACTCGAAGAAGCCTTGTCCAAGATGTGGGCAACCACACAAAAATCTGCATTTGTGAATGACTTCATCGCCTTGAACGACCAGTGGAGTGTCATGGCTGGCCTGCGTTTTACTGATTATGACTATGAAATCTTGGCTGATATTTATAAAGCTCGCCTCGATGGATATTCAGATTCAGCGGTTACGCCAACGATTGCTTTGATGTTTAAGCCAGACAGTGACACCACGTATTACGCCAGTTACGTTGAAGCCTTTGAAGAAGGCAGCACGGTTGCTGAAACATACGAAAATGCCAATGAAGTATTGCCACCACTCAAAAGTAAGCAATACGAAGCGGGTGTGAAAGTGTCGCGTGAATTGTGGAGTGTAACTGGTGCCTTGTTCCGTATTGAACGAGCGGCTGAATACGCGACAACCGACAACTATTACGTGCAAGACGGCGTAACCGTGTATCAAGGGCTTGAGCTAAATGGCTTATATCAAATGAGCGATAATTTGTCTTTGTATGCCGATTTAATGGTACTAGATACAGAGTACGATAAAACGGGTCCAGATAGCACAACCGAAGGTAATGATGTTGCGGGTGCCCCTGATATGCAGTTTGGTTTCCAAGGGCGTTATAGCTTCCCGACGGTACCTGGGCTAGTTGCCAACATCGGGGCTAAATACTATGGTTCGATGGCATTAGATGCTAACAATACATGGGAGCTGGATGATTACACCATCTATACCGCAGGTTTGACTTACGATACGCAAATTCAGGGTAAAGCAGTAACTTTTACAGGTGTTGCTAACAACCTTAATGATGAAAAGTATTGGGCAACCGATGGTTATGGTGGTTTGAGAATCGGCGCGCCTCGCACTGTTAGTGTTAACGTGAAAGTCGCGTTCTAACACGGCTGTGAGTGAAAATAAAAAACCGCGTTTTTAAACGCGGCAGACTGTTGAAAAAGCCCTAGACGAAAGTCTGGGGCTTTGATCTAATAGGCATAGTGAAATTCGGAGTGTTCACCATGCTAACCCCAAAATCCCCACAACAATACG
>NZ_JBSWYY010000032.1:0-35069 GCF_056161325.1 Alteromonas sp. ABE4_545
CCAACACTCGAACAATAAAGCTGCTATAAAAAATATCGCGATCGCAGCCTTCGGCTGCTAGAAAAAATAAACCCCTCTGAAAAAAGAGGGGTTTATCATCAATCTGAGCCCAGCGCGAGCTGGGCTTTGTTTCTGTTTTAATTTAAAACAGCATCAGGATAGGGGCAGTTAAGCATCCTTGAAGTCCATGTTGGTGATCCACACCGTTTGATAGGGCTTTAATTGTAAAAAGCCATAGACGTCTTCAATTTCATCCTGACTGATAAGATCAATCCATTTGTCGGTGCCGATTAAGTTAATGGCGTTCAGCAATACAGATTGTTCTTGATCGGTGACATTGCTCACACAAAATATACTTTGTTTTCTGTTTAGGCTTTGACGCCAGAAACCGAACAACTCATTGCCTAACTGCAAAGTAAACTGGGTCGCATTCGGGTGGAATGCCGGTTGAGCTTTACGAATACGGATAAGCTGAGAAATACGTGTGAGTACTTTGTGGTGTTGAGAGAACGGCGAGTCTAAGAGCTTCTCTAGCTCACCATAATCCCAGCGACGACGGTTAATAGAGCGATTTTGCCCCGTATTTGCTACTTTTTCATAGTCATTGGATGTACCCAACAAGCTGTGAATGTAGATACCCGGGATCCCCTCCATACCAAGCATAATTGCATGAGCACACAAGAAGCGGTCTATTTGCCACTTATCTGGCCCTTTTGTTGTGCCTTGCATGGCATCAAACAGGGTGATGTTGATTTCGTAGGGCTTTTGTTGACCATTTTCAGTCGCCCGCCATGAAATACGCCCGCCAAAATTCTGCATCGCTTGTACTAGGGTGCCCACTTCTTCATCACTGAGCAAACCTTCAGCAGGGCGTAGGCCAATGCCGTCGTGTGAGGCGATAAAGTTAAAGTAGGTGGTACCATTTTGCGCCGGTGGCATGCTCATCATCCACATTTTGAGATATGAACAATCGCCCGTTACGAGTGTGTTCACCAACAATGGCGGTAATGAGAAGTTGTAAATGGCGTGGGCTTCATTAGCGTTACCAAAGTACGTTAGGTTCTCACGGTTTGGAATGTTGGTTTCTGTGATAATGATGATACTAGGATCAACATGTTCAATGAGTGTACGCAATAAGCGGATCACTTCGTGCGTCTGAGGCAAATTGATGCAGTTGGTGCCGATGATTTTCCATAAAAACGCCACGGCATCCAGTCTGAACAGCTTGGCACCGTTGTCAATGTAAAGCTTAATAATTTCTACAAAGGTAAGCAGCACTTTGGGGTTGCCAAAGTCAAAGTCGACTTGGTCGTGGCTAAAGGTACACCACACGTGCTTTGTCCCTTCTGCGGTTTCCGTTTCACGTAGCAATGGTGATACACGAGGACGTGTTACGTCAGACAAATCAGCGGCAGGGTCTGCGGTTAAGAAAAAATCTGAACCTGGGCCTTCACCTTTGATAAAGTTTTCAAACCAGCGACTACGTGCCGAGCAGTGGTTGATCACCAAATCTGTCATTAATCCGTATTCTGAAGAAATGCGATGGATGTCTTCCCACGAACCCAAGCCTTCGTTCACACTAGAGTAGTCGATGACGGAAAAACCGTCATCCGAGCTAAACGGAAAAAATGGCAGTATATGCACATTGTTAACGGTGTTTTTGCAGTAGGTATGCAAGAACCTGAATAGCGTAAACAATGGTTTTTCATGCTCATTGATAATGCTATCGCCGTAGGTGATCATGATGATGTCATCTTGATCCCAATGGTTGTAATGCGGTTCTGGTACCGTAATGTCAGCGTCATCAGTAATACCAATCGCTTCCAACAACTGTGTTGCAAGCTCACCCACTGGCGTTTCTAACACCACATCTGCATAAATAAACTGCAGATGATGGCTGACTTTTTCGTGTAGTTGGTTTAACTCGCTACTCATGGTTGTTTATGACCCCATAAATTCTTTAGTATCTTCTTCTACTGCCTCGACTAAACGGTCCAATATGTCTGGCACTGCGCTGGTAACACGGTTCCAACTTGGGATAAATGGCGTTTCCATTGGGCTTTCTAAGAAGCTTTGGCCCGCTTTCATGATATTGCTGGCGAACATCTCTACCGCTTTTTCTTCAGCGTGAATATCTAAGGTTAGACCATTCATCACGGCGTCGTTGTGGTAGGTCTCGATAAAATCAAGCGCAATACGGAAGTAGGTGGCTTTGATTGAACGGAACATTTCGCTACTAAAAGCGTGCCCTTGGGTTGCGAGTTTTCTGAATACCGCTTTGGTAATATCAATACTCATTTTCGACAAGCCACCTTGGTCGTTGTTTAACGACAAATCTTGGTGTTTGTGATCATACGCATCAGCAATATCAGCTTGGCATAAACGGTTATGAGAGTAGTTGCGATGCATTTCAGACAATACACCGATTTCTAGGCCCCAATCACTCGGGATGCGAATGTCGTTGAGTACATCTCGACGGAAAGAGAACTCACCAGCGAGTGGATAGCGGAAGCTGTCCATAAACTCAATGTATTCGTTATCGCCTAATGTGCGTTTTAATGCGCGTAGCAATGGGGTGACTAACAAGCGCGATACACGGCCATTAATTTTGCCATCGGCAACGCGGGCGTAATACCCCTTACAAAATTCATAGTTGAATTGCGGGTTTGCCACGGGGTAAATCAATCGCGCGAGTAGGTCGCGTTTGTAGGTTACGATGTCACAGTCGTGTAACGCCACAGACTCTGAGCGGTTAGACGCTAAAATATAGCCCATGCAATACCAAACGTTACGGCCTTTACCCAACTCTTTTGGAGCTAGGCCATGAGATGCCAACTCTTCATCTATGGCTTTTAAACGTGGGCCGTCGTTCCACAACACACGATGGTGTTGGGGTAATCGACTAAAGAATTTTTGCGCGTGACGATATTGGGCTTCGTCAGCACGGTCGAGACCAATCACGATTTCAGATAAATAAGGTACATTGGTGAGCTCATCGACAATCATAGGAAGCGCTTCACCTTCTAACTCTGAAAACAGAGAGGGGAGAATTAGCGCCATCGGGCGCTTTTGAGAAAAGCGTAATAACTCAGCTTCTAGGTCCTCAGTGGTACGGCTAGATAAGTTATGTAAAGTTGTAACCACACCGTTTTGATAAAAATCGGCCATGTGTCCTCCTAATTTTCGAGAGAAAGCAATTGGGTCAGTACCTCGGTCCAGCCTTCAGGGCCAAACCGGGTGCTCGTATAAACATGTTCTTCTTTTTGTAATGTAGGGGGTTCATGCGTGGGTGAGGCAATGCGAACAGCAATATCAGCAGCTTCTAACATTGCAATGTCATTGTTGCCATCACCTAACGCGATCGATGAAGTTTGAATAGCGGTCTGGCGGCTGTATTCATCTACTAACCATTGCAAGGCTTGTCCTTTGTTGCAATCGCCAGAAATATGAATAAAACGCCCACCTTCCAACGGGTAAGCTCCTCGATCTTTTATTGCTTTTATAAATTCGGTTTTACGTGCAGGTGTGCCTTTCCATAGTATGGGTTCACCAAACTGACGTTGAGCGGCGCGTGAGGCTTCAATTTCACTTAAGCCTGTCGCATCTTGGATCTCTTCAATACTCATGGCGGTAAAGTGAGTAAATTCACCGTCAAATTCCGGTTTGATCATTTCCAGCAGTTTTAGCCAGTAGTTTTTAGAAGAAATAAAAGAATGGCACCAGAACCCGTCTTGCCAAACGGTGCCAGACGGTTTTTGTTTAAAAAAGCCGTGAGGAATATACGCAGCCGCACCATTTTCAACGATAAAAGGGCCAGTGAGACCAATAGCATCGCGCAGGCATATCATTTCAGCAAAGGTTTTACTGGTTGTTGGCACAACGGGAACATGCCTTTGTTTAAGTGCCGCTAACGTTGGTTTCGCTGCTTCGAAACTGTAAGTGTAGTGGTCTAGCAAAGTGCCATCCATGTCTGTGAAAATTACAGTACTCGACTGTGTCATACTTCTCCCTTTACTACTTCAGTGATGTTTCTGTTTTCATCAAGGTGGAATACTTGATTACACTTTGCCGCTAGTGCGGTAAAGCTATGTTCTGTTAAACGCTGATAATGTTGGATGAAGCGCGCTATTTGTTCGTCGCTCATTACCCCCGCACCTTGTGTTTTTGCGGCCAATTTGTGTTCTTGCTCACAACGCCATTTGAATACGTTTTCAAATGATGGCGCTTTTAACATCACCCAATATTGCATTTGATCAAATAAGGCTTGGTATTGAGTGCGAAGTTGAGTGTTAACGTAACGACGCCACGTACCCATGGCATCTTCGTCGGCCTCAAGTTGGTTTACTGGCTCAACAAGCGCCGCTTCTTCCTGTGGTGGCGTGCCCCAGCACCAACCTTCAACCAGCACAATATCAGGTGGACTGTTTAATATTGGCCATTCTGTTACGGGAAAAGGGTTATCAACTGCTTTGTTAAAGCGGGGGATCGATACAGTGCCGTATTCTTTTAATCGCGCAAAGGTCGCGTTGGCCAGTTCAACATCGTGAGTGCCGGGTACACCGCGTGTTGCCAGTAACGGATGTACTTTTACCGCAAGCGATTGGCGTGCTGATTGGTCTAAGTAAAAATCGTCTAATGATACTGTGACCGCAGATAAAGAATGGTGTTGGGTGAAATAATAGATCAAGAAATCACAAAGGGTCGATTTTCCTGAGCCTTGGCAGCCATTTACACCCACAAAAAAAGGGCGCTTGGCACCGTTTTGGTGCGAAAGAATCTCTTCTGCTAATGGTGTGAACCATTTTTGTGCGATTAGTCGATATGAATCTGGGAGTCGATGTGTCTCAAGAAAGCCAGTAATATCCATGCCATTGCCTTATTTATGGTTGTTCTGTGAACAACGTAGTACAAATAAGACTTCAACATTTATGCCAAGTCGCCAGCCCGATGTCGCACTAGCTCAGTGCGACGAGGCGGGTGAATATCGGTAAAAATTACCGGTTGTGTGTCAATTTGGGGCGTTTAAACGGGATTATTTGCCGCGATACGCGGTGATCACTGCACGTTTGGGCGCGGGGTAACCTTCAATTGTTTTACTGGTGTCATCAGGATCGAGAAAGTCCTTTAGCGATTGCGACGTCATCCATTCGGTCGCGCGTTGTTCGTCCAAAGACGTGGTATTCACATCCACGACCTTACAGTCGGTAAAGCCCAAACGCGCTAACCAAACAATGAGGGCGTCAGTACTCGGTAAAAACCATACGTTTCGCATTTGAGCGTAACGTTCACCAGCCATAAGCACGGTAGTATCATCGCCATCGACAACCAGGGTTTCTAACACCAGTTGTCCGCCTATACGCAGTTGGTGTTTCAGTTCCGATAAAAATTTAATTGGGTCACGACGGTGGTAGAGCACACCCATAGAAAACACGGTATCGAAGGCGTTTACCGGTTGCATAGCTTCAATGCCAATCGGCAATAAGTGAATCGCATTGGTGGGAACGGTTGACGGTTGTAAAAAGTGCTTAATTGCCCAAAACTGAATGAGGAACAATTGCGTGGGGTCGATCCCGTAAACTCCTTTTGCGCCTTCACCTAACATACGCCACATGTGATAACCACTACCACAGCCTACATCAAGTACATGGCGCCCAGCGAGTGAATCGAGATGAGGAATGACGCGTTCCCATTTCCAGTCAGATCGCCACTCTGTATCTATTTCAATGCCGTGAATAGAAAAAGGCCCTTTACGCCAAGGCATAAACTGCTGCAACAAGCCTTGTGCTTGTTTTTTCTCATAGTCGGTGGCGCTACCTACCACTTTTACCGCCGTTTGAATATCTGCATCGGTTGCTTCTAAGGCCGGTAGTTTATCGAGTAACTTGCACCACTTTTTAAAGTCGCCGTGTAGTGCGTCTTTTTGCCATTCAGAAACTTGACCGGGTAAGGTTTCTAACCAGTGGCTAACGGGGCTACCTAACAGAGCGCGATAACAGTTTTCGAAGTGTTTATTTGCAATCATGAATTACCCTTTATTGCGACTAGGGACATAAAGTTATAGCACTTGTACCACATCACTACATCGCTGAACCCAACGGCTTTGAGGCGGTTTTCGTGCTCAGCAAAAGTGTCTGTGAGCATCACGTTTTCTAACGCTGCACGCTTTTGGCTAATTTCCAACTCGCTGTATCCATTATCGCGTTTAAATTGATGGTGTAGATCAATCAGCAAATGGTTACCGTTTTCACTGGGGTGGCGTATTTTTTCCGACAACAACAAAATTCCACTAGGGTTTAGCCCTTGATAAATTTGCGCCAGCATAGCAGGGCGGTCGGCGGGGGGAATAAACTGCAAGGTAAAGTTCATCACCACCATAGATGCATTGGTAATGTTGGCATCTTGGGCATAACCTTGTGACACGTGGATTGGGTTAGGTAAGTGAAAGCTTTTTACTAAGCGTTCGCAACGTGAGGTCATTGCGTGTGAAGCATCGATAGCAAAAATATCACACGTGTTTGCTGGGCATGCTCTAGCCGCAGAAAATGACGCCGCTCCCAAAGAACAGCCCAAATCATAAAGATGAGTATTGGGCGTAACATACTGACTCGCCAGTTCACCAATGGTGTGAATAATGGTTTCGTAACCTGGTACAGAACGTTGAATCATGTCCGGGAATACATCGGCTACCGTTTCGTCAAAGCTGAAATCTTCAACTTTATTCATTGGTTCGGCGAAAATATTGTCGGATTTTTTCATAACTACGCTCCGAGTGCTTAAAAAGGGAGGCAATTTTACCCTGAATTCCTGTCTTGCCAACCTCGAATCACCCTGAATCTTAATCCTTTATGCAAATTGCATGGTTTTTCTTCAACTTATTAATCGAAAGTATTACTCTATATGGTAGAGTCTGACTTAAATATAAAAATAGAGAGATCATATGAAACGGTTTTTAGTCGCAGACGATCACCCGTTATTCAGAGAAGCCATTATTGGTGCATTACAAGGCCGCTTTTCTGATTTAATCGTTGCCGAGGCTGACAGCATTACGAGCATGATGATCGAATTAAAGGCGTCTCCTGAATTTGATTTAGTGTTGTTAGATTTAACCATGCCGGGCGGTGATTTATTTAATGGACTACAAGTCTTAAAAGACAATTACCCCGACATGCCTGTAATTGTGGTATCGGCTACTGAAAATGTAGAAGTGATTGCACAAGCAATGTCTTTTGGTGCCTCGGGCTTTGTTCCCAAGTCAACCCCAACGAGTGATATTGTTGAAGCGTTACTGGCCGTCCTTGATGGCAACACATGGGTACCAGAAGCAATTCGTGAACAGCTTCAGGAAGTTGACGAAAACGTGACAGAAATGGTGCGTCAATTCAAAGAGCTAACGCCAAAGCAAATGCAAGTATTGCGTTTTGTTAGGGCGGGTATGATGAATAAGCAAATAGCTCACGAGATGAATGTTACAGAGGCCACTGTGAAAGCTCACATCAGTGCGATTCTGAAAAAACTGAACATCAATACGCGTACACAGGCTGTGCTATTGATGGACAAACTACAAATTAGCTAACTAAGTAAACGACTAGCAAGGAAGCTAGTGTGAATTCACCCGTTTATGTTTCCTGATATTCCACTAACCGATCTTCACCGCCATCTAGATGGCAATATTCGCCCGCAGACCATTTGGGAGTTGGCGAAGAAAAATCACATATCGATTGCTGCTACGTCTTTAGATGCGCTGGTGACCGATTGTCAAATTCAGGACAAAACACCTGATTTACTCTCTTTTCTTACCAAGCTCGATTACGGCGTGTCGGTATTGAAGCATTATGAAGACTGCTTTCGTATCGCCAAAGAAAACGTAATCGATGCGAAAAAAGAGGGCCTGCACTATGCTGAACTGCGGTTTTCTCCGTATTACATGGCACAGAGCCATAACCTGCATATTGAAGGCGTAGTAGAAGCCGTGATCGCTGGGACACAGGCAGGGCAGCAAGAAACTGGTCTCACTGTTAATTTAATTGGCATATTGAGTCGCACCTATGGCGTAGCGCAATGCCAACGAGAGTTAGACGGCTTGTTGCGTTATCGCGATGATATTATTGGTTTGGATCTGGCGGGCGACGAGAAGCACTTTCCCGCGAGGGATTTTGTTCGCCATTTTGAACAAGCAAAAGCAGTAAATTGGCACGTAACGGTACATGCCGGAGAAGCTGCAGGGCCAGAAAGTATCTGGGATGCGATTAATTTATTAGGGGCGCAACGTATTGGGCATGGCATTGCAGCGGTTCAAGATCCTGAATTACTGGAAGTGCTATGTGAGAGAGAAATAGGCCTAGAAGTGTGTTTAACTTCTAACTACCACACCACCACGGTCAGTGATTTGGCCCAACACCCTCTCGCTCGATTTATCGACGCCGGTGTATCGGTTTCATTGAATACCGATGACCCTGGTGTATCAGCTAATACCATTCACGACGAGTACGCGATTGCACAACACACACTGGGACTGACCCAGAAACAGTTGATGCAGATACAGCGCAATGGTTTAACTCAAGCTTTTGTATCGCAAGCTCAGCGACAAGCCATTATCAACGCTATTTAGGATGGGTCATCTACAATAAAAAAGGCCAGCAATGCTGACCTTTTTCCGTTCGTTTATTTAACCACTGTTTTATTGACTGACTTTCTCTAGCAGCACTTGCACTGCTTTATCAAGCTGTTTGTCTTCGCCATTGGTTAATGTATTGGGGTCGTTATTAACCTGATAAGTCGGTGTTACTTGGTTATTTTCTAAGTACTCACCGCGAGGGTTTTTTACACCAACTTGAGGTACACCAATGCGAATATCGCCTGAAATAGACATTGACCACCACACCGCAGTCATGGTGCCAGGAACAGGCATGCCGACAATGTCACCTAAACCTAGTTCTTCGTAAGTATAAGCAATGGCATGGCCGTCAGAATAGTTGCCTTCGTTTACCACTAAAACACTCGGCTTGGTCCATTGATCCATCGGGTCACCGGCGTACTCTCGGCCTCTCACATTGAGCGTGAAATAAGATTTACCAGAAAAGAGTTTGGCCAAATCATTGTGTAACCAGCCACCGCCATTCCAGCGTGTATCTACGACTACCGCTTCTTTATTGAAATATTTACCGAACAAGTCTGAGTAAACCTTTCTGAAAGCAGGGTCATTCATCGCTGGAATATGCACATAGCCAAGTCTTCCGTCAGAAATTTTATCAACGTAAGCGGCGCGACCATCGACCCAGCGTTGGTAAAGTAACTGGTTTAATTCGCCCGCAGAAATCGGTTTAATGACTTCTTCAAAGGCAGTGCCATTGGCGGTTTCAAAACCGATTCTAACTCGTTGGCCCGTAGTATGGTTTAACAAGGAAAACAGGTTTACGTTACCATTTAATACTTGGCCATTGATGCTCGTTAGTTTTACCCCTGGCTCGACTTGGCTGTGGGCATGACCAAATGGCCCTTTACCTAACACCTCTGTTACCGTTAAGGCTTGCCCAGTTTGAGTCATATCGAAGAACAAGCCAAGTTGCCCCGTGGCATCGTCTGTTGGTGAAGGGGAAGGGCGATAAGATGATCCAATATGGCTCGCATTGAGCTCACCGGTCATTTCAGCGAATAAATTGGCAAGATCGCGATTGTGACCAATTGACGATAGCTTTCTACCATAAGATTCGCCCATAAAGTCCCAGTCGACACCGTGGAAGTTCTTGTTATAGAACTTATCCTTAATTTTTTGCCAACCATAGTCGAAAATATATTGGCGCTCTGCTGTTGCATTGAGTGCAATTTCAGGGCTTGCGTTAATACTTTTCAGTTTAACTTTATCGCCGAGCTCACCGCTTTTTAACGCGCCATCTGCAAGCACATATATCTCTTTTCCGTCAGGAGATTGAGTAATAGAGGCACTGCGTGCGTTGAGTTTGGCTACCAGCGTTGTGCTGTGTTCACGAATATTGTGCTGCCATAAATCATAACCTTTTTCGAAACGAGACAGGTAAAACAGTGAGCTAGCATCTTCGGTTAAGAAAAACTCGCCTAATGATGAAGAGTGCATGGTCAGACGTACTGTGCGATCGTCAAGGTTGTCCCATTCAATATTGAGCGCTGGTGTCTCACTCGCTGTATCATCGGCAGTGTTGTCTTCTTTGTCTGTATCCGATTCTGACTTGTCACCGTCGTCTTTAGACTTGGTGTTTTTTTTGTCGAGCTCTTTTTTCAGCGCGTATTCTTCCTCACTCAAGGTAAATTTGTCATAGGCTTCTTGAGTAAGAAAAGCTGCCATTACATCTGACTCGCGGCCCCATGAACCGTGGTCGCGTTGTCCATATCGCGTTGTTGCCCATAGCACTACATCGTCTTTACTGCTCCAAACGGGCGCTACATCATTGTAACCAGACAAGCTGATATCAACCGGTTTGGCCGAGCCGTCTGCGGGGAAAACACCAATGTTTTTAATGAACAAGCGGCCGCGCGGAGAAAAGTCAGCGGTTAACCACTGGCTGTCAGCCGACCAAGCGAAGTGGATATCGCCGTCGGAATAGCTGTAATTGTTTTCTTTACCAAGCGCGATGTTAACGGCTTTGGTTTCTCGGTTAATTACGCGAATTTCGTCACGTGAAGACAAAAATGCCACTTTATCACCGTCTGGTGAATACAGCGGCTGAAAGCTATCAGTGTCGGTAACCAACAGCGGGGTTTCAGTCATTTTAGTCGCAGCAAAGAAGTAAGGTTCGTCTTCATTGTCGATAGTGGTTTCGTATAATCCCCAGCGCCCATCTCTTTGTGCAGAGTAAAGCAATGTTCTGCCGTCTTTACTGAAGGACACAGAGCGCTCTCGCTCGGGTGTATTGGTGATCCTAACCGTTGTTTTGAACTTTTTACTGGTTACGAACACTTCACCACGCGCAACAAATGCAACTTCTTTACCGCTTGGCGATATTGCAAATTCAGAAATATGCCCATTTAACGGAATATTCTGAATATCGTTTCCGTGCGTATCGTTTTGGATTTCTATTTTTAAATGCGTGGGCTTCCGGCCATCTTGTACATAAATACTACCGTGATGAACGAAGGCCAATTTGCCTTTTCTACTGATCGACAACGCGCGTACTGGATGTTGGTCGAAATGGGTAATTTGCTTGGCGTTATCGCCGTTGAGGTCCATTTTCCACACGTTAAACGTACCACTCTTTTCAGAGGTGTAATATATAGTGTCGTTGTCGCTAAATACAGGTGTGTGATCACCGCCTTCAAAATGCGTAATTTGTGTATGTTTACCAGAGGCAAGGTCCATCACAAAAATATCACGGGCAAACGCTGAGTTGTCGTGCTTTCTGAATGGATTTTCGTATGCCTTTTCATTGCGATACGCCAATAACTTACCATTAGGGCTTACGTCTACATCTGATGTAGCTATGGTAGTGATCATGCGCGGCGTACCACCTGAGGTGGCTACTGCATACGTTTCTGTCATTCGGCTCGTAGGGTGGATAGAGGCGTTAGTAGCGTCCATTCGGGCCGAAGTAAACAATACTTCCTGATCGTGGTTTAAGAATGCTTGTGGGTAATCATTTGATGAGTGATAGGTGAGTCGTGTCGCTTTGCCACCGGTTGATGGCATCATAAATACATCGAGATTCCCCGCGCGATCACTGGCAAAAGCAATGTGTTTGCCATCTTCTGACCAAACGGGATGACCTTCCCATGCACTGTGAATGGTGAGAGGCCTGGCGAGTCCACCACTCGAAGAAACTACATAAATGTCGCCTTTGTAAGAAAATGCGACCTGTTTGCCATCGGGAGAAATAGCACTGTGTAAAAACCACTCGCTATTTTCGATGCCGTAACTGGCTGCGGGTAACAGCAGCATTAAACAGGTGATAAAAATGGAACGTGTATACCTCATATCTGTCCTTGTTTTTGTGATAATGTAACAATTGTTGCTAAAGTCAGTAAACTACCTGTGATCCACCACATCGGCAATAACTAGTCACTTATTTCTAAGTATAAATTGTAACTAAACATAGACATTAGCCGTTGAGCAGCGAAAAACTTACTTTTCTCGCTTTTTATAGCGAATACCGAGTTGGCGATATCGCGCTGTTTATTGAATCTGCGAAGGGGAGAGTTGTTGTAAACCTTGATTGAAAAGACTTAGCCACTTCTCGCCGTCTTTATTTTTATTAAACGCGACATACAAAGGTTTCATTTCGACGATGGAGGGATTGATGTCGATAAGGTCATCTAAGCCTTTTAAGCTCGCGTCGTGCTTAATCAGATAGTGATAAACGTTTACATCGATAATGGCGGCGTCGAGTCGACCAGCAGCAACTTTTCTAATATTGACGGCGTCTGTGGTAACGACTTCAGAAATGATTTTACGCTTTGCAATCAGTACGTCTATTTCAGCGGTGTTGACATAATCTTGTACAACGCCTACGCGCTTGCCCAATAAATCTTGGGGTTTGTCGTAGTGAAATATTTTTCCTTTTGGGTGAATGAGTACGAGTGGGGAAGTGTCAACGGGGTCGGAAAACAAAAAGGTGTCAGACTGATAAGCATATTCAGGTAAGTAACCCATATAGGCTGTGTCGTGTTGTTTTGATAGCCACACAGCGCGTGACCAAGGGTAAAAATCAATACTGACGTTTATACCTTGCTGAGCGAAGGCTTGTTTGACTTTGGTGACAAATGTGCCGCCGTTATCGAGTGACTTGCCAGAAAATGGAGGCCAATCTAACGAAGTGAGTTTTAATGGCTGTGAAATTGCCGAATTGCTCAATAAAATGCAAAGAAGAAGGAATGTTCTGACCACGTTGACATACCACTGGTTTTTAAAAGAGCGCCTAGTATCTATACAGTATACTAGGCGGCTCCTGACTGCAATTTAAGCTGCTGCAGTTTTTTCAGTGGTTGTTTGCTTACGTATGGCGGCCACTAATTCTTCGTGATCAAAATCATCAACGTTGATGGTTCGTAGACGGCCTGCTTCAGTACGTTTGAGCAGTGTCGCTTCTTCTTCGTCAATGAGATTGTCCTGCAAGGCGGTGTCGGCCAATTTATCAAGGCCTGTAAAGGGCAGTCTCACTGATTTCGCCCGACAGATACGATCAAAAATTGGCTCAGCAGAAATAACATCTTCGAGAGTCTGTTCTAAATCGCCAGCCAAGCTACCCGCTTCACGCGTTAAGTATTGCCCCATACCCAGACGCGCACGGGCACTGCAAGGTTTTTGCAGCAATTGCGCTATGGCATGTTCTACCTTGTCACTCGGTTTTGTGACACGACGACCAAATGGCATCACTAGCACACGTAAGGTGTTTGCTACAGCCTTATTCGGGAAGTTGTGTAGAAAATCGATGATGGCAGTTTCGAGTTGATAAAGACAATCTTGCACAGCCCATTGCATTAATGGTGAGTCTTCTTGCAAACGACCTTCTTCATCATAGCGTTTCAGTGTTGCGCTGGCCAAATAAAGCATACTGAGTATATCGCCCAATCGTGCAGACAAGCGTTCACGACGTTTTAAATCACCGCCTAACACGCCCATTGACACGTCGGTTAGTAGAGCGAGGTTAGCGCTATAGCCACTTAACAGCTGGTAATAACGCTTGGTGGTGTCTTCAAACGGTGCTTCATTGAAACGGCCACCAGTTAGACTAAACCACACACTGCGCACGGTATTGGCGATGGCAAAACCAATATGACCGAATACGGCTGAATCAAACTCGTCTAACGCCGATTTGTCATCTGACAAGGCTGAGGCTTGAATCTCTTTCAATACGTATGGGTGGCAACGCATTGCACCTTGACCGAAGATCATCATGTTACGGGTTAAAATATTCGCACCTTCAACGGTGATAGAAATAGGCGCGCCTTGATAGCCTCGACCAAGATAATTATTTGGCCCAAGCATAATGCCTTTTCCGCCGTGCACGTCCATGGCGTCATTCACCGCTTGGCGCATACGTTCAGTGAGGTGGTATTTACAAATGGCAGAAATAACTGACGGTTTCTCACCTAAGTCTACACCTACCGTTGATAAGCGAGTCACTGCGTCGGCTAGGTAAGCATTACCACCAATACGAGCAAGCATCTCTTCTACGCCTTCCATGTAACCAACGGGCATTTTAAATTGGCGACGAATTCGTGCATAAGCGCCAGTGGCAAGTGCCATTGACTTCGCGCCACCAGCACCTGTTGAAGGTAGCGTAATGCAGCGGCCAACCGACAAGCATTCCATTAGCATACGCCAGCCTTTTCCGGCCATGGCTTGCCCACCAATGATGTAATCTAACGGCACAAAAATGTCTTTACCCTGAATAGGACCATTCTGGAATGGAGTATTCAACGGGAAATGACGGCGGCCAATACTCAAACCTTCGGTAGTGCGGGGAATTAACGCACACGTAATACCCAGCTCTTCCGTATCGCCAATCAGGTTGTCAGGATCGTAGAGTTTAAAGGCGAGGCCGATCACAGTAGCTACAGGCGCAAGAGTGATATAACGCTTGTCGAAATTAAGGCGCATACCAATGATTTCTTCGCCTTCCCATTGTCCTTTACAAATCACGCCTGAATCGGGAATAGCACCAGCGTCTGAGCCTGCCTCCGGGCCGGTTAAGGCAAAACAGGGAATTTCATCGCCCGAAGCCAAACGAGGTAAGTAGTGGTCTTGTTGTTCGGTAGTACCATAATGTTGTAATAATTCACCCGGGCCTAACGAGTTGGGTACACCCACCGTACTTGAAAGTACCGCCGATGTGCCGGCTAATTTTTGCAAGACACGACTTTGCGCATAGGCGGAAAATTCCAGTCCGCCATATTGCTTTTTAATGATCATGGCAAAGAATTTATGTTCTTTGAGATAAGCCCAGGTTTCTGGCGATAAGTCGGCATCTTGATGATTAATTTGCCATTCATCTACCATATTACATACGCGATCTACTGGGCCATCTAAGAATGCTTGCTCTTCTGCTGTTAGTCGCCCCTTGGGGATGGCATGAAGCTTGTTCCAGTTCGGTTTACCAGAAAAAATATCGCCGTCCCACCACACAGTACCCGCATCGATAGCCTCTTGCTCGGTACGAGACATTTCAGGCATAACTTTGCGATAAAATTTAAGCAGTGGTGTGGTGAGGTATTGTTGTCGAATTTGCGGAACAATAAAGGGGAGGGTGAAGGCAGCGAAAATGACCCAGCTGATGAGGCCAATATCGCCAAATAACGTGCCTAATACTAAAACGCCACCAGCGATACTGACGGCATTAATTAGCGTGGTGCGTTTGTAACTGGCGATTGCGAGTGCGAGCACAACAAGCAAATACCAAATGACTAAACTCATACTTTACTCCAACGATGTTTGCTGACGGTTTAAGGTCAGACCAGATTGGTATAAAGCTATAATCTGACTCGATAAAAATCAAGTCAGACTTGGTTTATTTTGCATTGAAATGTAAAGTGCAATGGCCCTTACAGACGTTTATATGACAGCAGTTGAACGTCACCTTGTTCATCGCCGTCTTTAAACTGTTGAAAGCGTACTAAGTTGTAATCAAGCTTAGGTGCAAACCACGCAAATGTTTGCCGCTCGGCACCACTTTCCCGCAAAATTTTTACCTTTATTGTTTCGAGGTCGCCATAGGGCAGGCTGAGTGTCTCTTGGCCTTCTACCACCATGTGGTAATTGCGTTTTTGCCCGCGTGAATTAATGAAGTGGTAGTTAAATTGAGTTTCACCTTGAGCCAAGCGTAAGGGCAAATCTAGCCGATATAGCTGATTATCAAATTCTTTCTCCCACGCTTGGGTGTTACCTTCGGCGTCGACCACTTGACGATCAGGTGTTGTGACGAAGGTTAAGTCCAATTTCTTATCCGGCCCTGTCCCCGAGCGTTTATAATGGTACTCGACGGGCGTGAAATCCCCCGCTTTGTAATTGAAAATAGAATGTTCGAAACGCTTGTCGGACAAAAAGAACTTAGACACTTTGGAGCTGTAAATTAACGAGTAAGTGTCACCCGCTAGGTGTTCCAGTTTCAGTTCGGCTTTACCGAGATCTTCGTCCCACTTCATGGCGGAGTAAACGGCGTGAAATGATTGTAGTGACGGAGTGTCATCGGAAGAGGCGTCAGTTGCCCACGATGAAGATGTAAGGAAGAGAAAAAACAGGCTGAGCAGAGTGCTCAACCTGAAGATTGTGTTATTCCGTTTCGCTTGCGTAGCCGTGTAAGCCCAATTCAGAACCATCTAATACCGCCTTATTATCAGACATCGATAATCGACCGTCGCAGAACCATTGAAGCACCAAAGGGTATATTTGGCGTTCTTGTTCTTGCACGCGGTCGGCGAGCACATCGGCATTGTCATCTTCGAATACCGGTACTTTACTTTGAATAATTACCGGTCCACCGTCTAATTCGGGAGTTACGAAATGTACACTAACGCCATGCTCTTTATCGCCATTGTCAATTGCACGTTGATGCGTATGTAAACCTTTGTACTTTGGCAACAAAGACGGGTGAATGTTCAATAATTTGCCCGCATAGTGATTTACAAATGCCGGTGTAAGGATACGCATAAAGCCAGCAAGCACGATACAATCTGGTGCCATCTTGTCAATGGCTTCCATCATAGCGTTGTCGTACTGTTCACGATCTTCATACTGACCATGCTCGATACACAGTGCAGGGATGTTCGCATTTTTAGCACGCTCTAAGCCATAGGCATTGGGCTTGTTGGCAATAACACCAACAATTTCCGCATTGAGCTTGTTTTGCTCAATGCGGTCAATGATGGCTTGTAAGTTAGAGCCATTACCAGAAATCAGAACGCACAAGCGTTTAGGGGAATTCGATTCACTCATGACTTAGCGAATTTCCACCTGTTCACCGCCGTTAGCAGCGTCGATTTCACCGATGACCCACGCGTTTTCGCCTTCTGCTGTCAGAATTTCAACCGCTTTATCAGCTACATCAGCATCAACTGCAATCACAAGACCAACGCCACAGTTAAACGTGCGATACATCTCATGTGTAGTTACGTTGCCGTTTTCTTGTAACCAATTGAACACAGAAGGCCATTGCCAGCTGCTGCCATCAATAACGGCTTTACAATCGTCAGGCAGCACGCGAGGGATGTTTTCCCAGAAGCCGCCACCGGTGATGTGAGAAATGGCTGCAACTTCTACAGATTCAAGCAATTTAAGTACGCTCTTGACGTAAATTCGCGTTGGCTCAAGTAAACGCTCGATGAGTGGTTTACCCTCTAAATCAGATGATAAATCGGCATTGCTTACTTCAATGATCTTGCGAACAAGAGAATAGCCGTTTGAATGAGGGCCTGAAGAACCCAGTGCGATAATTTTCTGGCCTGCTTTTACTTTGCTGCCGTCAATCACGTCTTCTGCTTCTACCACACCGACACAGAATCCAGCGATATCGTAATCGTCACCGTGGTACATACCAGGCATTTCAGCAGTTTCACCGCCAATCAAGGCACAACCGGCTAGTTCACAACCTGCGCCAATACCAGAAACAACGTCAGCAGCGGTATCAACGTCGAGTTTACCTGTCGCATAGTAATCAAGGAAAAACAGGGGTTCTGCGCCTTGAACGATTAGGTCGTTTACACACATGGCTACTAGGTCGATGCCTACGCCGTGGTGTTGATTATTGTCCATCGCTAGACGAAGTTTTGTGCCTACGCCGTCAGTACCTGAAACCAACAAAGGTTGTTTGTATTTTTGTGGGATAGCACACAGTGCGCCAAAACCACCTAAACCGCCTTTTACTTCGGGGCGATGAGTGCGTTTTGTCACTGATTTGATACGTTCTACCAGTTGGTTACCTGCGTCGATATCGACACCGGCGTCTTTGTAGCTGAGGGAGGTTTTGTTTTCGCTCACAGAAAAAGGCCTTGCTGCTGACTAGTAAAGTCGCGGATTCTACCAGTATCCGCCTTCAAGTCCAACGCCTAATCGGGGGAAATAGTCAGGCTTTTTTAACGAAGCGTTGAGTTGGCGTGACAATTGCTGGGTTTTGACGATGAGAATGCTATTTAATCAGTCAACAGACATTTTGTTGTGCATTATTTAACACCTCGATTAAATTTTAATTTTCGTGGTATAAGCAGGTGAAATGTCGATGAAAATAGCACACAATAGAGCGCTAAAAGATTGCGCGTTACCCTAAGTCAGCTTTTGCAAGGAGTAGCATATCCTGTTGTTTAATCGCTTTAATTTTTCAAGACCTTTCTTTTTTATTGGTGGCTTATGGGCCGGTGTTTCAACGTATTTGAAAACACATGTTCAGCCAGTGGGTCTATTGTTGTTACTTATTAGCAACGTGTTCATGTACCAAGCTCATGCAACAACGGTTGTAGAAACTAACGTTGCCCGCGTTGCCGTAGACGATCAATCTACCCGTACGCAAAATAAAGCGGTGAAAGTAGCACTTGAAATTGCACTAATTAAACTGAGTGGGCGCCCTGATATTGGTGAGTATCAGCAAGTCAAAGCGCTCACTGAAAATGCTCGTCAATACCTAAGGTCATACCAATTCAATGAGCAGGATGGCCAACTTTGGTATGTTGCCGAGTTTGATCAAACACAACTGGCAGCATTCTTACGCGATGCCAAATTACCTTTGTGGGGCCAACGCCGTCCCGATACACTGCTTTGGCTTGCTATTGAAGACGGGCAAGGCGACCGCTACATATTGGGCGAAGGCGCTGACCCTCTATCAATAGATATTCATCAGTATGCGGAAAAACGGGGCATTCCGGTTTCGTTACCTTTGTTAGATTTGACCGATTCTCAAGCATTGACCATGTATGATGTATGGGGGCTATTTGTGAATCGTATTCAAGTGGCTAGCCAACGCTATGGTGCAGATTTTGTTATGGGAGGGCGGTTGTTTAAAACGCAATCGAAACATATGCCAACCATTCCCCAGCGAGAAGATACGCCGCAAAATGCTTATGTTGACCGCGATTCGGCTTTCGGAGCGGGCGATGTAAATGATATGGAGCGATATTTCGACCCTCAAGATGCGCAGGAAGAAAGCGGGCCTGCGTTCACTGCGGCCGAATTTAAGTCTATGCAATCGCGCGCACGCAAAGGTCGTTTTGGATTAGAGTGGGTTTACACCAGTAATGAAGGTGTTAAAACAGACGTGATTTACGGTGATTCACGCGAATTACTTGTTGAACAATTAATCAATCACTATGCCGATTTTCTAGGTCAGCAGTTCGCTATTTTGCCCTACACGCCGAAAGACGGTAATGCAGTAAAGCTGGCCATTTCTGTATCGAACCTAGATGCTTTATCTAAGTATGTTAACGCGCTTAATTATCTTTCTGGATTAAGTGTGACAGACAGCGTAGCCCTGACACAGCAGAAAGGCTCGGTCGCGACCTTTACAATTACTTTGTTAGGTTCTGAACAAGATTTCTTAAATGTACTATCGTTAGATTCTCGTTTATCCCCTGTGGTGGATGCGTTTGGGCAACCCATTGAGGGTGCAAATTTTTACTGGAATGAATAGATAAATCCCACTATGCAGTTACCTTTACCCGTGACATTACCGACCGACGAGACTTTTGAAAGTTTTGTTGCGGGCAAAAATGGTGAGGTAGTGGCATTAATCCAGTCATTGGCTCAAGCCATGCCTTTATGGCGTAAGCAGTCTGAATTACGCCATATTCATCAACTGAAAGCCCCCATTATTCATTTATTCGGTGGCGCTGGTACTGGTAAAAGTCATTTACTTTACGCCTTGTCACATATTCTATCGGCGCAAGGGCAGAGCCATGTGTATTTAAACTTGGCGGATCACACGAGTTGGTCACCGGCCGTTTTCGACGGGTTAGAATATCTCCCCTTAATTTGTTTGGACAATATTCACGTTTTAGCGGGTAAAGCCGATTGGGAAGAAGCCTTGTTTGACTTGATTAACCGAGTGAGTGAAACGCAGCAGTCTTTGCTGGTGATCACCAGTCGTTTGGGGGCGCTGCATCCAGATTTTATTCTGCCAGATTTACGCTCTCGCTTAGGCTGGGGTCTGAGTTACCAGTTGGTACCACTGAGCGATGAGGATAAACAGACGGTAGTAGAGCACCGAGTAACACAACGAGGCCTGAACCTCTCTCAACAGGCATTGCAGTTTTTGTTACATCACAGTGATCGGGATATGCCTAGCTTAATGGCGCTCATTGAGCGTTTAGATCAACGCTCTTTGCAAGAGAAAAAACGCCTCACAGTGAATTTGGTCAAGCGCGAGTTGGGGCTAGAGTAGTAGCAACATCACATTGCTAATGTTGCTACTGAACTCTTTGTGTTTACTGAGAAGAAGGCAAAGGTAAATGACCTTCGTGGCGGTGTTGTTGGTCGAATTGCTGTAGGTCGTATATCCAGGCTTTCACGAATGCATTCTGTTTACTCAAACTACTCGTTGTTGCAGTTGTACTGAGCGATGCATAGTCATACCAAGACGCTCCCGACGGGTAGGTAATTGGCGCTGGCAAAGAAGCGCGAGCCGCTGCCACATCGAGTTCGGGCAGTACTCGGGCAATTGCGTAATCAGCACGGTCAACTAACGCTCCATCGGCAATGCGATCTCGCTGTGCCCAAGCCATAGTTGCATTAGGGTTATTCACTGCCGAGATAACCGCCACGTCTGCACTGACCCCTAATCGATACAACATCATAAAGCGCTCAAACATGGTGGCGTAGTCTTCGCGGTGGGTGTAATACGAATAAAAAGAGACGGCCGTATCTTGTTTAAACTCGTTGGCACCGTCTTCCGCAGTCAGCGCTTTTTGTGCGCTTGTTGCTGTTTCGCCGCCGTAATTTACCTGCGCTAAATCGCTGAGAATATCAGAAGCCAGCGGATAGCGAGCAATCATACCGTCTGAATCAGTACTGTTATTACTGGCGTAGCTAAGCGGGTTACTAGTGGAAGATAAATTAGCCCAACTGGTTGACGGGAAAAAGTCATTGGCGTGGGCCAGTTCATGGTACATCAACCAGGACACTGCGGCTTCTAGACGAGCAAAGTCGCGCGAATTTCTATTTGCGGCGGCGAGTGACGGTTGAGGGTAGTAATATTCACTGTCTTTCAAATAACGCCAGTAAATCCCGAAGCGCAAATCGTTACCAAAGTCGCTGCGGTAATCTGGGGCGGTATTTAAGGTATCTCGCTCCTCAGGGGTACGCCAAAAATTCGCAGCATCGAGGTAAATGGCCCCAGTGGCAGCCCAATAGAAAGACGGGCGTACTTCATAGGAAATCACGATTGCGTTCGTCGCGCGAAGAAGCTTTAACATATCTTCCGACGATGATGAATTTTGCAAAAACTCTTTGAAACGGTCTCCCATCCATTTGTGTGACACCACCAAGCGGTCGAGAATATCGTCGATAGTGGGGGTCGTTGTTTCCTGACCAATTAACGGCAATGTATTGAAACTGCATGTTGAATTCAATGTGTTCGAGTAAACGCAACCGGCAAGTACATCAGCGTAGGGGCTATCATCAACATAAGGGATCATGTCAGTGGTGACGTACAATTCGCTTTGCGGAAAATAACCGTTGCTGGCGAAGGTTGTGTCTTTTACAACAACGTACGCGTCGTCGCTGGCTTGCGTGCCATCTGAATAGGTAATGGTGGCAGAAAACACCAGAATTTCATCTTCAGATACACTCGGCGCGTCAAAATACATACTGTATTCAGGGCCATTAGTGGTATCTGTGCTGTAGGTGATCTCGTCTGGTTCTGGCCCGAAAGCTTGGTTCCAACTGATGCTGGTTATGGCTTTTGACGCATCGCTATCGACACGTAGTGAGACGCGCCCTAATTCAGTCGCACTGTGATCTAAACGAATATTTGCTTGGTCGCTTTGAGATGCTTGAGCCGTCATATCGAAAGAGACTGTTTGGCTAGTCCCGTCGGCAAAGGTCGCTGTGTATTCAAATTGATAAGTACCTGCTTCTGGTACGTCAAACCCTACAGCTTGGGTGTGAGAAGCGAGCAAATCAACCGCCGTACCGCTGAGTTGCTGCCAAGATGACTGGCTGATTGCTTGTCCGTCGACCGAAGTCACAGCAAAGCCGACCGATTGCCCAGCTTCTGCGGATACATCGCCATAAAGGGCTAGGTTACTTTCTGTGATAGCGGGTGTAGCACTGCTATATGACGGGGTTTGCGTAGGTGGTGTCGGTGACGTTGAATCACCCCCAGAGCCGCCGCAGCCAGAAAGCGCGGCACCAATAAAAGTAACAAGTATCAACTTGCGCATTGTTATCTCCTTTAAACAATATCAGGGCTTATTTCTGTTTTTTTAAACCCAATCCTAATTCTTTACCACGAAAACGGGCAAAGAGACTACATCCTGTAAACATGCAACTGGCAAGAATGAGTTCCACTAATGCAAAACTACGTTCTAACGGTACGGCATATAAAACGGTAATGCCATGAATAATATAAAATAAAATGATGAAATTAGCCCATGCGTGAGTATAGGGCTTAGCCTGCACAATACCCTTAAAGGGCAAAAGTAAAGGCAATACATATACTAGCAGGGTAAAGGTGACCGAATACTCATGAGTGGTGGTTAATACAAAATGCCATAAAACGACCCACGTGAGTAAACCCATATAGCTTGCGAGTGCGACGATGCGTAATTGTTTTGTTTTACTCGCCATTGGGATCATAGTTAGCTTCCTAATTGTTGTGCTATTTGTGCCAGGCGTTTGCCTTGTGCGAGACACAATCTTTTCTCTTCTTCGGTTAACTTGTTCTGGTCGTTGCTGGCGACATGGGTAACGCCATATGGGCTGCCACCAGAAGATGTAGTGTGTAAGTCTGCCTCAGAATAAGGTAGACCGCATAACAACATACCGTGATGAAGCAAAGGCAGGGCCATGGTAAGCAAGGTTGTTTCTTGCCCCCCATGCAGACTACTGGTCGACGTGAACACACAACCGGGTTTGTCGATCAAATCGCCACTTAGCCACTGTGCACTGGTGCTATCGAGAAAGTGCTTTAATGGTGCTGCCATGTTTCCAAAACGGGTAGGGCTGCCCATTGCCATACCACTACAATGAGTTAAGTCATCTTTCGAAACATACGGGGCTCCAGACTCTGGAATACTATCTGCGTGGGCTTCGTCAAACTGCCGAAGCGGAGGAACGGTGCGAACTCTTACGTCCATTCCAGTGCTTGCTACACCTCTGGCTATGTGTTCGGCCAGCGCTTGCGTGGCTCCGTGACGGCTATAAAACAACACCAAAATATAAGGCATTATAAAATATCCAGCACGGCTTCGGGTGGGCGGCCAATCTTTGCTTTGTCACCATTAATTACAACCGGACGCTCTATAAGTTTGGGAAAACTCGCCATTGCTCTAAATCGTTGGTCATCGGTAACGCCATCAAGGTGTAGCCCGGCTTCTTTGAAATCGGCTTCTTTTGTTCGCATCATGTCTGTCACACGCGCTAGGCCCAACTTACTGGCAATGTCTCGAATGGCGGCTTCATCCAACGGCGTTTTTAAATATTCAATAATCGTTGGGTTAATACCTTGTTCTTGCAATAAAGCCAGTGTTTGACGGCTTTTCGAACAGCGCGGGTTATGTAGTATGGAAATAGTTGGCATGAAGTCACTCTTTTCTTTGTGTTTGTTGCTACGTATGATGCAATGAAAAACAAACGAATCAAGTCCCAAGGGTAAAATTTGTTGTGAAAGAAAGGGTACTGAGTAAACGAACGATAACGGCAGTCTTGTTTGTTGCGGGTATTGTTGCAGCAACGTCTGGTTGGTGGGTTGCTCAGCGCGCAACGGTTGACGCCAGTACAACAGAAGGTAAACCCATATCTTGGCAGGCTCTGGAAGGAAAGTGGGTGATCATCAATTACTTTGCCGAATGGTGCTCGCCGTGCCTACGAGAAATACCAGAGCTTAATAATTTCTACAGAAATAAAGGGGCTGATGTTGCAATTTTTATGGTCAATTATGACCGATTATCAGTCAGTGACTTACAAACTCAAGTAAAGAAGTACGATATTGAAGTACCTGTGATCGTCAATGATGACGACAGTGTTTTTCCTGTTTCAACCCCTCCGCTATTGCCAACAACCTATCTTATTGACCCTGCGGGAAAGGTCGTTGAAAAGCTATACGGCGAGCAAAACGAAGTACGGTTAAAAGCAGCTTTACACAAAGCACGGCTAGCCCACTAAAGATTGAGTGGGCATCGATATTACAGCCGTTTGAGTTTGTCTTCTTCGTCTCTGAATTGCTTGATACGAGCGCGGATCCTTTGCTTTACAAGGTGATTGTCGCCTGAAAAGTTATAGGCAAACTGCAACTCGTCTATGGCTCGACGATATGCGCCGTATAAGGCAAACAGTTCCGCTTTGGTTTGGTGCATGTCTTTCAATTGACGCGAGTCTTGATATGCCTCTATCAACATTTGATAAGCAATTTCGTCGCCTTCATTAACCAGCAGGTAATCGCGCAGAATTTGTATGGCCCGATCATATTGCTCGTCTTTAATTAATGCATTAGACAAGTTCATCGCCAACACACCATTGCGGGGCGTAAACTCGAAGTGTGGCATCAATAAAGCGATAGCTTGTTTGGTTTTTCCGAGTGCTAGGTATGTGTCCGTCGCGACATCGAGATAGAACAAGTTATTCGGGTCAGCGTCTAACAATTCCTCGATAATTGGCTTGGCTTTCGCCGCTTCGTTTTTTCTCAATAAGGCTATGGCAAGCCCATATTGTGCCGCTTGTTTGAAAACATATTTGTTTTTATCCAGTGCCGCGGTGTAGTAGTCAAATGCATAGTCTTCATCAAAGGTGTAGCGCGCCATAATACGTGCTTTAGCCAAATGAAATGACAAACTCGGAGGTACCGTGACTTGGGAATAACCTCGGGCACGTGAACGCGCGTCTGCAATACGAGCCTCTGTTAATGGGTGAGACAACAACCGCGCTGGGGGACGCGATACCATGCGGTATTGTGCCGCAAGAATGCCGAAAAAACTCGCAGCAGCATTTGGGTCATAACCCGAACGAGCAAGTACATCGATACCGATCCGGTCGGCTTCTTGTTCATTAGAGCGCGTATAATCAATTTGCATTTGGGAAGACGCAGCTTGGGTCGTTGAAATTGCTGCCATGCCCGCCTCAGGGTTGGCGATAGCGAGAAAAATACCGCCCAACATGGACGCTATTTGTAATGGCGTAGCACGTTGTTGTGCCAGTGTTTTGCGCGCAAGGTGACGTTGGGTAACGTGGGCAATTTCGTGTGCCAGTACCGACGCTAGCTGACTTTCGCTTTCTGCATTGTGAATCAGTCCAGAATGTACGCCAATATGACCACCATAAAATGCAAAGGCGTTAATGGCGTCGTTATTGATCCAAAAAAAGCTAAATGGGAATTTCACGTTGTCTGCATTGGCAACGAGTCGATTGCCGATATCTTGCAGGTATTCGTCTAATAAAGGGTCTTGTATTAACGGGGCTTGACCACGCATCTGACGCATAATGGCGTCGCCAATAATCGATTCCTTTTCCAGTGTCAGCACTTCTGATGCGACCACACCTATTTCAGGTAAAGCATTTTTACCTTTGTCTTGTGCCCACACTGTATTGAGAGAAACGACAGATACTAATAAAGCGGCGATCGTATTTTTAAGTGAGAAAATCTTCATTCAATCCAGTTCGTTGCGTATTTCGTAAAGCTATGCGTTAGAACACGTTTTATCGCGTTGAGTTTCATGTTTCATCGTATTTTTTAAATATTGTGCCGTAGTCGCCCTGCTTATTCTAGCCACCATGCCCACAATTTAGTGTTTTTACTGGAAAAACCAGTACTTGTCCTTATTGCGTAACCCTATGGGTTTACCCTATGATCAGGGTTGCTTATTAAAAATAAAGGAATAGTCATTCCATGTTCAGTGTCTTCGGTCGATGGTACCGACGCAAGTTTTCCGATCCCGATGCGGCAATGCTGCTCATCCTTATATTAATCACCAGTACCTTGTTACTTGTATGGGGTGGGTTATTGATGCCGGTGATCGTTGCCGCTGTCATTGCCTATTTACTCGACTGGCCGGTGAGCCAATTAAATAAGGTGGGAGTAGGGCGCGGCGCCGCATGTGGAATTGTTATGGTGATGTTTATCACCGTAATTGTACTTTTAGTGATTGGTTTATTGCCCGTTGTAACCAAACAAAGTGTGAGTCTTATTCAAGAGTTGCCCAATATTTGGCAAAAAGCCCAAGATTGGCTGATGACGTTACCGAGCAAATACCCAGAGTTTGTGCAGTTTGAACAGATCCATCAAATGATGGAAGGCATGAATGACCACATGGTGGAGTTTGGGCAACAGGTGGTGTCGGCGTCGGTGAATACAATTGGCAATTTAGCTGCGCTGCTAATTTACTTGATATTAGTGCCACTTATGGTGTTTTTCATGTTGAAAGATAAGCCGTTTTTTGTAGACAGCATTTCACGATTGTTGCCAAAAGAGCGTCGTCTTATCTCTCAAGTTGGTAGCGAGATGAACCAACAAATTGCCAATTACATCCGTGGCAAGGTGATCGAGATTGTGATTGTAGGCGCGGTGTCGTGTGTAACGTTTGCCGTGATGGATTTACGTTATTCATTGTTGCTTGGGGTATTAGTCGGGCTGTCGGTGTTAATTCCATACATTGGCGCAGCTGTAGTGACCATCCCTGTTGCTGTTGTGGCATTGTTCCAATGGGGGCTTACGCCTGATTTTTGGTGGCTAATGGTGGCTTACGGTGTTATTCAAGCCTTAGATGGTAACTTGTTGGTGCCTGTACTCTTTTCTGAAGCGGTGAGTTTGCACCCCTTGTACATCATTGTTGCAGTGCTGTTCTTTGGTGGGTTATGGGGTTTTTGGGGAGTGTTCTTCGCCATCCCGCTTGCCACACTCGTCAAAGCGGTTGTTACCGCGTGGTCGAGTAACCCAGTCGGGACCGAGATTACACCGGATTAAAAAAAAGAGGGCGCTTGCCCTCTTTGTGTTTTCTGGTGTGGGTTATTCTGCGTTGTCTAGGTATTCAAGCACTACCACGTGGTGTTCTTTGGTCTTAAACTTATTGAATACTTTTTCAATCACACCCTCTTCATTGATCAAAAAGCTAATGCGGTGAATACCGTCGTACTCTTTACCCATAAACTTCTTCAAACCCCATACGCCGAAGTCTTCAGCAACTTTGTGATCTTCATCTGAAAGAAGCGTGAAGTTGAGGTTTTCTTTTTCAATAAACTTAGGCAAGCGTTTTACTGCATCAGGGCTAACGCCCAATACGACTACATTGCGTTTTTCAAGTTCTGCTTTTACGTCGCGCAAGCCTTGCGCTTGAACCGTGCATCCTGGAGTCATGGCTTTGGGATAAAAATAAACCAGTACTTTTTTACCGGCTAAATCGGCGAGTGATACATCGTTGCCGTCTTGGTCTGGTAAGGTAAATAACGGGGCTTTAGTCCCAGCTTGTAATGTGTTCATTGTTTTCCTTTTGATTTTGATCGGCAATAGTGCCTGTCAGGTTTAGCTCGTTGAACAATGCCATGAGGCCTTGTTGTAACTGTTCAAAATTAATCGGGTCTGCGACGGTGACCATAAATTTACAGCGTGTCATTTTGTCACCGGTTGTATCGTCATTGTATGTGTGTTGTCGAAAGGCAGAAATCGACGCGTTACAATCCGCAAAAAAGCCCGTGACTTTTTTTATTTGCCCCGGTGTATCTTTACCGCGAAATTCGACGAAGAACATGTGCTCGAGGTTTTGTTTTTCGTGCTCGCTGGTACGCTTCATCATGGATAAAAGATCAAGGCGCTGACACAAACCCGGTAAGGTGAGTTCCGCTCGTGTGATAGCGGTATGAGAGCCTTCTAAAATCATGGTTAGAGAAAAGTCTCGGCCATAAATGGCGTGGCGGCTGTCTAAAATATTACAGTTCGCTTCACTTACAGTGGTAGAAATTTCACTTAAGATACCGTGTTTGTCTGTGCCGAGAATGACCACGATAAGTTGATGTTGCATCGACGAAAATCCTTATTGTTATTCTTCCGTGTTTAACTCTAAAAGAGCTTACACGCACCATTTACTCGATGTGATACCAATGCCTGAAAAATCGGTAAACCGTTAATGTTAGCCCGATCTTAGCACACCCACTTGGTTTGTATAAGCTCTTGGTTATGGTGATAAAGGTTTCGTTGATGCCTCATATTTGGTCAAACACTAGTCAATCTGAGCGATCTTGGCGAAAAAATCAGTAATATTACGTTTTCAACACGTTCCGCATCTTGTGTTTAGGCGTTGAGATAATTACCATGTGCGCTCACTAAAAAGTGGAGAGATTATGTTTACTGGCAGTTACGTTGCACTCGTAACCCCAATGGATGACAACGGGGTTATTGATTACGATGCGTTAGCTCAACTCGTCGAATTTCATATTGAACAAGGCACTCATGGGATTGTGTCGGTTGGTACAACCGGTGAATCTGCTACTCTGCCTTTTGATGAGCACGTAGAAGTGGTCAAACACACGGTTGCTGCTGCCGCTGGACGCACTAAAATCATTGCGGGAAGCGGTGCCAACTCAACAGCTGAAGCTATCTTCTTGAGTGAGCAAATGGCTGGCTTAGGTATCGACGGTTTCTTAAGTGTTGTTCCTTATTACAACAAGCCTCAGCAAAAAGGTATGGTTGCCCACTTTAAAGCGGTTGCCGACGCCACAGACCTTCCAGTACTTCTTTATAACGTACCAGGCCGCACGGTTGCAGACATGCTTCCTGAGACGGTTGCAGAGCTTTCTCAACACAAAAATATTGTTGGTTTGAAAGACGCAACCGGTGATATTGCACGTTTAAAAGCAATGCAACCGCTTGTAAGCGACGATTTTGTATTCTTGAGTGGCGACGACGGCACGAGTGCTGAGTTTTTGTGTGCAGGCGGTCACGGCGTGATTTCTGTTACGGCAAACATCACGCCTCGCGCAATTGCACAAATGTGTGAAGCTGGCCTAGCTGGTGATTTTGCCCGTTGTCGTGAAATTAACGACACTGTTTACAAATTGCATACTGGGTTGTTTATTGAACCGAATCCAGTGATGCCCAAATGGGCGTTGTACAAAATGGGGATGATGAAAAGTCCTTTTTTACGTTTGCCAATGGTTTTACCGGAACTTGAAAGCAAAAATGCAATCGAAGCAATACTTCGTGAATATGCATTGATTTCTGGTGAATAAGGATAATAAATGAAAAAAAGCCTGGCATTGTTAAGTAGTTTGACTGTTGCTGTACTTGCAGGATGTGCGAGTCAGGTTGATAGAGTAACTGCATCAGGAAGCTACGACTACCTGAAATCAAAAGAACGCACTTCAATGAAAGTGCCGTCAGACCTTGATCGCCCTGAGTTTTCAGACGATTACGAATTACCTAAACTCGGCGAGAATGCAGACCAAACATTGGTAGGCAAAAAGCTCGTTATTCAGTCTCCTGCATTGGTCTTGCCTTTGGTGGCAGGGTCGCATGTTGAAGAAGGCAGCCGTTCCGCTACTGTGTGGTTCGATCAGGTTGACGATAGCCAACCGTTAAGTAACGCCGTGTGGGATTCTCTGATCAATTATTTAGACAAGCAAGGCATTGGTGTTGATTCTTTCGACCCTGAAGCCGGTGTGTTGGTTACAGACTGGGCTGTGCTTCGGACAGAAGATGAAGAAAAATGGTATCAAGGTTGGTATTCATGGGACGAAGAAAAGGTGGAAGTTGGGCGCCGTTTCAAGTTCACGCTTCAGCTTAAACCCCATGGCCGCACAGCTGCACTGAGTGCTGAACTCGTCGATTATATGGTGACTAAGGGCGAGGAAGTCAAAAGCGACATCGATGACATTGCTCAACGCCGAGAAGAAGTGGCGATCCTCAATAGTGTCATTAGTCATTACGAATATGAAAATCAAGTAAAAACAAACCAACGCATCGCTCAGATTCGTCAGGGGCTTACCATGAACATGGGCTTTGATGAAGATGGCAACCCCGCATTTGTGGTAGACGCGCAGTACGATATTGCATGGCCACGTTTGTTACTGGTACTGAGAAAACTTGGTTTTAACGTAAAAGATTTAGATAAATCCAATGGCTTGTTGTTCGTCACCTATACTGATGAACAAAGTTCTTGGTGGAAGGGGTTATTCTCTTCTGACGCGAAAAAGTTGCTAGAGTATGATGATTATCATCTCGTAGTGGGTGATTTGGGTAACAAAACGTCTATCACCTTTAAGAGCACTGAGAATGAGCCTTTCGAGGCGAATGTCGTTTCTAATCTTTATGATTCATTTGTTCGAGTGATGTCGGAAGACAATCTCGATATTTAATTTGAGAAGCCCCATGGAAAAACGCGACGAACTTTACCGCGGTAAAGCAAAAACGGTTTATTTAACTGACGATAGTGACAAGCTCATTTTGGAGTTCCGCAACGATACTTCCGCTTTTGATGGCGAAAAAATCGAGCAACTTGACCGTAAAGGTGAAGTGAATAACAAATTTAACCATTTCATTATGAACAAATTGGAAGACGCTGGTATTGCTACTCAAGTAGAAGCCTTATTGTCTGACAATGATTCACTGGTGAAAAAGCTTGATATGATCCCAGTAGAGTGCGTTGTGCGCAACGTGGCTGCGGGCTCTTTAGTTCGTCGTCTGGGCGTAGAAGAAGGCTTACTTCTCGATCCGCCAGTGTTCGAATTTTTCCTAAAAAATGATGCGCTACACGATCCGATGGTGAACGATTTCCACATCGTTTCTTTTGGTTGGGCAACAGAAGCTCAAATCGCTGAAATGAAACGACTGACGTTTGCTGTAAACAGTGTGCTAAAAGCACTGTTTGATCAAGCTGGTATGATTTTGGTCGACTACAAACTTGAATTTGGTCTTGATGCGCAAGGTAATATTGTTCTTGGCGACGAATTTACGCCAGACGGCTGCCGCTTGTGGGATAAAGAAACTCGCAAAAAAATGGACAAAGACCGTTTCCGTCAAGGGTTAGGGTCGGTAGTCGAAACCTACATCGAAGTCGCTGAGCGTTTGGGCTTCGCACTTTAATCCAAAAATGAAGCGCCCTGGTCAAACACCGGGGCGTTTTTTTATTCTCAGCAACTTTTTAAGTCTGATAAGGAGTATTGGGCATTGTCTAGTGATGTTTCTCCTGAGTTCCACTTTAACGCCGCAATACCGTTAAAAACTTACAAACAGTTTTCTCAATTTTCCGTTCGCCAGGCTATTACTCGTAAAAGTAAAAAGGGCGGGTTTATACAGAGTTTCTTTATTTGGTTAGTGTTAGCTGTGGCTTTTATGTACTTTTTTCAAGTTGCGAAAAAAGGCTTTACATCAATATCTATTGAAAACATCGCGATACTGTATACCCCTGTTATTGCGTTCTTTTTCACTTATGCTTGGAAGGTACAGAATCTGCGTAAAGCGATGATGCCGTTTGAACATGGCACCATACTCGCTTTTCGTGAATTAATCCTAAACGACTCTGGGATTACATTTAAAAGTGCGAAAATTACAACGGAATATCAGTGGGGTGCTATACAGTCTGTCACTAATGATCATGGCAACGTGTACTTGTACATAGATAACTTAATGGCCATCTTAATTGATGCCAATGAGTTTACCTCACCAGAACATCGGAAATCATGCATTCAGTTCATCAAAAGCAAGTGCATGTAATGCGGTAGCAAACTTTATTGAAACGCACAGGTTTTGTCTGGCGATATTTGAGGCGAGGTCACCAAGGGATTACGGTGACCATCTGACATCTCAGCTTAAGTGGGTTACTTTTCTCAGCCATATGGCGATGGCGTCACTTTTTGCATGATCATTTCGGGTTGAGTAAGTTGCTCGAAACCAAATTTTGCATACAGGCCTTGCGCATCCTTTGTCGTTAACATCACTTTTCTAAGGCCTTGTAGTGCCTCATGCTCAAGCATAGTGCCAACCAAATACTTACTTAGCCCCTGACCGCGATACGCTTCTAAAATAAACACATCAGACAAATAAGCGAAAGTTGTTTGGTCTGTTATCCAACGCCCAAAGCCCACCGTTTTCCCATTTTCGTCTAACACACCGAAGCTCAGTGAATGTTCTATGCAGCGCGCGACGGTGTCAATGGCAATATTTTTTGCCCAATAACTGTTACTCAAAAATGCGTGTACTACTTTAAGGTCTATTTTTGCTTTGTTGGTGGTAATTGAAAATTTCATGTGCGACAGTCGTTCAATTGAATATCGCCAGATTGCCAAAAATCGCTTAAAAACAAAAGGATTAACTCATGAATGTGTTGCAGGTATGTGCTTATACCACGATAGCTATGTTGGCGTTTGCGGCAAATTCATTGCTCTGTCGTATGGCGTTAATCGATGGTGAAATTGGGCCGACTGAGTTTACGGCTCTGCGGTTGCTGTCTGGTGCGATTGTACTTTCACTGATGGTGAAGCTTTCACAACCAGCGCAATCGGGTGAGGGGAGTTGGCCTTCAGCGCTGGCGTTGTTTGTTTATGCAAGCGGGTTTTCCTTTGCTTATGTCAGTATGGATACCGGTATGGGAGCATTGATTCTCTTCGGGACAGTGCAGATTACCATGATGCTTTGGAATTATATAAAGGGTGCACAATTGTCAGTTTGGCAATGGGGAGGTGTTGCGTTAGCGGCGATAGGGTTAGTCGTTTTACTATTGCCTGGGGCGCAAGCACCTAATTTGCTCCCTGTATTACTTATGGTTTTGGCTGGGGGCGGTTGGGCTGTTTATTCGATCCGCGGGAAAACGTCGGGGCAACCACTGAGAGCAACGGCTTCTAACTTTATGCTGGCTTGTGTGCCAACTACCGTACTCGTTGTTGTGTCATATTCCGGTGCATATTCAGCGCGAGGTGTTGTGCTTGCGCTCATTTCAGGTGGTATAACATCGGGTTTAGGTTACGCAGTTTGGTACAAGGTTATTCCTCATTTACGAGGAGAGGTTGCATCAATAGTACAGCTTTCTGTGCCTGTTATCGCTGTTTTTATGGGCGCCGTTTGGTTAGATGAATTGATTTCTGCACGTATTTTATTCTCTTGCATGGCCGTTTTAGTCGGTGTTTCCCTCGTGGTTTTGCTTAAAAAAGCGCCTTAAACCAATTTTAAGCGCTTTATTAACATATTCACATGAATTGTTTCCTGCGGTTAGACCACAGTAATCATGAATTTGACCTCTTGAGTTTGATGCTATGGAGGAAAGGCGTCAGCAATGACGCCTTTTTCTTTGGTTTTACATTTGGTTTACCAAATGTTGGGGAAAATGCAGTAACTCACCACAAAAATACACATATTTGTCGTTAAAATACGCAAAATAGCTGTTTTATTGAGCAGTTGATTGTTGCGACCATTGAAGCCTGTCTATATCACGCGTATCATCATTGCCCGAATTCAATATCAATAATTATCTGTCTGATTAATCGACAGAATATATAACTTTTCTTAACGCCTTTTTCTAGTAGTAGAGTAATCCAATGAAAAATCTTCGACTTCTGCCCGTCGCGGCAGGTGTAGCCCTTGCTTCGGCCTCGTTTTCAAGCCTATCTGCTGGCTTTCAAGTGAATGAACACAGTGCGAATGGTTTAGGCCGTGCTTTTGCAGGGCAAGCCGCTACGCCAGAGAACGCTTCAATTTTGGCGACCAATGCCGGTGCGATTACCGCTTTCGACAAGACGGAAATGAGCTTCGCTGTTAACTACATCAACCCTAATGTCGATATTGAGGGGGAAATGACAGTGGATATGGGTGGTACACCGGTAACGGCAGATGCAAGTGAAAAAGATATTGCAGAAAGCGCACTGATCCCTTCGTTTTTCGTTGTTACACCGATTAACGACAAAGTATCAGTTGGAGCAGGACTGTTTGCTAATTACGGTCTTTCTACTGACTATTCTGATACATACAATGCGCTACATTTTGCAGATCGCGCTGAGGTGATCACGTTTACGTTTAATCCTACTGTTGCTTACAAACTTACTGATACTTTGAGCATTGGTCTTGGCCTAAGCGCAACCTATGCAGAAGCGGAAATTGGTACTTCAACACCACAAGCTATTTATGGCTTAACAGGCGGTGCAGTGCCAGGAAACGCCACCATCTTGAAATTAGAAGGTGATGACTGGGGCTTTGGTTGGAATCTAGGTGCATTGTGGCAAGCAACGGCTGATACAACAGTAGCGTTGAGCTATCGTGCAAAAACTGAATTGTCGTTAGACGGTGAAGTGAGCTCTGATATGGTTGAAGCATTGAATCAACCTGGATCTCTGGATCTGGATCTTGCTGCAATTGCAGAGTTTGCTGTAAACCAAAAGCTCGATGATCAATGGTCTTTGCAATTTAGCGCAAACTTTACCGAGTGGAGTGTTTTTGAAAAGCTTGAAGCAAACTTGTCTTCAGGTACAGACTTGCTACTTAAAGAAGAACACTTTGAAAATACATGGCGTGTAAGTGTTGGTACGACTTACTTGTTAAATGAGCAAGTAACTTTACGTGCGGGCTATGCCTATGACGAAGGTGCTGTAACAACCGCACATCGTTCATTGAGTATTCCTGATACCGACCGTCATTGGGTTTCAGTTGGTGGAACGTATAAATTGGATGACGCAATTTCATTCGATCTTGGTTATGCATATTTGGTTGGTAGCGATGCAGTTGTTGAACGCGAAAATGACATCAGTGTGTCTGGTCTAGGTACTATTTCTAGCTCGTTGTCGGCGGAGCAATCTGCTAACGCTCATATTTTCAGTGCTCAGGTTAACTACCGCTTTTAATAACGCGTTTTATTAACGGTAAATAGAGAAGGCCCTGTTTTTAACAGGGCCTCAGACTGTTGAAAAAGCCCTAGACGAAAGTCTGGGGCTTTGATCTAATAGGCATAGTGAAATTCGGAGTGTTCACCATGCTAACCCCAAAATCCCCACAACAATA
>NZ_JBSWYY010000033.1:0-34200 GCF_056161325.1 Alteromonas sp. ABE4_545
AACCGCTGTAGACGCACGCGGGGCGTGCTGGGACAAAAACACGTGGGCTGTCCTCGCTTCGCTCGATATTATAGCCCACGTATTTTTGCCCCTAAGCGGGGTGTTATGTGCTTTGGGGTAAGTTTATGCGGTTATTTTTTCTACTTCTTCTGTGCTCTCTTTCCCTTGGTTATGCTTATGGCGCTGAGGGAAATTCTATTGACGAACTGAAAACATACTTAGAGGAAAATAATGAAGCATTCGAAGCTTTGTTCCAAGCTGCATCGAGGACGAACTATAGTCGGATCGAGTGGTGCGAAGGTTGCGAAAACCCGCTCAATAACAAAGATTACTTGGTTTGGGAACTGGAAACCAAAAAAGTAAACCCAACCGGTCAACTGTCCGAATTTAAACAGGTTGTTATCAAATACGGTTTTACTTCTATCCAGCTTTTTAGGTTTGTTAATGGGTGGGTGTTACCCCAAGGCACAGTGCAGGGCATTGATGGTGACTTATTTTTTGGTGCTGTCGAATCCAATAAACTATGTAAAATCGAACAATTGGAATCACTTGATAGTAAATATTGTTACTCAAGCGTTTCGGGTAATTGGTACCTTTTAAAATATAACACTGTAAGTAACTAACAGGTTGCACATAACAAACCGCTGTAGACGCACGCGGGGCGTGCTGGGACAAAAACACGTGGGCTGTCCTCGCTTTGCTCGTAATTATAGCCCACGTATTTTCGCCCCTAAGCGGGGTGTTATACACAAGGAGGGAACCCTACATGTCAGAAGAAAATATCAAAAAAATTGTAAAGCGATACAAACTTCTTTCATCTTTTTGGCTGTTTGTTTTTTTAATTATCGCAATGTTTGCCAACTGGGCACTAATAGATTCAAATATTCGTAACCACTCAGAGCTTGGCCTTGAATACTATTCAAGTGATACAGGCTTTATTTGGGGCGCTATCATTTTTGGCTTAAATGTAGTTTTGCAGTTACTTTTCTACTCTCTAGAAAAAATCCTGCTCTTTTTGCAGCAAGAAAGTAGTTCTTCGAATTAAATTGTGTATAACAAAAAAATTAAGTTCGCCCGCTGCGCGGGCTGGGACGCAAACACGCAGGGCGGCTTCGCCATTATGCCCTACGTGCCTGCGCCCCTTATTTAAAAGTTATAAGGCGTCAGCCTAAACTCCATTTGGCTTTAAAAAAATCCCAGTACAACTACCCTTACCTGTTTTCATTAGCATCGCTCTGGCTTGTGGTAGGTGTAAATCCGCCGATTAAAATTCAAAGGTGGTGTAATAGGCGCTTTATCGACAAGTTCTTATTTTAAGCCTGCAAGCGCCATTACACTTAATAGCTCAGATGGCGGCTAGCTTCTGCCAAATCAAAACCATCAATCCACCGTCGTTCTACTTGTTTGTGTTAATAATCAATCGTATGCTGGCTCTATTAGTTTTTAATAAGGCCAAAGGAACAGGCTCTGCTTCTAACAAAGCGCTCAAGTTCACTCCCTTCGGTCGCTGGGACGCTAACATGTGGGCTGACTCACTTCGTTCGGATTTTAGCCCACATGCTAGCGCCCCTTAGCTTAAAGTTAGCCCTAAATCAGAGTTTGGTGTATGGAAATAATTTTTACGAAAGGAAATGCCAAGTACGGCCATTTGAAGTGTGTTAGAAATAATGGCACTTTTACTGAGACTCAAATGCCAGAGCAAGGCGTTGCTCCGCACGATATGATTCATTTTGTAGTTGAAAAATACTTTGCAATTAAAGGTGCATTTTATGGTCAATTGAAAGCTGGCGCAGATATTAGCTTCAAACTTGAGCATAACGAAGTATCAAAAGAAATTGCGAATAAAATAGATGTTTGGCAAACAGAATCTATGGTTGAATCTTTACAATCATTACTTTGGTCAGGAGAAAAGCCTGATTATGCGAGTTTTCAATACATGACTGAGCAAGCTTGTCTTAGCCGTAATATGCCAGTGCCGAAAATTGAAATTGATAACTTTGAAACAATGACAAATGTGCTTCTCAGTTTAAATAATCAATGGAAACTACTAGAAAAAGGTCAGCATATATCTGTCGAATTTTAGGGCTAACAAGGCGCTAAACTAGGACAAAATTAAATAAGCTTGTCGCTTCGCTCGATTTTAGCTTATTTAATTTTGCCTGTTAGCTAAGCGTTAGCTGTCATTTGTGCCTTGTAGTCTGTGGTCTTATTTAACAAGTCACATTGGTTTTTTATTTCTTCATAAAACAGGAGGTTTTATGCAACAAAGGGACTTGCCGGTTCTCACGCGGGGAGAGCACGGCATTATCGCAGGCGTATGCTCAGGACTTTCTCAATATTATGGGTTCCGTAAAACGGGGCTTCGAATAGCGTTTCTTGTATTTTCATTTTTCTTTGCCTTGCCAGTTATTTTATATATTGTTTTGTGGCTGATTTTGCCCAAGTACCCAACTACTCAGGCATTGGCTCGGCAGCTTCGAAGACAAAGTGGTCGTTTGGGAAAAGACAGCTAACAAACAAATTAAGTCACTCGCTTCGCTCGCTGGGACACAAACATGGCGGCTGTGTCACTTCGTTCCGATTATAGCCGCCATGTTTGCGCCCCTTATTTGGGTGTTAGGTACCAGGTTAAGTTCATATGTTTTATAAATTTTGTGTTACCTTTTTTATTTTCTTTTCATCAAATGTTTTTGCTGCCTGCTACCCCGATCTTATCGACTATTCGTTGGAAGCCGAAGTTCAAAGGTCTACTGCAATCATTATTGCAACACCAATAAAG
The DNA here is from genome assembly GCF_056161325.1 of Alteromonas sp. ABE4_545. Lineage (NCBI taxonomy): Bacteria > Pseudomonadati > Pseudomonadota > Gammaproteobacteria > Alteromonadales > Alteromonadaceae > Alteromonas > Alteromonas sp. ABE4_545. The sequence continues at coordinate 2,780 of NZ_JBSWYY010000033.1, forward strand.
CATACATGGGTCAACGATGTTCAAGAGCCAGATTTTTATGCTGGATCAATCTATCAACTTCAAGTGCACCAAACACTTTATTCAAAAGTCCAAGGCGAAATTGTACTTTGGGATCCAAACAACAGTGCTCGTTTTGCACCGGATATTGGGAAGAAATACCTATTTATTTTGTACAAAAATACCGATGGGAAACTGGCAGTAGACTACTGCGGTAACTCTGGGTTAATAGAGAAAAAAGAGAATTTATTGCCATTAATAAGAGAGTTAATTAGTGACCTATGATGTCGGGGTACCTAACAAACCGCTGTAGACGCAAGCGGAGCTTGCTGGGACAAAAACACGTGGGCTGTCCTCGCTTTGCTCGTTATTATAGCCCACGTATTTTTGCCCCTAAGCGGGGCGTTATAAGCCAAAGGATATTGTGAGATGGACTCTCTTTTAATTGTGTATATTGCTTTTGCTATCTACTTGGTTTTAAACCTTGCTGTTTCTGTTTTTCTAGTAAAAAGAGAAGACTTAGATAACGTTCAAAAGGTTTTTCAAATCCTTTTGGTTTGGTTAATTCCGTACTTTTCTGCTATCGGTTTATGGCTATTTAACAAAAGCCAAGACCAGCCTATAAAGCAATTTTCTAAGTTTGGTGGTGGTGTGCAAGACAGCAGTAATGCGGGCTCCGACGGTGGTCACTAGAGTCAATGAGTTAAAAAACTTAAACTCTGTACAAGGTTGTATTGGCAGGGCTTATAACAAACCGCTGTAGACGCACGCGGTGCGTGCTGGGACAAAAACACGTGGGCCGTCCTCGCTTCGCTCGTAATTATAGCCCACGTATTTTTGCCCCTAAGCGGGGTGTTAACTGCCGATTAAGCTATGAAGATTTTTTTAAAACTGACAATTTTCGTACTTGCTGCCTTGTTCGCAGTACTAGGTAGCTTGTTTACTTGGTATGACAGAGAGCAACATATCGAATTCTTAAGTGTTTTTCCTGATTCTTTCGAAACTTGTCATGGTGATGTATCAGGTGGTTCAGGTGATTTAGTAAAGTGGTTCTCTTTGAATAAAGATGGATGGAAAAATCACCCTGCGTCCTTGGCTCCTGGCTATTTGTATAAATCATCAAAATTGAATATAAATGTTCATCCGGACTTGGTTGTCGTTAATTATCTGGATAATAAGAATTGGCGGCAGGTTATAAAATATTCGCAAGCGAACTCAATCTTTAGAGAGTGTCGCGTTAGCAGTTAACAAACCGCTGTAGACGCAAGCGGAGCTTGCTGGGACAAAAACACGTGGGCCGTCCTCGCTTCGCTCGTTATTATAGCCCACGTATTTTTGCCCCTAAGCGGGGTGTTAGGTGTCAGGGATGAAGACGATACTACTTTCTTTTATTGTCATTTTGTTAGCTGGGTGTACTTCAGTTACTAAACCTACGATCCATCTTCATTCCACCGGAGTAAACGAAGCAAGGCTAGCTAACCTAAGGAATAGTTTAGAAGAAAGTGGATATACCGTGGTCAATAGCAATCAAGACTTCTCTCATTTTTTGTTTACGCCACTCATAATTGTTCCAAATAACTCAAAGCTCAATACGCCTGAACTTCAACAACAAATAATCAACATTTTAGGCTCTATCCCAATTGTAAAACGTGGTAACTTTAAAAATCATAAGTATTCGGGCGGTCATATTGGTGTGTATCTTCGAGGAAACAATGCCACCTAACAAACCGCTGTAGACGCAAGCGGAGCTTGCTGGGACAAAAACACGTGGGCTGTCCTCGCTTCGCTCGTAATTATAGCCCACATGTTTTTGCCCCTAAGCGGGGTGTTATGTGCTTTCATTGAGGGATTGATGAAGAGGTTTATTTTAGTTGTTTTAGCCATTTTCCTAAACGGGTGTGCAAAATCTGAATGGACTGAGGGATTTTCTACGGGAGGTTTCCGTAGTGTTCATGTTACAAAAGTCAGATACCACACTGGTGGTTCAACAACGTTTAGCGTCAATATTTCAAGCGAAGAACCTAAAAAACTTCAATATCCAATAACGCTAAAAGTTTTACTGGATGGCACATTATGCTCTGAAGCAGTGATACAAACAGAAATCACCGAGCCATTTCCTAGCATGGAGTGTTCATCTTTCCTTGGTCCAGGTATGCATGCTTATGAAGTTGTAGTTTCTAACCCAAATAATTTTGCAAACCTTACCGATAAAGAAGATATATTGTTCAATAGTATTTATGGCTCTATTACCTATACCTTGGAAGAGAGGTTGTAAATGGACGCACATAACAAACCACTCAAGGCTCTCGCTTCGCTCGCTGGGACGCTAACACATGGGCTACGTCACTTCGTTCCTAATTTTAGCCCATGTGTTATCGCCCCTTAGTGGGGTGTTATGCCAATGGAGTTTAAGTGAAGTTTTGTTTTCTATTTTTTAGTTTATTTATCAGTAGCTCTGTTTTGGCATCTAAAGCTGATGTGGCTGTGAATGCTCTTGATGAGTTAGTGTCGGAAGTGGTTGACGAGTATGCAATGGAATATAAAAAAGCTAGAAAGTTTCACTCAGTAACTATCAATGGAGAAAGTTATTTACTCGCATTTACCACGATTGAAGGCTTTAACGCAGGGAATAACTATCGTTACTTCCTGGCGGCAATCAAAGTGACAAATAGTAATGCCATTCCAATAAATATTATTCAAGTTGGTGGTGACAATGGGCGCAGCGTCGATTTCGATAAATTAACAATCGAAGGTAGTGTTATTGTTATCAATACGAAAGAGTACGCATTATCAGATGCTATGTGTTGTCCATCAATACTTGGTAAAGCTGCATTTACTTTTAAAAATGATTCTCTCGTTGAATTGAACGATTGGCATAACAAACCGCTGTAGACGCACGCGGTGCGTGCTGGGACAAAAACACGTGGGCTGCCCTCGCTTCGCTCGATATTATAGCCCACGTATTTTTGCCCCTAAGCGGGGTGTTAGCACCAATATGAAATCACTGCTTTTTTTATTCACTTTACTTACATGGAATGTAGCTTTGGCAGAAACAAAATTCACATATGATATACAGCATGCGGGCTATGACTTCGATCAGTACGACTTAAAAGGAATCGCAACCTACGATTTATTTTTAAGTGAATTTAATAACTTTCCGTGGCAAGAAGAAGTAGGTCAAAGTAACGGTGGAAGCGAAGCAACTATTTCTGCTAAAAACAAATCAGCTAATGTTGATTTGTTTGTCTCGGTGGTGGGAAAGCCCAACGAATTTGCTTATCTAATTGGAATAGTGGAGCCCACAGTAAAAAAGACTCTTTTCGGATTTGGTAAAGAGAAACAGATTCGTTGGTTAAAAATCTGTTTGACGGAAGATGCTTTAGAAGTAAAAGAAGCCTTTCAGCTGTTTTTTGAAAATAAATACTCCAGTCTAAAAGATAAACTAAATAATTTGCCATTGTTCTTGGAAAAAGAGGCTGTGAAGTAAAGTGCTAACAATCAAATGTTGGGGACACAAACACGCGGGCCCTGCTTCGCAGTATGGCCCACGCGTTTGCGCCGCCAAATTAGGGCGTTATACGCCGTTGAGAGGATGAAAATATGATTAGCAAGTTCTCTAAAAATATTGCCTCCGAAGTGGAATCAGAAATTGCTTTAGCAAATGATTTAGAAGCTGTAGGAAAGCTTTCAGAGTCCTTTCAGCATTTGGAACATGCACACGTACTAGGGCAAGAATCTACTTGGTGGCATGTAAAAGTTCATGTCCTCATGTTGCTCTGGGCCATTCGTCAAAGAGATATTAAAGAATGTATTGGTCAAATTGTTCGTGTGTTTGGTGCAGCAACTAAAACCGCAATTGGTTTGGTTCCAGCGGGTAATACTGGTGGCTCAAATATCAGTCCTTTTAAAAAGCTGCCTATTTCACCTAAGCATCAGGCAGCTATTATCAAAGCTAAAGGTAGCGTATAACAAACCGCTGTAGACGCACGCGGGGCGTGCTGGGACAAAAACACTTGGGCCGTCCTCGCTTCGCTCGATATTATAGCCCACGTATTTTTGCCCCTAAGCGGGGTGTTAGCTGCCATTAGCATTGAGGATTTGAATGTACACCCCAAAAAATATGGAAATACCAAATATAGACTCAATCAGCGCATTTATATCGGAATTTGGTTTTGGTACGTTAATCACCCAAGATTTGGAGGCGACGCGCCTACCTCTAATTTTTGATACTTCAGAACATGAAAGTGGCTGCATAATAGGGCACATGGCGCGAGCCAATCCTCAATGGAAAGAACTATCAGGAAAGAGAGTATCTGTTCTATTTAACGGGCCGCATTCATATATTTCTCCTACTTGGTATTCCTCGAAACCAGCGGTTCCAACATGGAACTACGCGTCAGTGCATTGTTTTGGAATATTTCATGAGTTGAATGCAACTGATACGCTTAAGGCAATAAACTCATTGGTCTATAAGTACGAGCCTGAGATATTAAATAGCTCAGAACTCATGCCGCAAGAATATATTCAAAGGTTATTAAAGGCTGTGGTTGGTTTCAAAGTGGTTGTAACCGATATTCACGGAAAAGAAAAACTGGGTCAGCACAAGAAAAGCGAAGATCAACTTGGCGTTTATGAAGCATTGCTTAGTAGCCAAAACAAAGACTCAGTTCAGCTCGCTAATTATATGAAACGGCGAGGAGTGGGCCATGGCAGCTAACAAAACGCTGTTGTCGCTCACTTCGTTCGCTGGGACGCAAACACGCAGGGCCGCTTCGCTATTATGCCCTACGTGCCTGCGCCCCAAAGCTTGGCGTTAGCTTTTAAAAAATGATTTTACGAAAGGTTATTTTATTAAGAATTTTAACTGCATTCCTGCTGTCTTTGATTGCAGGGTATTCTGCGAAGCTTATGTATTCAGTATTTGATTGCATAGACAACCAAGCTTGTTTAAGTGTTTATAATCTCAGTATGCTTTACAACGGTTGGATGTTAGATGAAATGTTTAAAACGTTCTCAATATTTTTTATTGCACTGTTGTTAACGCGGTCCAAATTAGATCGAATAAACCTTAAAATCGTTCTACTGGGTACTATATTACTCGGTATGTTTCAACACTTGTTACTGCTACCAATACTTTTCTTCTTACCGGTTTACGCTGTTGGTATCAGCTTTCAATCAATATTTATGTATATTGAACCGGCTATTTTAGTGTGCTTTCCATATGTACTGGTGGTTGTTTATGGTCAGCATAAAAGCTAACAAAACGCTCAAGTCGCAGTCCGCTGTCGCGGCCTGCTGGGACACAAACACGCGGGGCGCTTCGCTATTTTGCCCCACGCGTTTGCGCCCCTTAGCTTAGCGTTATATTTTTCGAAGGGTGCTCCAAGTGAAACGGATTTTTTTCATAGCAATAATGCTTCTTTCTCTTACAGCATGTGATTTTGGTGTTTTTCCAGAAGCCGATACTACATTCGGTACCCAGAATTTTGTTTCTGCCATATCAATTATTGAGTTGCATAAGGTTCGTAATGGCACTTACCCTGAATCGTTAGAGGAATTAGAATTTCTTGGACAGTGGGATGCAATCTGGTTAGGTGCAGTTCGTTACGAGAAGTCAGGTTCAGGGTACAACTTGTTTGTTGAGCGTGGCTGGGTAAACGAACCTAGCCTCGAATTCCCAATTAAATTCAAGCAGGGTTTGGGCATTCAGAAAACAAATGTTCAGTGGATTGAATAACCACAAATATAACAAACCAATTTAGTCGCTCACTGCGTTCGCTGGGACACAAACACGTAGGCTCCCATCGCTTCGCTCAGGATTATAGCCTACGTATTTGTGCCCCTAATTGGGGCGTTATGTGCGTGTTTGAATTAGTCACTTTAAAGTTTTCGGCTTTAGCCAATTATTCTGTTAATCCAACAATCATTGTTTGTGTTTAACCTACGTAAATCCCGTTTTTCGTTTGGTTAGATTTTGCGAGTAAATTGCATTTTCAGTGCTGACGTAATAAGTTGGTCGCAACAGTTTCAAGCTGGGTATTAATCGTAAACGCGGTAATTTTGAGTGGGTTAGGGGTTTTAGCAATGCGCTTCGCATTGTGTTTTCACATTAACCACTTAGGTATTTTACTCGCGATAAATTAAACCAAAACATAGGGAAGGTGTTTTAACTCATGGTTTCAGCACATAACAAAACGCTTAAGTCGCAGTCCGCTGGCGCGGCCTGCTGGGACACAAACACGCGGGGCGCTTCGTTATTATGCCCCACGCGTTTGCGCCCCTTAGCTTAGCGTTATATTGCGAGGGGACTCAAACATTTCATCTCTTAAAACATGTAACGAATGTGGCAGTTTATTCGATCCAAAACGCTCCGAAATGAGTGCTTTGTGCCCTCAATGCAGCCATGTGATATACGGATACAAAAACTGTGATCATGTTTTCCAAGATGGTAGTTGCGTTAAGTGTTATTGGGATGGTTCATCCACTCCCTACCTGGATTCCATAATCCAGTAAGAGAAACTTAAAAAAAGATGCTTAGTACTTTTCTATACAAGCAATATAACAAACCGCTGTAGACGCACGCGGGGCGTGCTGGGACAAAAACACGTGGGCTGTCCTCGCTTCGCTCGTCATTATAGCCCACATATTTTTGCCCCTAAGCGGGGTGTTAGCTGTCAGTAGGTAAACCATGACTCAAAAGTCTTTGCCAAGAAGAGCTGTTAAATATGCAGTAATATCTTCTTCGATATATGCTTTTGGTTCTGTATGCAATGGTCACCAGAGAGGTTGTAGGTACGCCTTTGGAAATTGTTTTCCGTTTGGTTGTTAGTGCTATTGGCGTGTTTGGTGCAATGTGGCTGGTATTTATTTTTTATCTATTCACAAACCCAGATGCAGAAAAGCCCAGAGAAAAGGAATTTAAATAAAATGGACCTTAACCGGCAATTCTTTCTTCGATTTGCAATGCCAGCTAACAAACCGCTGTAGACGCACGCGGGGCGTGCTGGGACAAAAACACGTGGGCTGTCCTCGCTTCGCTCGATATTATAGCCCACGTATTTTTGCCCCTAAGCGGGGTGTTATGCGTCAATTTGAGAATTTATGATTATTCGGAAAGGAAAACCTGGCGACGAGGAAATTATTCTTGCGCTAATACAGCAGAAAGCTGAATTCGATAGAAGCATGAAAGGTTTTGATGGTGAAATTAGTACTGACGTTACAGCTATAAAAAACACTATCACTTCATCTACTCCCTTTGCTGCTGTGTTGCTAGCAGAGAGCAATGATAGAGTAATTGGATTTGCTCTTTATCATTTCAGGTACTCGTCATTTAAAGGTCAGCCTTCTATCTGGCTTGACGACTTATTAGTTATTTCTTCCAACCGTTCAAAAGGCGTTGGACAAGAATTAATGAAAGCGCTACAGCTAGAAGCAAAGCTAATTAATGCGTCACATATTGCGTGGACAGCTAGCCCAAACAATAAACGTGGAATAGATTTCTACAGTCGCATTGGCGCAAATATTGATAGATACGAAGGTGAACGTCCCTTTTTTAGCTTGGGACTAAGCGCATAACAAGCCAAGTAAGCGGGACAATAACACGTGGGCTCCCGTCACTTCGTTCCGAATTGTAGCCCACGTGTAATTGCCCCTTCTTGGGGTGTTAGAAGCCAAGGAGAGTCATGGCTCGTCGTAGAGAATTAAAGGGAATAGTAAGAAATCTAGCTCATAAGCTAAATGGTCGTAATAATGATCACTTGGGTTACTGGGCAATGGGTCAACTTTGTTCACTCGCAGAGCAAGATAAGGTTTCTTTTATCACAATTGATCTTTCCGAAGTCGAAAGTAATTCTAACCACGAAAGCGTAAAACCCTTTGCAATAAGTATGCATAAGTCGCTTCACCAAATGCTGACGGCTCATCAAATCCCTCTTAGTTGGCTTAAATCTGCTTATGTCGCTTTTAGCTTTAATGAGCCATATCAAAAACAGTATCACTATTGGCGTTCTGCTCTTGGCACTCCATATATTCTTAAGCTGGAAATCACTTCAGATTTGGGTAAGGTGTACAAGCAAACATTTGGTGGTAATGTTAATCCACATGATCCTCGTAGGGAGAAGCGGCGTGCACGCTTCTAACAAACCGCTGTAGACGCACGCGGTGCGTGCTGGGACAAAAACACGTGGGCTGTCCTCGCTTCGCTCGTTATTATAGCCCACGCATTTTTGCCCCTAAGCGGGGTGTTATACGCCGATTCTTGCTTAGCTATTTTAAGGCTTCAAGGGATTGAGTTTTTGGCTGGGTAGGGCAGTTTGCTAGGTAGTTTTTGCTCCCGCCATTTTCAGTTGTTTCAGCAGCTTTATCATCGCGGTCTTTGATGTTCTGCAACGCCTACAGTCAGCATTCCCGGTTGTTTACAGAATCTAATGTGCGTCTGGTATTTTGCAGGTTGTTGTTTTAAGGTAATTCAAGGTGTTATGCGTTGCTGGAAGTATCAGCAGGTTGTGGCGGCAAGCCGCGACAGTTCGGAGCTCGCACGTATAACAATCGTTTCAAGTCGCGCGCGGGGCGCGCTGGGACAAAAACATGTAGGCTGCTTCGCATTATAGCCTACATGTTTTTGCCCCTTAAACGGGGTGTTATGTGCGTGTTTGAATTAGTCACTTTAAAGTGTCGGTTGTAGTCAATTCGTAGGTTAATTGAACAACCATTGTTTGCGTTTTACCTATCTAAAGAACCGTTTTCGTTTGGCTAAATATTGCGAGTAAATTGCATTTTCAGTGCTGTCGTAATAAGTTGGTCGCAACAAAACTAAACTTGGCATTAATCGTAAACGCGGCAGTTTTAAGTGGGTTAGGGGGTTCGGTATAGGGCTTCGTATTGTGTTTTTACATTAACCACTTGTGTACTTTACTCGCGATAAATTAAACCAAAACATAGGGAAGGTGTTTTAACTCATGGTTTCAGCACATAACAAAACGCTTAAGACGCAGTCCGCTGTCGCGGCCTGCTGGGACACAAACACGCGGGGCGCTTTGCTATTATGCCCCACGCGTTTGCGCCCCTTAGCTTAGCGTTATGTGCGTGTTTGAATTAGTCACTTTAAAGTGTCGGTTTTATCTATCTCAAAGGTTAATTCAACAATCATTATTTGTGTTTAGCTTAAGTAGCAATTCTTTTTTTACTGGCTAGCTTTTACGAGTAAATTGCATTTTCAGTGCTGACGTAATAAGTTGGTCGCAACAGTTTCAAGCTGGGTATTAATCGTAAACGCGATAATTTTGAGTGGGTTAGGGGATTTGGCAATGCGCTTCGCATTGTGTTTTCACATTAACCACTTGCGCCTTTTACTCGCGGTAAATTAAACCAAAACATAGGGAAGGTGTTTTAATAAATGGTTGCAGCACATAACAAAACGCTTAAGTCGCAGTCCACTGCCGTGGCCTGCTGGGACACAACACGCGGGGCGCTTCGCTATTATGCCCCACGCGTTTGCGCCCCTTAGCTTAGCGTTATGTGCCTAAGGTGGTAGCTTGAAAATTATTGATGCTATTAAATCTGCTTGGGGCTGGGTTGGTATAGATCCCGTAAAAGTAGTTGCAGAAAATGAATTTGGAAATTTGATAATTAGAGATTCTGTTGGGAAATATTGGCGCCTATGCCCAGAAGATAGCTATTGCTCGTTAATCGCGCATGATCGAAGTGCGCTCGATAAAGTACTCGCAGACCCAGAGTTCACTGAAGACTGGGTAATGGCTAATCTAGTAAACGAGGCAAAGGTAAAATTAGGTGAACTAAAATCAGGTTACAAATATCACCTAACAATTCCTGGGGTGTTAGGCGGAGAATACAGCGCCGCTAATATCGTATCAGTCCCTCAAATTGAGCAACTTACTTTTTCCGGAGATGTCGCAAGGCAAATAGAAACATTACCAGATGGAGCTCAAATTGAGCTTAAGGTAATTTCGTAGCGGCACATAACAAACACATTAAGGCGCTTCGCTGGGACAGTAACACGTGGGCTCTGTCGCTGCGCTCCAAATTTTAGCCCACGTATTACAGCCCCTTATGTGGGTGTTATGTGCAAAAGGATGCTTTTGAGTAAAAAGGAGTTTTGGGGAATTATTTCCTTTATATGTTTCTTAAACGTCGTACTTCAAATTTGGTACGCGGGAAGTGCCGGTGATTCAATTGCTGGGATGATCGGTTATCAATTAAGTTTTTTTGTTGTTCCCATTTTTGTTTCTCAACTTTTTCCCAGCATGGTTTTCTTTGCAACATCAAAGCCCTTAACATCGAATCAAAAAAGGATGCTATTTGGTATTCCAGCCATGTTCACGGTATGTTTGGTTTTTAGTTTTTATTTAGTTCTGCAATATGGTGGTTGATTTTGGCAGTTGCACATAACAAACCGCTGTAGACGCAAGCGGAGCTTGCTGGGACAAAAACACGTGGGCTGTCCTCGCTTTGCTCGTTATTATAGCCCACGTATTTTTGCCCCTAAGCGGGGTGTTATGTATCTATGGTGAAGCTTTGAAGAATGTAGGCTGGTTAATACTGACAGTTCTTTTGTTAGTTTTGGGTGTCCATAAACTGAATCGGGATACAATATCCGACAAGCACCTGTTCAGTATCACAGGAGTTATCAAATCTATTAATTGTGCATCAGGAAGTAAAGATGGTTCACCAAGCTTGCAGCTTGAAACAGTTGATGGACTTCGCCACATCAGTTTGTTAGAGGAATTTTCCTTTCGAACGAACTGTGACGAAAAGAAGAATTCTCTGGTTGGTAAAAGCGCGGTGGCATCAGTGCTATCTGAATCAGCAGAATCACAATCAGCATATCAGTTTGAATTGGAGGGAAGAGATATTTATTCGCTAGAAGATGTCGAAAACTCAGATAAAGAAACTGGGTTTGCTTTAATCCTATTATCTCTAGTAATGGTAGTCTCACTGTTTCTTCGTAGTAAGAACGATACATAACAAACGCATTAACACTCGCTACGCTCGCGGGGGACAAATGTACGTAGGCTCCCCTCGCGTCGCTCGGTATTATAGCCTACGTACATTTGCCCGTTATGCGGGCGTTATGTGCCGTGGAGGCTTTAATGCACGATTTGAATTCACGTTTGATTAAAGCAATATCCGCTGCTTTGGTTGAGTGTGAGGAAAACTCAGATTTAGTAATAACGAATGCCATTGTAGACAATGTTAGCCAAGTTATAGCCACAAAGGTCAAAGAAGAATACGCTGGGGGAATAATTTCTCCCGAAGAGACAGTTGGTGTAGCGACTTTGATTATGCATGCAGTAACGAACGAAAAATTTTTTAATTGGGAAATGCCCCTATTGTGTGGCTATACCGCGGAGGAATTTGAAGAAATAGCCCGCAAGCTGAGGCACTCAGATAGCACATAACAAACCGCTGTAGACGCAAGCGGAGCTTGCTGGGACAAAAACACGTGGGCCGTCCTCGCTTCGCTCGGTATTATAGCCCACGTATTTTTGCCCCTAAGCGGGGTGTTATGTGCGTGTTTGAATTAGTCACTTTAAAGTGTCGGTTTTATTCAGTTCAAAGATTAACTCAACAATCATTGTTTGTGTTTAGCTTAAGTAGCAATTCGTTTTTCACTGGCTAGCTTTTACGAGTAAATTGCATTTTCAGTGCTGTCGTAATAAGTTGGGTTAAATAGTTTTAGTATCATATTAATCGTAAACGCGGCAATTTTGAGTGGGCGAGGGGATTTGGCACAGCACTTTGTATTGTGTTTTCACATTAACCACTTGCGCCTTTTACTCGCGGTAAATAAGTCCAAAACATAGGAAGGGTGTTTTAACTCATGGTTTCAGCACATAACAAAACGCTTAAGACGCAATCCGCTGGCGCGGCTTGCTGGGACACAAACACGCGGGGCGCTTCGCGATTATGCCCCACGTGTTTGTGCCCCTTAGCTTAGCGTTATGTGCGTGTTTGAATTAGTCGCTTTAAAGTTGTCTGTTGTAGTCAATTCGTAGGCTAATCCGGCAATCATTGTTTGTGTTTAACCTAAGTAAAAAACTTTTTTCGGGGCTAGATATTGGAAGCAAATTGCATTTTCAGTGCTGTCGTAATAAGTTGGGCTAAATAGTTTTAGTATTGTATTAATCGTAAACGCGGCAATTTTGAGTGGGTTAGGGGATTTAACAATGCACTTTGCATTGTGTTTTTACATTAACCACTAGCGCATTTAACTCGCGGTAAATTAAACCAAAACATAGGGAAGGTGTTTTAAATCATGGTTTCAGCACATAACAAAGCGCTTAAGTCGCAGTCCGCTGTCGCGGCCTGCTGGGACACAAACACGCGGGGCGCTTCGCTATTATGCCCCACGCGTTTGCGCCCCTTAGCTTAGCGTTATGTGCTAATAGGAATGCTTAAATGGATTTATTTTTTGCCAACCTGATAACTGTTGGGTTTTTCATTACAGGATACAAGCTCATTCAAAAAGCAATTTTGCCTATGCCTCGTGCTCTGTTAGGAATTGCTCTATATTCCCTATTAACCTTTTGCTGTTTAGGCATTACTTCGGTTCTTTTTGCTATAGCTCTCGGCCTGTGGTTACCGGATACATACCCAGTTACTTTTTCATACAAAGCACTGCTTATTTGCCCTATTATTACCATCTATTTTTCGTGCAAAATGGTGCAAAACAAAAGGCAGTTTTCTGCACGCACATAACAAACCGCTGTAGTCGGTCGCAAGCTCCCTGGGACAATAACACGTGGGCTCAGTCGCTTCGCTCCAAATTTTAGCCCACGTGTTATTGCCCCTAAGCGGGGTGTTATACGCCATGAAAAAGATAGTGCTACTTTCAAATAAAAAGTATTCAGCCGAAAGTGAGGATTTTCTACTTTCTTTAATAAACCAGGGTTGTGAGTTAATTTGCTTCGTAGGCTTAGATTGTGAAAGTTGGGAAGAAGCCATGGATGAGTTGGCAATAGGAGATGGGAGTAATCCCAAGTATATTACAACAACAAGTCATCCAGCAGAGTCATTAGATGAAGTCATTAATATGGCAGAACACATGACTACTGGTGGGTCTAACAATATTAATGTGGTTGAGGTGTAAGCGTATAACAAGCGCATTAACCACTCGCTACGCTCGCTGGGGACAAAAACACGTAGGCTCAGTCGCTTCGCTCCAATTTTAGCCTACGTGTTTTTGCCCGTTATGCGGGTGTTATATTCCAAGGAGGATCAGTGAGGTATTTTTTAATATTAGCAATTCTTATTATTGTTGGTTGTTCACAGCAAGATGTTGATCCATGTTCTCAAGCTCCAATTGGTAAATCTGAAACAGAGCTTACTAAAGCACTAGGTCAACCAATTCAAGCATCAGATATAGAAAACAATAAAAAGGCGCTAATGTTCAAAGGTGAAAACATCCCATCAATGATGGTCGTTGAATTAACTAAAAATTCAAAAGATATCTTTACTGTTACTTACTGCAATGTAATGTAGTGGATTGGAATATAACAAACCGCTGTAGACGCAAGCGGGGCGTGCTGGGACAAAAACACGTGGGCCGTCCTCGCTTCGCTCGTTATTATAACCCACGTATTTTTGCCCCTAAGCGGGGTGTTAGGTGGTAGCGTGATTTCGACATTCTTTGTTTTATTGAGTTTGGGTATATTTACGCTTTTACTTTATTGCGCCAGGAAGCTCCCATTAAAATCGCTGCCAGTGCTTATTTTCTTGTTTAGTTGCGTAGTTGTGGGTGTTATTCATTATCGAGTTTTCATGAATGGTGTTATTTTTGGGGTAAATTTAGACTCACTGGTTATTGCAATTTATTCCTTCATTATGTTTTTTGGGGTAGCTCTCGTACCAGTAACCATTTTACAAAAACGGCGTCTTGCTAAACATACCACCTAACAAACCGCTGTAGACGCACGCGGTGCGTGCTGGGACAAAAACACGTGGGCTGTCCTCGCTTCGCTCGGTATTATAGCCCACGTATTTTTGCCCCTAAGCGGGGTGTTATGTGCGTGTTTGAATTAGTCACTTTAAAGTTGTCGTTTTTTGATAGTTCGCAGGTAAATTCTGCAACCAATGTTTGTTTTTAATCTATGCAAAAAACGTTTTTGGTTTGGCTAGATGTTACGAGTAAATTGCATTTTCAGTGCTGCCGTAATAAGTTGGGCTAAATAGTTTTAGTATTGTATTAATCGTAAACGCGGCAATTTTGAGTGGGTTAGGGGATTTAGCAATGCGCTTCGCATTGAGTTTTAACATTAACCACTTGCGCATTTTACTCGCGATAAATAAGTCAAAAACATAGGGAAGGTGTTTTAAGTCATGGTTTCAGCACATAACAAAACGCTTAAGACGCAATCCGCTGGGGCGGCTTGCTGGGACACAAACACGCGGGGCGCTTCGCTATTTTGCCCCACGCGTTTGCGCCCCTTAGCTTAGCGTTATGTGCCGGAGGCAATTGATGCGCTGCCCACACTGTAAGAAAAACGGTATTTCGGCTCTAAAGAAATCATTAATGTACTTTGAGCTCCCGATAAGGTGCGATAAATGTGGAACCCAATTCACATTACGTCGAGGTTTATTGTTTTTATTGGTAGTATTGATCTCGCAATTAGGAGTCATCTTTATCAGCATTACAGCTTTTAAAGAAGCGAGTACGATTTTGCTGTGGGGCGGGGTAGCTATTGCCTTTTTATTTACACTTGTCATCACGTTAATACTTCCATTAAAAAAAGAGCATCAACTGATCAGGTTTAAAAAGCATGGCACATAACAAACCGCTGTAGACGCAAGCGGAGCTTGCTGGGACAAAAACACGTGGGCTGTCCTCGCTTCGCTCGTTATTATAGCCCACGTATTTTTGCCCCTAAGCGGGGTGTTATGTATTCAAGGAATCTGAAACTTGATAGGAAATAAGGGAACCGTCCTATTCGACATAGGAAATGAAATCAAAGGTGGATTGATTCGTTTTGATATCTGGTTTTGTGGCGTGCGTTTAACTGTCGTAGATAATATGGCATATCCGCCATCAACAATCAGCCGATTAAAATTCGAACTTAATCAGTTAAAAAATCAAAGAATAAATCCAGATAATTTCTGGTTCAATTTTGGTCCAACTACAGACGACTTCTTATCTAGAATCTCTTTATCGGAAAATTTGGCATCTATATCAGTCGAATTTGAGGATAGTATTTACAAATTAAATATCTCAATTGTAGAGTTGCAGGAGATATATGAGAGAGCAATAAATGTTGTATCGGCTAAGAATACATAACAAAACGCTTAAGTCGCAGTCCGCTGGCGCGGCCTGCTGGGACACAAACACGCGGGGCGCTTCGCTATTATGCCCCACGCGTTTGCGCCCCTTAGCTTAGCGTTATGTGCGTGTTTGAATTAGTCACTTTAAAGTGTCGGCTTTAGCCAAATCCTCTGTTAATCCAACAATTATTGTTTGTGTTTAACCTAGGTGAAAACCGTTTTCCGTTTGGCTAGATATTTCGAGTAGATTGCATTTTCAGTGCTGTCGTAATAAGTTGGTCGCAACAGTTTTAAGTTGGGTATTAATCGTTAACGCGTCAGTTCTAAGTGGGTTAGGGGATTTAGCAATGCGCTTCGCATTGTGTTTTTACATTAACCACTTGCGCATTTTACTCGCGGTAAATAAGTCCAAAACATCGGGAAGGTGTTTTAAATCATGGTTTCAGCACATAACAAAACGCTTAAGGCGCAATCCGCTGGCGCGGCTTGCTGGGACACAAACACGCGGGGCGCTTCGCTATTATGCCCCACGCGTTTGCGCCCCTTAGCTTGGCGTTATGCGATTGGTGGGACATGGATAAAAAATTAGAACGTTCCAATGCAGATAAAGTCTTAAGAAGGCTTACTAATCAAATCAAGGCACGTGGTTTTATGCGAACCAAGCCAACGTTCTGGGTCAGAGAACGAGAGCATTTGGTTCAATTTATTCATATACACAAATTCACTTTTGGTCCATTTTTTAGAATTCACACGTGTGTCAGGCCATTAAACTCTGAGTTGGAATTTGTTGCGTTATTTGGGCCAATCGAGAAGGAACTTAATGAAGTAGCTAAATTTGAATACACTGAAGAACCAAGCTCTATAGAGAAATGTGCGTCGGCTATGTCTCAATTTATTTCAACGTATTCAGAAGAATGGTATTCAACACTTGGTACCTCAAAAGCACTGCTGAGTTCACAATCAGTGCTAGACGCACAGGAACAAATGTCGCTTCGGGAGTCCTTAGATGGCAAATCAAAAACATCTAACATTGAAAGAACAAGGTTGTTATTAAAAATCGCATAACAAACCGCTGTAGACGCACGCGGGGCGTGCTGGGACAAAAACACGTGGGCTGTCCTCGCTTCGCTCGATATTATAGCCCACGTATTTTTGCCCCTAAGCGGGGTGTTATGCGTCTAGGAGGCTTCGAGAAATGAAAAGTGGAATTTCAATTATTACAGCCTTTATTTCAGGCTTGGTGTTGGCTAAAGTGGGTTCATACTTCACTGGATTCACAGCAGCCTTTGCAATGCCCCAATCCTTTGCAAATTTTATGTGGATGTGGGACCTGCTTGTTATTCAATTCCTTGGGTTTGGTTTTTTGGCAATGATGTTAGCGTTTATCCATACAAGGTTTTTTGCTGGTTCACTGCTAAAGAGCTTGCTTGTACCGCTATTAATAAGCCAAATCGTTTTAATGTATCCATTTAACTATCCGATTTATTGGACACACCTTTTTGTGGTGTTTGGGTCGCTGTCAGTAGGTTTTTTAATTGCAAAGGAAACGCATAACAAACCGCTGTAGACGCACGCGGGGCGTGCTGGGACAAAAACACGTGGGCCGTCCTCGCTTCGCTCGTTATTATAGCCCACGCATTTTTGCCCCTAAGCTGGGTGTTATGTGCAAATGAAAACTTTGAGATTATTTATTTTTTCGATACTTTATTCTTCTAGCATTTTCGCATCAGAAAATGATCTATGCACTACGAGCGACTGTGAAAAGCTTTTAAATGCTTTGGATAAAGGATTACTAGTTGGTCCAATCAACTCTTTTCCTGTTGAGCGTTTGATTATAGATAAATCAAAAGTAACTAAGGTTATTCAGCATGGCCGGGAGTTTGAATTGTGTATTGGAACCACCCGCATTAGGCAGGTAACATTCGAATGTGGTTTGAACAGTTTTTGTGGGTTTAGAACAGATGGCAGTATTAGAGTAGCTCGAGTTCCTTTTGAGAAATGCACATAACAAAACGCTTAAGTCGCAGTCCGCTGGGGCGGCCTGCTGGGACACAAACACGCGGGGCGCTTCGCTATTATGCCCCACGCGTTTGTGCCCCTTAGCTTAGCGTTAGGTTTAAAGGAGTAAAATTTGAAATTCTGGATGTCGTTTTTAGCTTTAATTTGTCCAAGTGCTTTTGCCAATGGTGACTTAATGTCCACTTACCTTGAATTTGAAAATTCGTACATGAGTAACTCCGTTGAAGAATATGAACCTTGGCTAGCTAAGCAATATAAGATTGTTCAAACATTGCATGTTCCTGGCATGGGGTCTGAAAGTAGGGAAGTAACGGGAAAACAAATGCTAGCCGTAATGAAAAGTATGAAAGTTGCAAATTCAACCCCTCACTCCACGCCTGAAAATACGGAAATTGAAGTTATCTCTGCAAATGATTTTTGCGCAACATCTACTACGATATCGGAGACCAAAGTTGGCGGTGAAGACTATGAAGAAAAAGAAGTTCGCAACGTTTGTTTTACTAAGAAGTCAGATAATTATTTAGCAACAAGTCATAAAATCGATGTGTATTATTCAGAGATTTAAACCTAACAAACCGCTGTAGACGCAAGCGGAGCTTGCTGGGACAAAAACACGTGGGCCGTCCTCGCTTCGCTCGATATTATAGCCCACGTATTTTTGCCCCTAAGCGGGGTGTTAGGAGACAAAGGAATGTTGCAGTTCAAAAGGATATTTTTGTTTATCCCTCTATCAACCCTTTTCCCTGCAGTAGGCGTTGCAGTATTGGTTTTAGTATTTGGAAGGTTTGGAGTGCCCGTAACGGATGTTACGTTCATTACAACATCGTACCTTGTGAGTAGCATATTAACTTTCGTTGTTTTTTGGTTGTTAGCGAGGGGAGTAAATTCAAAACCTTACCAGCACGCCATTATCATTTATATTTGTAGCTGTTTAATTTCTACTGTTTTAATTACATTTTTTATTGGCGAACTATATTCATCAACCACATTCGTCATGGATGCATTAATTTCTTGTGTTGTAATATTCGTAGCAACAAAAGTCGGCTACAAAAACAAGGAGATAATAAGCATGTCTCCTAACAAACTGCTGTAGACGCACGCGGGGCGTGCTGGGACAAAAACACGTGGGCCGTCCTCGCTTCGCTCGGTATTATAGCCCACGTATTTTTGCCCCTAAGCGGGGTGTTAGCGGACAAGAGAGAGCATGGACGAGTATTCTTCGAATAAAATCCCTAAACCCACTCGTATTTTCAATATTATATGGGCAGTTTTCCTCTTGGGCCTTTGTTTTTATGCCTTGATTAAGGGGAGTTTGGTATTCCCTGGTGTAAGGGGCGCTGAACCAGTCGAGTTGTCAGGTGTATCTCTTATATCGTTTGTTGTCGGACTCATTAGCGGTGCTTTAAATGCAGTGTTAGTCGTAGTTGATCACTACGATAAACGAGACAATGAATTCTTTTATAAGAAAATGGCAAAGGTATTAAACGTAGTTGGCGTGGTTGCAATTGTTTTAGCATTTGCTTATCAATTTGTAGTCAACAAGAATCTGGGGTAGTTTTTAGCAATGTCCGCTAACAAACCGCTGTAGACGCACGCGGAGCGTGCTGGGACAAAAACACGTGGGCTGTCCTCGCTTCGCTCGTTATTATAGCCCACATATTTTTGCCCCTAAGCGGGGTGTTATGTGCGTGTTTGAATTAGTCACTTTAAAGTGTCGGTTTTATCTATCTCAAAGGTGAATTTAACAACCATCGTTTGTGTTTCACCTACGTAAATCCCCGTTTTTTTGTTTGGCTGGATTTTGTGAGTAAATTGCATTTTCAGTACTGTCGTAATAAGTTGGGCTAAATAGTTTTAGTATTGTATTAATCGTAAACGCGGTAATTTAAAGTGTGTTGGGGGCTTTTATGACGCACTTCGCATCAAGCTTTAACATTAACCACTTGCGCATTTTACTCGCGATAAATTAAACCAAAACATAGGGAAGGTTTTTTAAGTCATGGTTTCAGCACATAACAAAACGCTCAAGTCGCAGTCCGCTGTCGCGGCCTGCTGGGACACAAACACGCGGGGCGCTTCGCTATTATGCCCCACGCGTTTGCGCCCCTTAGCTTAGCGTTATGTGTAATGATGAAAATATTATCACCAGTCGTTTTGATAGCCATGTTGTGTAGTTTTAATGCTGTTTCAGTTGGTATACGCAATTGCGATGATTTAGAAATCGAATTCATTAAACATCAATTGCTAAGTGGCTCCTTGAATGAGAACAATGTCTCTCACAGAAAATTTAAACAAGGCAGCTTGGGGACAGCTGAAATGTGTGGTTTGCGAGGTGAATTAGTTTTAGATGGTGTGGCTTATACGTTGTATAAACCTAAGGACGAAACCTCGTATTATATATTGGTATCCAATGGTTTAGATGGCAGTATTAAATTGTACGGACCATTTATCGGCAATTACACATAACAAACCGCTGTAGACGCACGCGGGGCGTGCTGGGACAAAAACACGTGGGCTGTCCTCGCTTTGCTCGGTATTATAGCCCACGTATTTTTGCCCCTAAGCGGGGTGTTATGTTTCATGGTAACTAAATGAGAAATTTTGGTCGAATGGCGCTCAAAACTTCCGTAGCCGGGTGGGTAATTGGAATTACATTCACTTTTGTATCTTGGGAATTCGCCACACCGAATGCTGAAAATACTTTGCATGAGTTGCCGCCTTACATTGCTTTGTCAGCATTCCCAATATCTATAATTGCCGTAGTAATAGGGGGGGGGGCTTTAATTAAAGGGCACAGTCGTATACAAGCTACTGCAAGCATATTATTGGCTGTACCACTTTCCACATTTATTGGTTTAATGTATTGGGTAGCTCTGCACGGCGGCGTGTAAAACATAACAAACCAAGCAAGCGGGACAATTACACGTGGGCTCCCGTCACTTCGTTCCGTATTATAGCCCACGTGTAATTGCCCCTTCTTGGGGTGTTATGTGCTTTGTGGAGTCTGAATGAACTGGCCAAATGATGCAGATGGAGATGTATTTAGATCTCTTGAAAAAAATGGATTCGACTTCGAAAAAGTCTATATCATTGACGTAAATATTGACTTTGATCATTGGCCACTAACCAAAGACGAATTTTGTTATTTATCTGAAACTTTGGGGGAATTCGAAGTGTTCGAACCAGAACACCCAGAACACGATCTAGGTAATGGTAAAGGGGTTGGTTTTTTACAGTTAAGAATACCAACCAAGCTAAATTATGAATTCATCATTTCATGCCAAACAGAAATGACAAATAAAACTGCATGTGTTGGTGGGTTTTGTAATTCGTGGGGTGTCGGCAAGTGGTAAACGCACATAACAATCCGCTGTAGTCGTTCGCTGGCGCTCACTGGGACAAAAACACACAGGCCCCAGTCGCTTCGCTCCTAAGTTTGGCCTGTGTATTTTTGCCCCTAAGCGGGGCGTTATGTGAACTTACTCAGGAAGGTTTTATGAACTACAAGAAATTACTTTTCGTCACCTATTTTCTGTTAACTGGTGTAATCGCCGCAGGTAATTATGCATCAGTAGAGTTAACGCATCTGAATCCAACCAATGACGAAAGCACTTGGCTCAGGGAGAAGCAATTTATGCCACGTTATCCCGTCGAGTTGGCAATGAAAGGCATTGCTGGTTGCGGAATATTTAAGGTGATAGTCGACGAAAGTGGTTCAACCGAAAGTATCGAACTTATAAGTTCAGTTCCTAAAAAGGTTATTTCTGAGCCGGTAACGAAAGTTATCCAAGATTGGGATTGGACGTTGGCTACGGGCAAATCCCCAAGCCGGGAAGAAAAGCTATTGAGACTAGACTTCTGTATGGGTGGAAGTACAGAGGAAGAATCTATTTTAAAGTGTAAGCAACAGGCAACTATGGCGTGCGAATAGCGTTCACATAACAAACCGCTGTAGACGCACGCGGGGCGTGCTGGGACAAAAACACGTGGGCCGTCCTCGCTTCGCTCGATATTATAGCCCACGTATTTTTGCCCCTAAGCGGGATGTTATATCTCTCTATAAAATTCGGAGTATTTAAATTTTGGCCAGGATGAAAAGGGAACTTAGTTTACTGATTCAGTTCAGTCTTGTTGTGGCTTTATCAATCTATATATGCTCCGTTTGGTTAGATGCTGCGAGTGGCCAGTTTTATATGTATTCCAAGTACGGCTCCGCAATTCTTGTAGACATTGCAGATGGCAAATTAGTTTTTTTTAGTAAGTTATTGGTTAAGTCAGCTTTGTTTATATTGGTTATCTTTTTCTGGACTAAAGACATCGTTAAAAAGTTTAGTAAGTAGAAAGTCGAGATATAACAAACGCATTAACCACTCGCTGCGCTCGCTGGGGACAAAAACACGTGGGCTCCTTGGCGCTTCGCTTGAAATTGTAGCCCACGTGTTTTTGCCCGTTATGCGGGCGTTATGTGCGTGTTTGAATTAGTCACTTTAAAGTGTCGGTTTTATCTATCTCAAAGGTGAATTCAACAATCAATGTTTGTGTTTAGCCTCAGTGGTAATTAGATTTTCGTTGGCTAGATATTGGGAGTGAATTGCATTTTCAGTGCTGACGTAATAGGTTGGTCGCAACAGTTTCAAGCTGGGTATTAATCGTCAACGCGGCAATTTTAAGCGTGTTAGGGATTTTTATAATGCACTTCGCATCAAGCTTTAACATTAACCATTAGCGCATTTAACTCGCGGTAAATTAAACCAAAACATAGGGAAGGTGTTTTAATTCATGGTTTCAGCACATAACAAAACGCTTAAGTCGCAGTCCGCTGTCGCGGCCTGCTGGGACACAAACACGCGGGGCGCTTCGCTATTATGCCCCACGCGTTTGTGCCCCTTAGCTTAGCGTTAGGTGCTTTTGTGGACATTCATGATTGATCAAAATCTGGAAACATCGCTATTTGGCGATATGAGCCACAGGCGAAAAGCTTTCCTGGCTGGCACATGAGCTGTGATTCAGAAGGATATAAAAGTCTCAATGAGCTTCTATCAGTCTTCTTAGATTCAGAGTCCATGAAAAAACGAACATTGGTATTAGATGCACCGGATCCTTATATAGCGTCTTCAACACTAAAAAAGACAATGCAAAATAAATTAGTAATTGTTAAATCAAGCGATGATTCCCAATGGTTGTTATCTGACGATTGCGGGAAACTAAAATTAGATATTGGCTCTGGAAAAATAGCAGAGTTAATGGACGGAGTGGATGACGCTCTTGCTGGTAAATATGATTTTTCTGTTGGGGCAACAAATGGTCAAAATCTATGGTTTTGGTAAGCACGCACCTAACAATCAAATGTTGGGGACACAAACACGCGGGCTCTGCTTCGCAGTGTAGCCCACATGTTTGTGCCACCAAATTAGGGCGTTATGTGCGTGTTTGAATTAGTCACTTTAAAGTGTCGGTTTTATCTATCTCAAAGGTACATTCAATAATCATTGTTTGTGTTTAGCCTAAGTAGCAACTAGGTTTTCGTTGGCTAGATATTGGAAGCAAATTGCATTTTCAGTGCTGTCGTAATAAGTTGGGCTAAATAGTTTTAGTATTGTATTAATCGTAAACGTGGCAATTTTGAGTGGGTTAGGGGATTTAGCAATGCGCTTCGCATCAAGCTTTAACATTAACCACTTGCGCATTTTACTCGCGGTGAATAAGTCCAAAACATAGGGAAGGTGTTTTAACTCATGGTTTCAGCACATAACAAAACGCTTAAGACGCAATCCGCTGGCGCGGCTTGCTGGGACACAAACACGCGGGGCACTTCGCTATTATGCCCCACGCGTTTGCGCCCCTTAGCTTAGCGTTATGCCAATGGAGTTTAAGTGAAGTTTTGTTTTCTATTTTTTAGTTTATTTATCAGTAGCTCTGTTTTGGCATCTGAAGCTGATGTGGCAGTGAATGCTCTTGATGAGTTAGTGTCGGAAGTGGTTGACGAGTATGCAATGGAATATAAAAAAGCCAGAAAGTTTCACTCAGTAACTATCAATGGAGAAAGTTATTTACTCGCATTTACCACGATTGAAGGCTTTAACGCAGGGAATAACTATCGTTACTTCCTGGCGGCAATCAAAGTGACAAATAGTAATGCCATTCCAATAAATATTATTCAAGTTGGTGGTGACAATGGGCGCAGCGTCGATTTCGATAAATTAACAATCGAAGGTAGTGTTATTGTTATCAATACGAAAGAGTACGCATTATCAGATGCTATGTGTTGTCCATCAATACTTGGAAAAGCAGTATTTACTTTTAAAAATGATTCTCTCGTTGAATTGAACGATTGGCATAACAAATCGCTGTAGACGCACGCGGTGCGTGCTGGGACAAAAATACGTGGGCTGTCCTCGCTTCGCTCATTATTATAGCCCACGTATTTTTGCCCCTAAGCGGGGTGTTAGCTCCTGGAAACGTCGAGGTTGTTTTGTGAAATCTAAACTAATTAAAGAGATGAAACAGGGCGGTTACACTGAAACCAGTAGCGATGGTTCTATGTCTCGATTACTTAAACCTTCAGACAATGATTTTTCGTTGGGATTTCTAATCGGAAAAGCAGGCTGGGAAAATTCAATAAGCATCCAATGGGGTGTCGTACATAAATCGATGTGGGAACTACAACAAGAAGTGGAAAGTCTCAACGCGTTAAATATTCAGTTCATGCTCTTCAGTAACTCAGTTCATTCGGGGTTTAAAGCAAATATCGGAGAAGGCAGCCCAGAGGCAAAAGCAGTTTTAACATTATTGCAATCGCGCATAGAATTTATGGGAGGTCATGAAAAAGCGATCTTGGAAAATACATCCAATTCATTGGCCTCTTTTATTACCCCCACAGTTTTTTCATACGATAAGCACTTGTTAATCGATGGGATGGCCCACTATTATGGTCTTTTATTTAAGCACCTCAACAGCGGGATTTCTGTACAAGAAATTGATGTCCACATGGAAACTCTCTTCGCTGCTGGAATTAGCGAAAAATCTTCGCCAATTTATAAAATGCGCTTATTAAGATCGTACGTGGGGAGCTAACAATGCGCTTAACTCGTTCCCTAGGGTCACTGGGACACAAACACGCGGCGGCTTCGCCATTTTAGCCGCATGTTTGTGCCCGTTAGCTTAGCGTTATGTGCTTTAAGGATATTTAGTTTATGAGGGAATTAAGAATTCCAATTGAAGTAGGTGGTGATGAGAAAGCCACTGAAATGATGAGAATTTGGTTAGCACATGACGAACTATATGTATCTCTATTACTTGGCATGTGGGAAGACGCAGAAGACTGCGACGTTGATGAACGTAATGCTTGGGGGGAACTGCTCGCCGATACAATACGACATATAGCCAATGGTATGGAGCAAAGTCATGGATGGGATAAGAAAGAGACAATAGCCCAAATTACTAGGTCTTTACTCAAACATACGGACTTGCCTCGAGGTACAATTACCGGGGGATATGTTGAGTAACGCACATAACAAACCGCTGTAGACGCACGCGGGGCGTGCTGGGACAAAAACACGTGGGCTGTCCTCGCTCTGCTCGGTATTATAGCCCACGTATTTTTGCCCCTAAGCGGGGTGTTAGGTGCCGGTTTAGATTAAAATGATTTTTCAAAGTAAAAAAGCAAATACAATTCTTGTTCTCAGCAGCATCTTATGGAGCTTTCTGGCTTACCGTAATCTAGGCTTTTTGTGCTTATTTATTTTTATTGCTGCTTTCATGTTTATCAGAAATCAAAACACTAAAAGTATCGCTTGGTTTGCATTCATTGTTTCGACGCTTATTCCTTTAGACATCACTTTTATCGACCTGGATGGACCACCAAAAATTGTGCCCTATGTGATGGGATTTCCTACAGAAGAAGCATTCGCAGCTGCTGAACGCGGGGAACTAGTTTTGGGTAGTTGTATGGTTAATGGCTTAGAGCCAAGAAAAGTTGTAGTGTGGTAATGGCGCAAGCACCTAACAAAAAAATCATGTCGCCCGCAGGCGGGCTGGGACACAAACACGTAGGCGGCTTCGCCATTATCGCCTACATGTTTGCGCCCCATATTTAGGTGTTATGTGCGTGTTTGAATTAGTCACTTTAAAGTCGTCGTTTTTTGATAGTTCGCAGGTAAATTCTTCAACCAATGTTTGTTTTTAATCTATGCAAAAAACGTTTTTGGTTTGGCTAGATGTTACGAGTAAATTGCATTTTAAGTGCTGTCGTAATAAGTTGAGCTAAATGGTTTTAGTATTGTATTAATCGTAAACGCGGCAATTTTAATTGGGTTAGGGGATTTGGCACAGCGCTTCGCATTGTGTTTTTACATTAACTTCTTGAGCATTTTACTCGCGATAAATTAAACCAAAACATAGGGAAGGTGTTTTAAGTCATGGTTTCACCACATAACAAAACGCTTAAGTCGCATTCCACTGGCGTGGCCTGTTGGGACACAAACACGCGGGGCGCTTCGCTATTATGCCCCACGCATTTGTGCCCCTTAGCTTAGCGTTAGCTGCCACATGAAAATATTAACTTTTTTACTTCTTTTGTATTCCAATTTCACTATTGGGTGTCAGCTGTATGACGAACCATCGAAAGAAGAATTGCTACTATTGTCAGCATTGGAAAATCCAATAGTCGCAGTCGTAAACATCGAAAAAACCTACCACCGAATAGATGAATGCCTTAACAAGCGATTCTGTTCAGACAGTGGTTTGAAACTTAGGATGAAAAAGGTACTTAAAGGCAATCCACCTAATAAAATTGATGCGACTAAAGCTATATACACATCATGTTATTCGGGCATTTACCATCCGTACAATGGAACTATTGATATGCCAGGCGGAGATTTTGTTGTAAAAGGATATGAAGATAATCAAGCTTATCTATTAATTATCAATAAAATAGACGATAGTTTCGTTGTTATGGCAGGAGTTTTAGAAAGCGAAAGTTTAGAGCTACAAAAAAAGATCGAGGACGTAAATTAGATGGCAGCTAACAAACCACTCAAGGCTCTCGCTTCGCTCGCTGGGACAGTAACACGTAGGCTCTGTCGTTAGCCTACGTGTTATTGCCCCTTAGTGGGGTGTTAGGCCGTGTGATTAGGCTTCTGTTGCGAATTGCTAGGAATGGAGTTCTTGCATGAAAAAATACAATTGTGGTTTTTTACTTGTAGTGGCCTCTTTTTGCTGTTGGTCAAATCAATGGGTTGCGCTCGGAAAACAGACTGGTTTTCCGGTGGATAAAGGTTTTGAGATGAAGTTATGGCACTTCCTCGATTCAACAGGCACAAGGTTTGAGCCAAAAGAGCTTTATCGGTTTCAATATAAGTATTTGACTGAAGATATCGTTTTTATTAACGCGCTATGCCTTCAATCTCCTTCTACTAAGAGTGAAATTGGCTTGTTCGCAGGTCCATCAACTGAAGAGCTACAAAAAGAGTTGTATTATGTATTGGACGGAGGTAGTTGTTTCTTCAATCTCAAGTATAACACTAAACATAACCGATTTTTTGAACTACACGTTAACGGACATGCATAATAATGTGGCACAACAGCCTAACAAACCGCTGTAGACGCACGCGGGGCGTGCTGGGACAAAAACACGTGGGCTGTCTTCGCTTCGCTCGTTATTATAGCCCACATGTTTTTGCCCCTAAGCGGGGTGTTATGCGCCAAAGCGTACAGGATTTACATCCATACTTTTATGAAGGATTCTTATGATCAGAATTTCCTGACTGCCCGTTTGTTTGTAGAAAATCACATGGCTACTTTGAGGGAATTTTCTGTATCCATCTCTTATTTCGTCGCAGCTTTTGCCAATATCGGGATTTTCAGACAACATCCAAAATGAATCGTCGAATTGTTTAAGATATACATTACGCTGTTCTCGGCCCCATTTCCGTTGTGTGAACAATGCGATATCTTTTAGATCTGATTTTGCTAGTACGGTTAACGTAAAGGGTTTCACTCTTTTAATTCACCGTCTAGTTCTGATATCAGATTCTCAAGGTCGTATTCAGTTTCGCCGCTTTCTTCACCTGCTACAAGTAATTGACGCAGAGTGTTTAATTTGGTTTCCTGTGTTTCTAGCAAGCGAAGAGCTGAACGAATCACCTCGCTTGCTGAACCATACCGACCAGTTTGAATTTGGCTAGCAATAAAGCCATCAAAATGGTCTCCAAGGGTAATGCTGGTGTTTTTAGCCATCTGATTTCTCCAAGTACCAATATATACCTAATTATGGTACTTGCGCGTTATAAGTCAATAGCGCATAACAATCACATTAAGCCGCTCGCAGGCTCGCTGGGACAGTAACACATGGGCTTTGTCGCTTCGCTCGGATTTTAGCCCATGTGTTACTGCCGCTTATGTGGGTGTTATGTGTAATGATGAAAATATTTATTCCTGTTGTTCTGTTCTCCATACTTTGCAGTTTTGATGTTCATGCTGTGCGTGTTCGCAATTGTGGTGATTTAGAAATCGAATTCGTTAAACATCAAGTGCAAAGTGGCTCCTTGAGTGAGAAAAATGTCTCTCACAGAAAATTTAAACGAGGTAGTTTGGGTATAGCTGAAATGTGTGCTCTGCGAGATGAATTAGTTTTAGATGGTGTAGCTTATACATTGTATAAACCTAAGGACGAATCCTCGTATTATATATTGGTATCCAATGGTTTAGATGGCAGTATCAAATTGTACGGGCCATTTGTCGGCAATTACACATAACAAACCGCTGTAGACGCACGCGGGGCGTGCTGGGACAAAAACACGTGAGCTGTCCTCGCTTCGCTCGATATTATAGCCCACGTATTTTTGCCCCTAAGCGGGGTGTTATACGCGCGAGTAACATTATGAATTTAGCAGATGAAATAGGACTTTCTGATTACAAGCTCCTCAAGGATGAAGCTGCGTTAAAAGTCGCTCAAAATTGGCTCAAAGTCTTTTGTGTCCACCGGACCTCTTTCAAAGGGATCAGAGGTGGCAAATCTTATCTATGGGATGAAATCCATAGCGACAACCAGAATGCGGATGCAACAGCAGAATTCGAAAAGCACATTGCAACTAGCTATTATCTCATGTTGGATAACTTTGGAGAAAATGAGAAAGAAATTTATGTTTCAACTCAAAAGCCTGCTGGAAACGCAGGGCTTAAAGACTTCCATATTTTTCCCAAAAATTTCGCGTGGTCAATCGCATTCACCCACGAGGATGGATATATTGGACCTAAGTTTTTTAAACACTCAAATTACGCTAAATTAAACAAAGAAAATGAAAAAGCGTTCAAGGAATTATCAAAGTGGCGCGTATAACAAAAAAATTAAGTCACTCACTACGTTCGCTGGGACGCATACACGTGGGCTGCTTCGCATTTTAGCCCACATGCCTGCGCCCCTTATTTAAAAGTTATGTGCTTAAAGGAATATTATGAAATCATGGGATGAATTAACAAACTTACAACGCGCTGTTATTGGTATCTCTGTATTAGTAGCTGCAGCATTCTTGCCAGAAATCGCTTTCTTGGTTCAATTTGGTGGTATGGAGATCGCATTTGCACTTGTTTTTGCGAGTATAGCCCCTGCAGTTACATGGTTTACCGGTAAATACAAAACTATAAAAGAATCTATAGGCATAGCCATTGAAGCCTATAGGCAGAGCGCATCAGCTAAACCCTCAGTGTTTTTTGTTCAAGCTTTATTTTGTGTGCTGGCATTATCGTTTACAGGTACAGGGTTATTTGCATTCTATTTCTTTGTACCTGGTCTGGTTTTTAACGGGGTCTTGGCATAAACGCACATAACAAACCGCTGTAGACGCACGCGGGGCGTGCTGGGACAAAAACATGTGGGCTGTCCTCGCTTCGCTCGTAATTATAGCCCACATGTTTTTGCCCCTAAGCGGGGTGTTATGTGCGTGTTTGAATTAGTCACTTTAAAGTGTCGGTTTTATCTATCTCAAAGGTGAATTCAACAATCATTGTTTGTGTTTAGCCTCAGTGGTAATTAGATTTTCGTCGGCCAGATAATGGGAGTAAATTGCATTTTCAGTGCTGACGTAATAAGTTGGTCGCAACAGTTTCAAGCTGGGTATTAATCGTAAGCGCGGTAATTTTGAGTGGGTTAGGGGTTTTAGCAATGCGCTTCGCATTGTGTTTTTACATTAACCACTTGCGCCTTTTACTCGCGGTAAATAAGTCCAAAACATAGGGGAGGTGTTTTAAGTCATGGTTTCAGCACATAACAAAACGCTCAAGTCGCAGTCCGCTGTCGCGGCCTGCTGGGACACAAACACGCGGGGAGCTGCGCTATTATGCCCCACGCGTTTGCGCCCCTTAGCTTAGCGTTATGTTTCTGGATGATTCATCTATATGAATAGAGATCGTAATGGAATTCTGGAACGAGAAATACTCAAAGAAAGGGTTTCTAAATATTCTCCTTTTGCTCTGATTTTCGTCTTATTGTTAGTGGTCGTGAGTTGGTATTTATCCAATCAACCGGATAACCTAGAAACTTTGATTGGTGTATCTACTCATCATCAAGCATTACTCCACGATGAAGGTCATACACTTTACTTGTATGTGAAATTAGAAAACAGAGATAAACCGGTCAGAGTTCGACTTCCCAAAAATGTTGGAATACACATTGGTGTCAAGGTCAAATTAAATCGAGTTTACGGCGAAAATTCTAGCTATGAAAAATTTGTATTTATTAGCTATGTCAGTGATGAAACATAACAAACCGCTGTAGACGCTCGCAGGCTCGCTGGGACAGTAACACGTAGGCTCTGTCGCTTCGCTCCTAATTTTAGCCTACGTATTACTGCCCCTTAGTGGGGCGTTATGCCAATGGAGTTTAAGTGAAGTTTTATTTTCTATTTTTTAGTTTATTTATTAGTAGCTCTGATTTGGCATCTGAAGCTGATGTGGCTGCGAATGCTCTCGATAAGTTAGTGTCGGACGTGGTTGACGAGTATGCAGTGGAATATAAAAAAGCTAGAAAGTTTCATTCGGTAACTATCAATGGAGAAAGTTATTTACTTGCATTTACCACGATAGAAGGTTTTAACGCAGGGAATAACTATCGTTACTTCCTGGCGGCAATCAAAGTGACAAATAGTAATGCCATTCCAATAAATATTATTCAAGTTGGTGGTGACAATGGGCGCAGCGTCGATTTCGATAAATTAACAATCGAAGGTAGTGTTATTGTTATCAATACGAAAGAGTACGCATTATCAGATGCTATGTGTTGTCCATCAATACTTGGTAAAGCTGCATTTACTTTTAAAAATGATTCTCTCGTTGAATTGAACGATTGGCATAACAAACCGCTGTAGACGCAAGCGTAGCTTGCTGGGACAAAAACACGTGGGCTGTCCTCGCTTCGCTCGGTATTATAGCCCACGTATTTTTGCCCCTAAGCGGGGTGTTATGTCACTTTCAGGTTTTTATGACTCCGTGCAAACATAGACTCAATTTCATACAAAATCTTTTGGCATCTAGAACAATCAGATTTAAATGTTTGTTCTGTGGAAACTCTATTTATAGAGAACATTATAGGGCCAGTACGTTTTTGGGGCCTCTGTTACCAATTTGGAGCTTGGGTTTAATTGTTTCTGCGTTTGTTTCCGAAATCCTGTTCTGGCCTGCTATGCTGCTTATAGTCGCTGTAATTGGCGGAGCTTACCTGATTGATTTAAAGCAAAACTCGCTAGAAATCTACTCAGTTCAAGAGTCTGTAAACGATAATGCTAAAGCTCTGACAAGTTTGTATTTGGCACTTGGTATCATAGCAATTGGTGCAATATTTGAGTTCGCGACATAACAAACCGCTGTAGACGCAAGCGGAGCTTGCTGGGACAAAAACACGTGGGCTGTCCTCGCTTCGCTCGATATTATAGCCCACGTATTTTCGCCCCTCAGCGGGGTGTTAGGTGCTGGTTTGAGATTTGCTTCTTATTTATTGATCTTTTTTTCTGGCTTTGTGTTAAGTGATGTGTAAACCTCCCTTAATTAGTTACATCCATAATTAGAGATTTCGGCCATTTCATGCTTGGTTAAATATTCCCATGGTGTCAGATCATTCAGGGCATCATGGGGACGCTCTT
>NZ_JBSWYY010000034.1:0-32732 GCF_056161325.1 Alteromonas sp. ABE4_545
CTCGTATTGTTGTGGGGATTTTGGGGTTAGCATGGTGAACACTCCGAATTTCACTATGCCTATTAGATCAAAGCCCCAGACTTTCGTCTAGGGCTTTTTCAACAGTCTGAGAAGGCACGCTGAGCGTGCCTTCTTACCGTTTGCTTGCTTGTTTAATTCGTTTTTCGATACCGTATTACAGCCTTGATGCCACGTTTAACTGGTCATGCACTGAAATCACATCGTTGGTATTCCGCGCAATTTGCAGCGCTAAATCTCGCTCGGCTTCTGAGTTAACATCGCCAACCAGTAACACCTCGCCTTTCTGCACATCTACCTGAATATCAAAACCTGAAATATCGCCGTCCATTAACAGTCGTGATTTAACGACAGTCGCAATTTTAGCGTCTGTGATCGTACTCACTACTTTTGATTTATTTACATCGACTTGAGAGGGTTCGATAACCTGTAGCTGGTTTTCCACATCTTTTACGCCGTCAATACCGCGTACTAGCTCTTCCGCAAGTGATTTCTCAACCGTGTTCGACACTCGCCCAGTGAGCAATACAACGCCTTGGTCCACGTCGGTGATAATGTCAAAGGCATTGAGGTTGCCGTTATACAGTAGGGTCGCTTCAGCCTTACCATCAATCCAGGCGTCTTTAGCAACAGAATGCCATGAGCTCTCTGTACTAAACTCTTTTGCCATCAATGGCATGGCCATCACCGTTGAAACAACGAAGGCTATACTGATGTTTTTAGCTGTTTTGATGAAAGGATTCATATCGAACCTCCAAATTTTTAAGAATCAGTCTGTTTGGTAAAAAGAAAAACAAAGCTCAATGACAGTGTTTTCTTTTGTTGCTGTAACAGGGATATAGCGAAAGCCGTGCCAAAAAAGCAAACCATTGTTTTACATGGCTATTTATAATTATTCGATTGATCCAAAGCATATTCACCTGAATTACTGTAGCTATCTGGCTACAGCGCATGCGTCGCGAACCAAATTGTTTTACTATGAGGTTATCGGTTACGGCGCTGTCCCCAGCATGACGGCACCTTCAAGGAGTTAAGATATGTCGCGAGCCACACCTCTTCGTCACTTTTCATTGGTACAATCATTTCAGTTACGTGCAGCCATATCGGCCTTTAGTCTGATATTCCTGCTCACGGGATGCAGTGATAACAACACCCAACCAGCTGCAGAAGCGCCGCGATTAGTCAGAACTGCCACCGCCACGCCGGGTGTTACTAGTGACTGGATGGAGTATCCGGGGCTGGTTGAAGCGGCACAAACCGCTAACTTAGGCTTTCGGGTACCAGGCAAACTCGCCACCATGAAAGTGAAGGAAGGCGACTTGGTTAACAAAAACCAAATACTCGCCACGTTAGATGACACCGACTACCAAATTAAACTCACCAGTAGTCAGGCTGAGTTTAATCAAGCCAAAGCTGATTTCGAACGCGGTCAGTCATTATTAAAACAAAACCTGATTGCAAAGTCGGATTACGACAAGCTAGATGCACAATATTCTGCCGCCTCAGCCAGCCTCAAAGCGGCCAAACAAAATGTGCAATACACCACCCTGCGCGCGCCGTTTTCCGGGGTAATGGCCATCCGTCATGTCGACAACTTTGAAGACGTGTCGACCATGCAACCCATTTTCACCATTCAAGACCTGTCTAGCTTGCACATTCGCGTGGCTATACCTGAAAAGGTCATGATTAAATTGAAGAAACAATCAGACATGAGTGTATCGGCCGTATTTGAAGGCGTAGATCACGCCCCTGTTCCCTTGGCATTACAGGCCGTAGAAACGCAAGCAGACACCAGCTCTCAAACCTTTGACGTCACCTTCAACATGCCCCGCGTCGATAACTTAAACGTATTGCCCGGCATGTCAGTTACCGTTAGAGGTACTAAAGATCTGTCTGCCACTAATTCTGCTATTTTGGTGCCTGCACAGTCTGTGATCGAAAACAATCTAGGCCGCTTTGTGTACGTAGTGACCGACATTCACAATGGTCTTGGTAAGATTGATGCGCGCCCAGTCGAAACCGGAAAAGTCACAGAACGTGGCATTGTGATCCTCGACGGCATTGACGTTGGAGAACGGGTAGTCAGTGCTGGAATGAGTAAGATGACTGATGGGCTAGTGGTACGTGTGAGTGAGGAGTGGAACCAGTGAATATCACGCGCATTGCCATTGTTAACAACCGCACCACACTTATTTGCTTATTGTTGGTGTTAATCGCAGGGGTACAGGCGTTTGTTTCTATGCCGAGAGCTTACGACCCCGGTTTTGTTGTGCGCAAAGCACAAGTTGTTACCTATTTTCCCGGCGCTAGCCCTCAACGTGTTGAGTCGCTGGTGTCATCAAAAATTGAAGATGCCGTAAAAGAAATACCCGAACTCGACTATATCACCAGTGAGTCGCGTACTGGTGTTTCCATTGTTATGGTTGCCATCAAAGAAAGCTACAAAGAGATGCGGCCAATATGGGACGACCTGCGGCGAAAAATTGAGGATGAAATTCCAGAGTTACCCGACGACATCAGTGGGCCATTTGTGCATGACGATTTTGGCGACGTATATGGCGTGGTGCTCACAATTACCGGTGAAGGCTTTGATTACGCTCACTTGAAGACCTTTGCCGATGAGATAAAAGACGAGCTTCAACTGATCCCCGACGCTGCCAAAGTAGAAATTTTTGGCGAACAGGAAGAGCGTATATTTGTTGAGTACGACAATGCGCGATTGGCCGAATTAAATATTTCCCCCAATCAGCTTTCCAGTATTTTATCTGCTCGCAATATTGTGATTTCGGGCGGGGCATTCAATATGGGCGATGAAAGAATAGCGCTAGAGCCCACAGGGAATTTTGAATCTATACAAGACATCGAAAATACGATTATTGCCTTGCCCAACAGCAGCAATATGCTGTTGCTAAAAGACATCGCGACAATCCATCGCGGCTATGTTGATCCACCCAGTTCTATTGTGCACAGTAGTGGAAAACGCAGTCTCGCACTCGCCATTTCTATGCGAGATGGCGGCAACAACATTGTATTGGGCGAGCATATCACTCAAGCCATTGCTGAATTTAATCAACGTTACCCCCACGGCGTTGAGTTTGACTTAGTCAACTTCTCACCGGCTGAAGTTGACAAAAAGGTTTCTGATTTTGTCATCAACCTTTTACAATCTATTGCCGTGGTAACCGTGGTGATGTTGTTAAGCTTGGGTTTACGCACGGGTTTTATTGTTGCCATGCTCATTCCCTCAACCATGTTATTTGCTCTCATAGTGATGCAATTTTTCGACATAGGGCTAGACCAAATCTCTCTCGCCGCATTAATTATTGCACTGGGTATGTTAGTGGATAACGGCATAGTAATGTCAGAAAATATCATGGTGCAAATGGAGCAAGGGAAGTCTGCGTTAGATGCCGCAATCGACTCTGCCAAAGAGCTTTATATTCCACTCCTCACCGCGTCGCTCACCACAGCCGCAGCCTTTCTGCCTATTTATCTGGCCGAGTCTAATGTGGGTGAATTTACCGCCTCATTGTTTAAAGTTGTCACTATCACCCTACTCTGCTCTTGGGTGATCACCATGACGATCATTCCGCTGCTCTGTGTGCGTTTTTTAAAGGTCACGCCCTCTTCAGGCAATACCGACAAAGTGTGGTACCAGCGTTATCGACAGTTTCTCAATCTGTTGTTGCACAATCGAGGTTTAACACTACTCGTTACAGCCGTTATATTTGCCAGTGCCCTTTGGGGAGCCAAGCAATTGCCAAATATTTTCTTCCCGCCGTCCGACCGTGCTTATTTTAAAATTGAAATCGAAATGCCAACCGGTTTTTCCATTCAAAGTACCGAGTCAGTGGTATCTGACGTTGAGCAGTTTATCCACACCACTTTGCATGTTAACGATAACCAAACACAGCAACAGGGCATTACCAACTGGGTGTCCTATATTGGTAACGCCGGGCCGCGATTCATCTTGTCTCATTCGCCCAAACCTTCTTCTACCAACTATGCACTGATTGTTGCTAATGTGACGGATGTGGATGCGATCCCAGGGTTTATGACCCAAATAGACACCTTTGTTGCAAACCATCACCCCGACGCCACATTAAAAATGAAACTGATTGAAATTGGGCCGGAAGTCGATAACCCAGTTGAAATACGACTATCTGGCCGTGACTCAACCGCGTTGTTCACTGCGGTAGAGCAAGTGCGCAGTAAAATGCAGTCGATGCCGAGTTTACATACGGTTACCGATAATTGGGGTCAGCGAATTAAGAAACTGAATATCGATATTGATCAGGTACGTGCACAGCGTGCTGGTTTATCCAGCCAAGACATCGCCGTATCGCTGCAAACGGGGCTATCTGGGCTTACACTCACCGAGTATCGCGAAAACGAAGACAGCATTCCGGTGATGCTAAGAACAGACCTAGCTGCTGAGCAGGCCTTGGGCAAAGTGGAGTCATTATCTGTGTATTCGCAGTCTACGGGGCGCTCAGTTCCATTGAGTCAGGTTGCCAATGTGCAAATGGTATGGGATATCGCCAAAGTTTATCGCCGCAACGGCCTGCGCACGATCACCTTGGGCGCACAATTGTCTGATGGAGCCAACGCTGCAGAAACGGTAAAAGCACTCAATGCATGGCTCAATACGCAGAAGTCGTCTTGGCATAGCGGTATTCGTTTCGCGTTTGGTGGAGAGCAAGAAAACTCAAGTAATGCGAACCAATCAATCGTTGAAAAGCTTGGTATCGCCGGCATGATCATTTTGCTGCTACTTATTGCCCAATTTAACAGTGTACGTAAGTCAGCGATTATTTTGTCTACGGTCCCACTCGGTTTAATTGGCGTGATAATAGGGTTAACGCTGGCAAACTCTTATATGGGCTTTATGACACTGCTGGGGATTGTCTCGCTAACAGGTATTGTGATCAATAATGCCATTGTGCTGTTAGAGCGTATAAAACTTGAAATTGAACAAGGCCATTCGCCCTACATCGCCATTATCAATGCGGCTGAACAACGGGCCAGACCTATCATTTTAACCACAGCCACCACAGTACTGGGCTTACTTCCGTTGTACTTAGGTGGCGGGGCCATGTGGGAGCCAATGGCCATTTCGATAATGGCTGGGTTGCTGTTTTCCACCCTATTAACGTTAGGCATTGTGCCTGTGCTCTACGCGGTCTTTTTTCGGGTGGCAAACCCCACGCCCCCGCTAAACGATACTGAGTAATAACTAACCGTATTCGTATTGGTCAGCCCACCTCGGGTTGGCCAAAACGGTCTCGATATTGGGTAGGAGATGAGGCAAACGCGCGTTCAAAAGCGCGCCTAAACCCATCGTAAGACTGATAACCGACAACATAGGCAATGGCTTTCACTGATTGGGTGGATGTAGTGAGCAAGGTTCTTGCGGTTTCCATTCGCAAAGACTCAAAATACGCCGCTGGCGTTAACCCCAATTCACGCTGAAATACACGGTGTAACTGGCGTTCACTCATCGCTACGTGTTCTGCCATTTGTACAACAGAAACGGTGTCAGACAACCGACCCTGTAA
Source organism: Alteromonas sp. ABE4_545 (assembly GCF_056161325.1). Taxonomy (NCBI): domain Bacteria; kingdom Pseudomonadati; phylum Pseudomonadota; class Gammaproteobacteria; order Alteromonadales; family Alteromonadaceae; genus Alteromonas; species Alteromonas sp. ABE4_545. Next base: position 5,577 of record NZ_JBSWYY010000034.1, read on the forward strand.
CCATTGCACCAATGCCGCCACCTTATCACTCTTCGGGCGTTGCAAATGCAAAAAATCTGAGAACTGGCGCTGACTGGTGCTACGGCGCAAGAACACCACCAATTGTCGAGCCACATGGCTTGCTGCCAGACTCCCAAAATCTTGTTCTATTAGGTGTAACGTCAGGTCAATACCAGACGTTACACCTGCCGACGACCACAGTTTGCCGTCTTGTATAAACAACCTGTCGGCTTCAACAACCAATTCAGGAAATGCGCGTGACAACTGCTCTGCACTTGCCCAATGCGTTGTCATGCGTGTACCGGGAGCCAGCCCTGTGCGGGCCAATAAAAAGCTACCGGTACAAATACTCACCACCCGCTCCACACGGGTCATCAATTGTCGCAGCTGATTGAGTTGAACATCTGAAAATGTTCCCAGGCGCGCCCCACAACCACCAGGAATCACTAGGGTGTGTACGTTGGTGACCTTATCTATAGGCGTATCAGGTACTATGGTTATACCTGATTCAGTGCGAAGCGGCTCGGTGGAAAAACTGATCACCTCAGTTTCGTAACCACCTTGCAAAAATTGTCGCGCCTCATTAATGGTGGTCTGCGCACCAGAAAGGTCCAACAACTCCACGTCGGTATAGGCTAAAAAAGCAATTTTTAATGGCGATTGTTGTTTGTTATGGGGCTGGTGTGTGTTCATCCCTTGCGCTCCTGTGCTTCAGTAAAACAAGCATAGCAAGGGCGTTGCTCGGCATAAATGACATTCAAGCCACCATTTATGCCATCATTCACAACTCAGAGACGTAAATGAAAAAGAAGAGTGTTACTGAATATCCTGATATACCGCTTTAATTTCTTCGGCTGCAACTTCGCGTTTTTTCAAATAAACCATGGCGATCAGTTTATCTTCTCTGGGCCATATAGCTCTTTCTAATATCGCTTTGTCTTCATCGGTTAACGCATCGGTGTTAAGTCGAATCACCAACCCGCGTTTATTTGGCTTAATTGTTGTCGGCGCAACATCGTCGATAAGCTCATAGGGCACCATGATAAACTGACGCTCTATTGGATCTTGCACCACCCCGATTTTGTTCTCGTATTCAATAATGGTTGGCCAACCTTCCGAAATACGGCTTTGGGCGAAAATAATCACCGAGAACAACAGCAACACTGAGTATGTCATGATGATAAAGCTATAAGAAATATCAGGTGCTAAGGTTACGATAATGCAGACAATGGCGATAAAAAACACCCATGAGCCAAATACTCGGCGTAATACCGTCGGCGTGATCCCTGTCAACAGATTAGCATAATGAATTTCATTGCGTTCCAGCTTAATCAATGAAACCTGTGAATTCGACATCAGGTGAATAATCCTCTACATAACGAATGATGCGTTAGTCAATTATCCAATGATGCTATCCTTGCTCAGACTAGAGCCAGCGGTATGCCTTAAAGTATAATCGACCAGTAAAATTTTGCGTATTGTGTCAAACCGAAAAGACATGTGTATGACAATGTATCGATACACATTATTACGCGAACACCCTCTAATTAGTTTACACAGCGACTATGGCATTAGTCGCAAAAATAAAACACGTATATTGTCAGACAAATGACCAATGAATAAACAGAACTAATAGATGGGCTTAGTGCAGTATTGAACTCGATTATGCACAGGAAAATCCCTAATACAATGACTTTTCTACACTAATCCCACTTTATTTACGATTTGATACCGTATCGATTAGGAATTGCACCATTTATTTGTATGACGAGTGTCGCTGGCAGTAAACCTTATGCGCCTGCGTTAAATTCAAGTATGCTTAAGCCCGTGGATTTTCTTTGCAAACGCATCAACAAAAGGAACCAACTGTGCCTATTTCTTCCAATGCATCTCATACTATTGTCAATGAACTGGTTATTTTACTGGGGCACAAACAGGTAAAAATAGGCGCAAGAAATACCGAACACTACCGTTCTGGTTGGCGTTCGGGTCAAGGTCATGCTGATGCCGTGATATTTCCCAAGTCATTAGTGATGCTATGGCGGGCGTTAAAACTGTGCGTTGAACACCAATGCATCATTATTATGCAGGCCGCTAAAACAGGGTTAACAGAAGGCTCTACTCCTAGTGGAGACCACTATGACCGCCCCGTAGTGGTCGTTAACACTTTGGCATTAGACAAGCTCCACGTTATCAATAACGCAGAGCAAGTTATTAGTTTACCGGGCACTACGTTACATACTCTAGAAAAAACTCTTAAGCCACTCGACCGGGCGCCACACTCAATTATTGGCTCATCCTGCCTCGGGGCGTCGATTGTGGGTGGTGTGGCGAATAATTCTGGCGGAGCATTAGTGAAACGCGGGCCGGCCTATACCGAGCTGGCCCTATTTGCCCGCGTGAATGAGCAAGGACAACTGGAACTCGTTAACCACCTCGATATCGATTTGGGCAGTAACGAAGAGTTAATGCTGCACAACCTTGAGCATGGCAATTTCGACACCTCACCGGGCTTGTCGAGCAAACGTGCCAGTGCATCAGATTACACCGATATAATCAGAGCGGTAGACGAAGACACGCCAAGTCGTTACAACGCTGATCCTTCACGTTTATATGAAGCCAGTGGCTGCGCCGGTAAGCTCGCCGTTTTCGCTGTAAGGTTAGACACCTTCCCCATCGCCAAACGAGAAAAGACCTTTTATATTGGTACCAATAACCCTGATACGCTCACTACCCTACGACATCATATTTTGTCGCAGTTTACGCACTTGCCGGAAGTGGGAGAATACCTGCACAAAGACTGTTTTTCTATCGCAAAAACCTACGGTAAAGACACCTTTCTCAGTGTGAAACACCTGGGTACAGACCGCTTACCAACTATGTTTGCGATAAAAGGGCGAATCGACGCTGTACTCAACAAAATCAAAGTGCTGCCGCAATATGTCACCGACCGCGCGATGCAGGCTATAGCGCGCTGTTTCCCAGATCACATGCCACAGCGATTAACCCAATTTCATCAAAAATATACGCATCACTTGATCGTAAAAATGAGTGACGATGGGATTGAAGAGGCCAAACAGTATTTTCATCAGGCGTTTTCTGAAGGCGAACTTTCGGGGGAGTATTTTGAATGTAACGACAACGAATCCAGCGCCGCTTTTTTGCACCGTTTTGCCGCTGCGGGGGCCGCTATTCGTTATCAATTATTGCATCAAGATGATGTAGGCGACATGCTTGCACTCGATATTGCCTTGCGCCGCAATGAACATTGCTGGGTAGAAAACCTACCTGCCCATATCGACCAGTTTATTGACAAAAAGCTATACTATGGGCACTTCTTTTGTCATGTATTTCATCAAGACTACATACTGAAAAAAGGTGCCGATAAAACGGCCGTAAAAAATGCCATGCTCGCAGAGTTAGACAAGCGCGGAGCCAAGTACCCAGCCGAACACAACGTTGGGCATTTGTATGAAGCAGAGACTCAGCTTAAAGCGTTTTACGCTTCGTTAGATCCAACCAATACCTTTAATCCGGGTATTGGCAAAACGCCCAAGCATGCACGCAACTGTTCATGCTGCCACGGCATGTAAAAGAAAGCGTCGTCTACGCCAAGGTCGGCGGCGCAACTAAGTGTTCAAACACCAATGTTCTGTCGCACACTTTATTTAACAACTCTGGGTCGTGACTGATCAACAACAACGTACACCCGATACTTTTACACGTCGACACCAATAACTGAGTGACTTGTTTTGCCGTAATCGGGTCTAGCCGAGAGGTAGGCTCGTCGGCCACGATAAACTTGGGCCGCATGAGTAAAATTCTCAACAGCGCAAAACGTTGAAGTTCTCCCCCACTCACTTGTGTTGCTTGGCGTTGCAGTAACTTTTCACTCAACCCTAATTGCTTCATAAATGCCGAAATAGCCCCAGTATCGAGCTTGTGTAAGGCCACTAACTCGTTCAGCAATTCGCCCAATGTCACGTTGGGCGCAAATGCACTGGGCGGGTCTTGGTACAGCTTTAGTTTTTCTGTCCGAGTGATTGGCTCCATATAATTCACTTCACCTGATTCAACAGATAAAAAGCCGAGCAGAATGTCTCCCAAACTGCTTTTCCCGCATCCGCTGTCACCTTGCAGTCCAACGGTTTCTCCCTGATTCAACTGAAAACTCATACCAGAAAAAACCGTTTTATCGCCGCGTTTGCAAGATACATTGTCGGCAACCAAAAACGGTTGATGAAGCATGGTTTGGGGAGATAAAGGTGGCCATTGGCTGGGTAATGAATTTATCAAATCTCGCGTATAATTGTGAACGGGCGACGACAGTACTTGCTGTGCTTTCCCTTCTTCAACAACTTGCCCGTTTTTCATTACAATAATCCGCCCGCCAAGGGCCGCGGCTACTTCAACATCATGCGTAATCGTTAACAAACACCCTTTACGCGCTTGCTGTTTTAGCAGATTAACAATGGTGTTTTTACGGCTAGCGTCTAACCCTTTGGTTGGTTCATCCGCAATAAAAATATCGGCCTCGCCAGCACTCGCCATTACAAACACAGCGCGTTGTGCCATGCCCCCTGACAATTCGTGCGGGCGTTTTTGCTGTGCGTTATCCAGCCCCACATTATGCAAAGCATCAGCAGCTAACTGATCAGCGATTTGCCGCTTCTTCCCACTCACAAAACGCCACACTTCAGAGGCTTGGTTTTTCACTGTTTTTAAAGGATTTAGTGCATACCACGGCTCTTGCGGAAGCATGGTAAGTGTATGCGACCACAACTTTTGCTGAGTGGTTTTCTGACATTGAAGTGTGGGCACACCATCAACCCAAACTTGTCCTGAATAGTCTAATTCTGGCGGTAATGCCCCCAAAATTGCACGAGCTAAAATGCTTTTCCCCGAGCCGGTTTCACCCAAAATGGTCACCGTTTCACCGTGGTCAATGGTCAGATTCAAACCCGATACGATTGGGCCAGCGGCTGAACTCACGCGCAAATTAACGATATCTATGCGTTGGGTCATGACTCTTTCCCCGAAATAAGGTGAAAGCTCAATATCAGTAACATCAAGGCACCAATCGGTAAACCCAGACTCAATGGGGCTTCGGCATAATAAGGAAATAGTTCGACAATCATAAGCCCAAGCTCGGCTGTAGGAGGCTTAAGGCCTACATATACAAACCCCACAGAAGACATCATGATAATGGCATTAGCGGCGCTAAAAGAGGCCAATGCCCATACGTTGTCTTGCACCGCAGGCCAAAAATGACGTTTAAATACATACCAACGGCCAAACCCAAACATTTGTGAATTTTGCAACGCTTGGCTTTGCATAACCGCTAAACTTGCGGCTCGCACTACCCGAAAATACTCCACCCATAACACTAATGAAATGGCGAAATACAACATAAAATACGAACCCGGCACAATGGCAGCCATGAGCAACACAAGCACCAAACCCGGTAATGCCAGTACTGTATTCATCAAGAAGTTAAGCGTGCCATCCACTATACCGCCGCACCAAGCAGCACAGACGCCCAAAGTAACACCGAGTATTGAGGCCGTAAAAACGGCCATAAATGCTAACAAGAAAGACAATCGCACCGCAGATCCCAAGCGAGCAAACATGTCTCGCCCGTATTGATCGGTACCAAATGGCAAATGCCAACTTGGACTTGCAAATGCATTGGCTAAGTTCTGAGCATTAGGCTCGCCGGAATACAGCAGCCCTTCCCCCACAGCGAAGCCAAAAATGCACACGACTATCAACCATCCTATCAATTGGCTCGTGGATTGTTTTGACATGTAATCCATCATGCTTTGCCCACTCGTGGATCAAGCGTATAAGTGGCAATATCAACAAGTGTGTTCACTGCCACAAAAAGTACGCCCATGACTAACGCAGTGCCTTGCAACATAGGAATATCGCGAGAAAACACAGCATGAGACAAACCGTGCCCAATACCTGGCCAAGCAAACAAACTCTCAACCATAATAATACCTTCAATAAGCCCTATGAGCTGTATTCCAATAAATGCCAGTACTGGCAAAAATATGTTCACCACGCCATGACGGAAAAACGTTACTGTGGGGCTTAAACCTTTAATTTGTGCAAATTCAAAAAATGAAGCGCGCACCACGGTGATGGTGCTATTTCTAATCAAACGGTTCGACATTGCAGCCAAGCTTAAGCCCAGCGTTAACGCAGGTAGAACAACGTACTCACTACTACCGAAGCCAGCCACAGGAAACCACTTGAGACCGAGAGCAAACGCAAATATTAATAACAGTCCTAGCGTAAACACAGGTTGTGCCCTGACAAAGGTTGACCCCACTAACGCAGCCCGGTCAACGCTCCCCTTGGGGTTGTAGCCAGATAACACCCCAACTGGAAAAGCAATACACACCGAAACAAGCAGCCCCCATATTGCCAACGACAAGGTATACCCCAACTGGTGATATAACTCTTCCACCACAGGTGCGCCAGATACGAGACTTCGGCCTAAATCCAGCGTGACTAATTGCTTGAGCCACTCAAAATATTGCACAACGCCAGACTGATTAAGCCCAAGCTCCGCTCTTACGGCTTCTGCAGCGGCGGCAGACACAGCATCTTCGCCATATCGCCCGGCCGCAATTTTATAGGCTAAATCGCCCGGCAAAGCCTTTACCAGCACAAAAGTTAAGGTGCCGACACTCCACGCCATTAATACCGCTTGTAGTAAGCGCTTTAATAATAATTGCTTCACGGTTCAACCTGCACAGACATGTGAGAGATATTGAATGAGCGTTCATAAGGGTCAAATGAAAAACCTTGAATGCGTTTAGCAATGGCAGTTTGCTGCACATAAAAGGTAACGGGGATCATGGGTAAATCGGTGGCAATGTCTCGCGCAACAGTTTTTGCTAGTTCATTGTAGCGCGCGGTATCTTGTTCTTTTTCCAACACGTGAAGCGCGTCGAATACTTGTGGATTCGACCAATTCATTGGCCCCCAATCACCACCTTGTTCCGTAGTAAAATCGCTCAGCAACAACGCGAGTGGATCAGGAATATTCGCCAGATTTCTCGCCATCAAGGCGGTTTCTAAGGTACCTTCAACATGCCCGATTGGAATAGCGCTTGAGTTTTCCATTTCTACCGACAGCGACACGCCTAACTTACGCCACTGGTCTTGGATCGCGGTTGCTATCACAATCAATTCAGGTCGATTCGCGTAAGTAATCATAGATAACGCGAGTGTTTTACCGTCTTTTTGACGAATTCCATTTTCCCCCACACGCCAACCTGCTTCGTCTAATAAAGCTTGTGCCTGTGTTAGGTCGGTCTGTGCTGCGGCCAAATCAGGTAAATGCCACACGCCCATCGACGGGCCAAACATTTGGTTTGCTTCAACATTCGGCACCCTGAGAATAAATTCGGCAATGCCTTGTCGGTCTAGCCCTAAGCTAAATGCATGGCGAACTCGCACATCTTGCAACGCGGGGTGAGCTGCATTTAACTTTATCAGTATCGTTCGAGGTATAAATGTACTGTCTACCGTTACATTTTCTGCTTGTGCGAGCAAATCCACACTCGCGGCATCCAAGTTATATACTATGTCAGCTTGCCCACTTTTCACCATCAAGGCACGACTCTCAGAGCGATGGCCGGTAATGTATTTCACTTGTTTTATCGATGCAGGTGTTCCCCAATATTGTTCAAACGCTTCAACATCAAGTGCGTGGGGGGGCTGAAAATGGCGCACCACATAAGGGCCAGTGCCCAATAACGATGTTACGTTGCCGACGTTGTCAAATGAGGCTGGCGCTAAAATGGCGGTAGTATAATTAGACAAAATGGCGGCGAACGGTCGATAAGGTCGGTTTAAGGTGACCACTACTTCGTTATCACCCGATTGTTCTATAGCTTTAACTAAATCTGATTCAAACGGCGCAGGTTTGGCAAACGCATAAGTTAGACTCTTTACAACGGCCGCTGCATTTAAACGCTCACCGTTGTGAAAAGTAACGCCTTCTCGCAACGAAAACCGCCACTGGGTATGGTTTTTATTTGACTGCCAAGCCGTTGCCAATCCGGGAATTAACACGCCGTTTTGATCTACATCTACCAATGTTTCTATGACCTCCATTCGCATAAAAACGTACCCTGTAAGTGAGGGGTCTAGGCTTATGGGTTCAAAGGGGCCGCTAATGGTCACACTATTCGGGTTACTTGCAGGCACACAAGCGACAAGTAGAGGACAAAGTAATACGCACAAGACAAGGGTACGGAAGAATCGAAACATTGAAAATAACAAGAGAAATTCGCGCTTAACTAAAGTGACTCATTAATACGATTTATCATAACAGAGCTTGTCTTCTTTTAAATAGCAATTCGAGTAGCTTGACGGTTTTTGGTCTAGCCAGTATGTCATTCGGCACATGCTCCTGTTTATCTGATTTTTTTCATAAAAATTAACGAGTTTACGGTTACTGCTTTTCAAATTAGCGAGAAAGTTGCACCATACAGCTTTCACTTCACGCGGTAAAAATAATAGAACAATGAGCGCAAAAGCCAAAGACACCCTGATACGCATTGTCAGCATGCTAGGATTAATTCCAATTTACCCTCGCTGGACAACCGCTAGACAGCTGCACGAATCACTACAGGGCAAAGGGTTTAACGTAAGCAAGCGCACTATTGAACGAGACTTAAACAACGTCTCGATGTTATTTGAATTGGTTGATTTTGACAGCCCTGAAGGTAAAAAGTGGTCATTTAACCGCGAAGCCAAACAAACCTTTTTACCTTCTTTATCAATAGAAGAAGCACTCTCACTCAAAATGACTCAGCAGCACCTGAGGCTGTTTCTTCCCGCTAATGTATTTACCACATTAAATACCTTGTTCAAAAAAGCAGACGACGTAATCAACCGGCAACCGGTTTATCACCAATGGAGCAAAAAAGTGGCGGTGATCCCGCCGGGGCTAGATATCAAAACCCATGATATTGCCGCCGATATCAATCAGGTCATTTATGCCGGCATCCTCGATAACAAAATGATTGAAGTGACTTATGGGCGCTTAAAATCATCCAAAAAAATCAAACCTTTGGGACTTATTATTCGCAATAACAAGCTTGTCATTCCATGTATTTTCGATGGTTACCAAGACATTCGAATGATAGTGGCACATAGGATCAAACACGCTAAATTAACCGACCTTAGCTTTACAGAAACATTCGACCTTGCCCAATATGTTGCCTCAGAGGCCCCAAGAAACCTCATTACTGGCGACGATATTTCACTCTCATTAAAAGTGACAGGCGTGGCCGCCACTATGCTGAAAGAATCGACCATAGGCAAAAAGCAAAAGCTAGTGCCACTGGATGACAAATGGTGGGCTTTCTCCGCCACGTTAAAACACACCTATGAACTGGAACATTGGATTAAAGGGCACATCGACTGCATCGAAATTGTACAACCATTATCGTTAAAGCAGCGAATTGTTGAACAATTACAAGCAGGCTTGGCATTACAATCTAACCCAGGGTAACTTTCACTCCCCCTCAAAACCAACGACACAGTTTGTCGCACATTGATGAAATACTCACACCACTGATGGACGATAGAGGTATGTTTCAACAATGTTCGAAAAAATGCTACACCCAGAACAGCAAGCAATGGCGCTGGATGATATTCAGCGCTTGTGGGCCTTTCGTGCGGTACTCGACTTAGACGGGATCAACCAATTGATGAACGGTAAAGAATACCGCTCAGATTCCTTAGCAAAACAGCTTGGACTGCCGGCTCAACTTGCAGCAAAACAAGGTAAAAAAGGCGTAAAAGCACACATTAAAGAGATGCTGAGTGCATTAGAATCGCAACCTATTGTCCTCTCGCCTGCCAGCCTTACACTACGAGAAAATATTGCTGAGTTCGCCAGTGTAGCTAACTTAGATAACGACTGTGTCAGTGTATTGGAGTTCATTATTCATTTGCACTCTTGCCCACAACTCGAAACCCTCACCGAGCACATCAGTGTGAAAACCCTTGGGCAAGTTTGTGCCCACCTAGCTACTTTGTTGCATTTACCCGCAACAGCAGTGAAGCAAGTTTTGCGTGAATCCAGCCGACTGCATCAAACCGGCTTGGTGGAATACCGTGCCTTTACCGAAGCGCTATGTGGCAGATTAGATATTCCCAACGACGGCATTATAGATGCGCTTTACGACGAGCAATTTACTTGCGAAAAACTCCTTGAGCATGCGGTTATGCCCGCCCCCAAAGCCGATTTAACCGCGAAAGATTATGATCACTTGCGAGGGGATGTGAATATCATGATCAATTACCTGCAAAACAAAAAGCAGGGCTGCAACATATTGCTTTATGGCCCACCTGGAACAGGTAAAACTCAGCTCGCTCGATTGGTGTCAGACATGGTGAAGTGTCGTCTGTTTGAAGTGGCAACAGAAGGTGAAAACCACCGAGCCATAGAGGGCTATCAACGCATGCAACGATACAAGCTAGGTCAAAACTTGCTAGCTGCCGAGACCAGTATTTTACTGTTTGACGAAATTGAAGATATCTTTGAAGACGGCGGACTATTTATGCCAAGCACCGCTGCCCGACATAAAGCATGGATGAATAACATGCTAGAAACCAACCCCATTCCTACATTTTGGTTGTCGAACTGTGTTCACGGCATGGACCCCGCCTATCTGCGGCGTTTTGATATTATCGTTGAGGTACCGATCCCAAGTTTAGCCCAACGCCGACGTATTGTAGAACGCTGTTGTAAAAAGCACTTATCAGCGCCCACTATTGAAGCGTTGGCACAACGAGACGATATATCACCTGCGTTACTAGCTCGAACGGCGGCGGTCACCTCGACCATTACATCGGGTACAAAAGCGGAAAAAATCTTTCTTAAATTACTCAACCAGAGTTTAAAAGTGGCGGGGCTAGCAAAAGTAAAAATGAAAAAAGTAAACCACGCCAACAACGACCTGTATAGCCTCTCCTACCTCAACACTAGCACTGATTTAAGCCAACTGTTGTCGGGCTTAAAGCACAATCAAGACGCGAGAATCTGTCTGTATGGCCCACCGGGCACGGGTAAAACGGCAATTTGTAATCATATCGCGCAAGCTCTGAATAAGCCTTTGCATACCCATAAAGTGTCTGATTTGATGTCGATGTATGTGGGGCAATCTGAACGCAACATTGCCAATGCTTTTGCCAATGCCCAAAACGATAGTGCAGTATTAATATTGGATGAAGTCGACAGCTTTCTCCAAGACCGTACCCACGCAACTAACTCATGGGAAACCACATTGGTGAACGAAATGCTCACACAAATGGAATCTTTTGACGGACTCTTTTTTGCCAGTACTAACTTGGTGAGCAACCTCGACAAAGCAGCACTGCGCCGGTTCGACTTAAAAGTAGAGTTTCTGTACTTACTCCCCGACCAAGCTGAATCACTCTTCATGCGTTACACCAAGGCACTTCAGTTGAACGAGGTTAAACCCAAGCACAAAGCGGCAATCAGAGCACTGAATAACCTTGCTCCAGGCGACTTTGCTGCCGTTTATCGCCGCCATCGGTTTTCACCACTGACATCTGTTGAGCAGTTTATCGACAGCTTACAAGCTGAATGTTTACTCAAACAGCCTGAAAGCCGACCCATTGGTTTTATTTAAACGTTATCCCCCAACCCACCTTACAAAGTTGGGGGAAGTGGCTTAATATGCAAGTTGAGGCACAGAGACGATACCCAGTTTCTGCTGAGTGATTGGAGAAAGGTCTTGCCAACGCTCAGCAATCCAGCCGACCAATTCAGAACCATTCATTAATTGCACCCCTAGGCTGTCTGCGTATTCACTCACAGTCTTAGTAAAATCACCTAATGAGATTACCCAACGGTAACAATCTTCTGAGGGTTTTACTTTGTGAATCTGGTCGATACCGTGTTGATCGGTATATCCCGAGTGATCTTTTACCTGAATCAGTAACTGTTGGGTAATAAACGGGTTCGGAGATATAGCTTCAATATCAACATCAACTCCTGCTTCGTGACTCTGTTTAGTGGGGATTACCGCCGTGTAACCTTCAATTTCCAAAAGTTCTTTAACAAGGTGTTCTAGCCCCTGACCTCCAGCCTCTAAATAGTGGTTACCGTGTCTGAGGTTTTCTAACAACTTGGCTTTGAATTGTTCTTGTACTTCACCGGTTCGTTTGTTTATTTTTGAAAGTGCGCCGCTACTGACATTGTTTTTAATATTGTTATAAAGCTCGACAATTTCATCTTTGAAATAATCCAAATCTGCAACCGTCATGCGAATGCGAAGCCGAGATTGCAGCCCCTTTTTCAAGTCCTTTCGTGCAATAGATAATGGCTCGCCTTCCGGATCTGATGGAAACGCAACAGCGACCTGATTTTCACCCCAAGGCAGGTCTCCACAAAAGCGTTTGCTCCCTTGCGCCACGCCAATATAAATGCGGGCGGGTGCCGGCACGACTATCAGATCTCCCCGCTTAATCTCTACAAATCGTCGTAACTGATTGCCACTGCGTCCAATGTTTTGGCCGGTTGCTTGAATATGCTCAAACAGAGCATCTGCCGTATCGAATTTGCAAAGTTCAAACTGCCCCCACCCTATACCAGCAAAATTTTCTTGAAGTAGCTCTAGTGGACCTCTCATCAATATTACTTTACTGTTTTCGAATTCAGTACTCATACATCCCTCACTTGAGTTTTCCTAACAATATCAAAGCACATTGACATGAATATGCTGTTACGGCTATGGTCGATGAACAATTTATACAATTAAACAGCAAATGCAAAACCTTATTAAACCCGAAAAGACCTTTCGTTCTATTAGAAAATCACTTGCCAACTTACTTGAAATCGAAGCGCATAATGCGTTCGAAATAACGGGGCGTTCAATCAACGACCTTCCAGAATATTATCTCTCAGTCAAAGCCGCTGAACATCTTCATAAGTCTTTCGAGACATTCAGTTTTTCAATGGAAGATACCGTTGAAAGTGTGATTGAGTCTGTTGAAGTTGACAAAAAAGATATCGAATACATTCCGCGCAGAAGCGGTAAAATCGATTTAACCGTACGAGGCCAGAAAAACAAGAAGATAAAGCACCTTATCGAATTTAAGCGCGGCTTTAGAAAATCTGGTCATGAAGACGACTTACTCAGGCTTGCCGCGTTTTGTCGCTTTAGCCCGAGTGGTCATCGTACTGAAAAGAACTTTATGGTAGTGGTAGCGACCGGCGATAAATTCCGCTTTGAGGAGCGGACTGAAAAGATGCAAGATTCGCTCAAAGACTACTTTGGCAAGCGAGTTCAGCTAAAAGCGGAGTATGTGGATTTATCCAAACACCACAGCACACGAAAAAATCTGAACCGTACGCTATATGGGGTGGTTTGGGAACTTGCGTACGTAGCCTAAATCGCTTCCAATTCACTCGCTAACTCGGGGCTCTTGCTGCGGTTTTTCATCGCAGCAAACACCATCAAACACACCAAAGCTGTGGCAGCGGCGCAGAGCGAACCGAGTGTTGCATAACGGAAACTAAAAAATTGAGCGACAAAGCCCGTGGCCGTAGTACCCAGCATCATACCCACTTTAATTGCATTGGAATAAACCGCTGAGGTAAAGCCAATCTTGCTAGGTAATTCATCTTGCAGCACTGTTAAACCAATACCAGCGAATACACCATAAAAGAGCGCATTGATAAATTGCAACGCAATGAAATGCCACACTTCAGTTGCGAAAAATACGCCGACGTAGAACACCATGGCACACATAAAAGCCACGGCAATCATATTCACGCGGTTATAGGTTTTAGCTAGCTTACCTGCATACAGCATGACGGGAATCTCCAAACACGCGACCAACCCCATAAAGATACCCGGAGTATGTTCTGCAAAACCAAGTTCTTTGATCGCGTATAAAGGCAGCGCGGAGGAATACATAATGTTCCCAACCGAACCACAGGTAATCGCTAATACTAACAACCAAAAAATTGCGGGTGTTTTTGCATCTACAGTCATACCTTGCTGTTGGCTATGGCTGGGCATTTCAGGGATGAATTTGGCGGCAAAGCCGAGCGCAGCTAAAGCACATAGAGCGGCAAGATAAAACGAGCGGTCGAAATCCACGCCGGCAGCAAGCGCATAGCCGAGAGGCGGCCCACCAATCCATGCAAAGGAAATCGACGCTCGCAACCTCGCATTAAACTGGCTCATATCAATATTGGGCTGTTGTTGCGCCCATTGTCGCCCCAAAGTCAGTACCTGAGGGATTGCCGCGTTCCCCATCGAAAACAGCAACACGCCAGCTGCCAGCACCACCCAAAAGGAATTCGCAGAGGCAAATATTACTAACGCTGCGGCCATGCCAGATACCGCAATCATAAACATCTTACGGGCACTCACGCCTTTGTCTGCCAAACTTCCTAGCCATTGACTAAATGCCAGCCCTGCGAGTGTCACCGACACGGTATAAATACCAATAAACACCGGCGGACTTTGCAGCCCTTCGACAATAAATAAACTCATGAGTGGGTTAACAAACGAGCCAATAAGCCCGGTTAACATACTTAGAATAAAGAACAACACACCGTGTTGCTTAACACCTGACAACAAAACGACAACCTACTACTGCTAAGGCTAATCCTGGCTCACATCTACATTCAGTAGTTATCGGTGAGCAAGACACGAAAATTGGGGGCGCAAATTATACACGATTGGCGCAGAACATCACCAATAACCAATTTCATTCTGGGCATAGACTTGCTAGTCTTGAGGTTTTTTTGTCAGCGCACGTCTGCGCTTTACATCAACCCGAAAGTTCGGCATTTAAGAAGGATCACGAGTGACTGCTGTACCTTGTTTAAAAATACTGTTAATTGACGATAACAGCGAAAGACGCAATCACACCTATCAATACCTCTCTTCGGCGCTAGCTGAACTCGAACGTGGCGACCTCACCCTAGAGATAATATCGGTGAACGGTAAAGCCGATGCAGAGGCTGTTCTCTATACCGACGGAGACATTCAGGCCGTATTACTGAGTTGGGAAACAGTAGAAAACCAAGAATCAGAATCTTACATTATTAATGCAATTAAACGCATTCGCCATGAGTTACCTGTGTACGTAACCGGGCAAGATGAAAATGGTTTTGATATCGTGAGTCGCTCCAACAAAATTGAAGCCTTCTTTGCGCTACAAGATATTGCCTCTGATCCAGAATCCACGTTAGCGTACATCATCAACGACTTTGATGATCGCAGTGAAACGCCTTTTTGGACGGCGTATAAAAAATACGCGGTGGAAACCAATGATTCATGGCACACCCCAGGCCACAGTGGAGGAGCAAGTTTTCGTAACTCAAGTTACATCAATGATTTCTACAAATTCTTTGGCCGTAATACCTTTATCAGTGACTTGTCCGTCAGTGTCGATTCGTTAGGGTCGTTATCTGATGGCACCAACACCATCGGCAAGGCACAAAATTTAGTCGCAGGCACTTTTGAAGTAAAACACTCTTACTTTGTTACCAACGGCTCGTCAACTTCGAACAAAATCATTTTACAAACCTTGTTGCGCGAGGGTGACAAGGTCATTGTCGACAGAAACTGTCACAAGTCTGTGCATTACGGCATGGTGCAAGCTCGTGCCCTGCCCATTTACTTAGACAGTATTCTCGACCCCAAATATGGCATTTTCGCACCGCCGTCGCTAGATCAACTCAAAGCGATGATCAGCGCCAATACCGACGCCAAACTCATTGTACTCACTGGATGTACCTACGACGGCCTGCTGACAGACCTCAAACAAGTGGTCGATTTTGCTCACGAGCACGGAATTAAAGTGTTTATCGACGAAGCATGGTTCGCGTATTCACTCTTCCATCCGAAATTCAGAGCTTATTCGGCGATTAATGCGGGGGCGGATTACGTCACCCATTCAGCCCATAAGGTAGTGAGTGCGTTTTCACAAGCATCTTACATTCACGTGAATGATCCTGATTTCGACAAAGATTTCTTTAAAGAAATCTACGCGATTAATACCAGTACTTCTCCCCAGTACCAATTGATTGCCTCTCTTGATGTATGCCGTAAGCAATTGGAGATGGAGGGCTTTAAAGTCATCAATAACTTGCTCAATCATGTGAGCGAGTTAAAAGCACAAGCGGCCAAATTCACCCGTGTTCGCATTTTGGACGAAGACGACTTCAAAGCCATGTTCGCCCATTTCGAGTCGGACAATATTGGCCATGACCCGCTAAAAATCTTAATTGATATATCAGCACTCAATTATTCAAACCAAGAAATTCATCGCTTTTTAATGGACGAAGTGGGCTTAGAAATTGAGAAGTTTACCCACAGTACGTTGTTGGTATTACTCACTTTTGGTGGTGTTCGCTCGAAAATCGTGCGTTTGTACAATGCCCTGAATAAGTTAGATGCAGGCCATGTATCGCTACAACGCAGTAACCGACAAAAAGCGCTGCCGAATAAAATCCCACCGATTAATTTAGCTATGCTACCGTCTGAAGCCTTCTTCGGAAAACGCGAAACTGTGCCTTTGCATGAATCCGTGGGCAAAATCGCCGCTGCGTTGATTACGCCCTACCCGCCCGGCATTCCATTACTTGTGCCCGGCCAAATGATTGAAGCTGAACACATTAATTACCTCAATGCACTATCGAGCCAAAAGCTCACTATTCAAGGCTTAATTGACGGCGAGATATACGTACTCGCCTAGCCATTGATTTAGCTGATTTTCTTTGCCGATTAACAAGTATCTTTTCAGTTAATCGGCAAAGTGCGCGCAAATAAAGTAAACTAGCGGCATTTGAGCACCAAAGGACAGCAAACGTGGCATTACAATGGTTTCCAGGGCACATGCACAAAGCCCTGAAAGAGATAAAAGAGTCTGTCAGTCAGGTAGACATTCTTATTGAAGTACTCGATGCGCGAATTCCCTATTCCAGCGAAAACCCGGAGATCGCGAAAATACGCGGTGACACTCCCTGTTTAAAAATACTCAATAAATTCGATTTGGCCGATCCTGACTTAACGGCGGAATGGCAAGCGCACCTAGAGAGCGAACGCGGCGTAAAAACCATCACCACACGCAGTGATAACCCTGCAAATACCAAGCAGATTATGTCGATGATCCGCTCGATTTGTGCCGCCAAAGAAGCCTCGGCAAAATCGATCAACGCCATGATTACCGGCATTCCTAACGTGGGCAAATCGACATTGATCAACATTTTGGCCGACCGTATTATCGCTAAAACCGGTAATGAGCCCGCCGTAACCAAAAACCAGCAGCGCATTAACCTAGGTAGCGGTATTGTGCTGTTTGATACCCCAGGGGTGTTGTGGCCAAAACTGGAAAACCCTAATTCTATCTACCGATTGGCGGCATCGGGGGCGGTAAAAAACACCGCGATGGAATTTGATGACGTGGGCTTTTACGCCGCTGATTATTTAATTAAAGCCTATCCAGATTTAATGCAAGAACGCTTTAAGCTCGATGAGTTACCGGACACTGAAATTGAGTTTTTAGAAGCCGCAGCAAGAAAACGCGGTGCCATAATGGCGGGCGGGCGCGTGAATCTGCACAAGATTTGCGAAATTCTGCTCACCGAACTACAAGCCGGTAAACTCGGTCGTATCACGCTGGAAACACCAGCGATGTTAGTAAAAGAGAAACAAGAAATGGCTGAGGCTGCTGCGAAAAAAGCTGCCGATAAAGCCAAGCGCAAAGAGAAGTTCAAACAAGGCTCGTTAACGCCGGATAAAAAAGACCGGAAAGAAAAACGAGAACAAAAACGCGAAGAACAAAGTAAGCGCATGAAAAAACGTCGCTAGGCCGACCGGTTTGGCGCGTTTTCACTGCTTAAAACGAAAAAAATGGGGGCAATAAAGCCCCCATTTTCTTGATTAGTTACTGCTCTGTTTGCGTGGCGACCATGGCCAAGGCCACCGCTTCCGCCACACGAATACCGTCGATACCGGCAGAGAGAATGCCCCCTGCATAACCTGCACCTTCACCAGCTGGGTACAAACCAGCTACATTCACGCTTTCGTAATCGCGAGTACGTTTAATGCAAATGGGTGATGAGGTACGCGTTTCCACCCCAGTTAGCATACCGTCGGCTTTAGCAAACCCTTTGATTTGACGGTCAAACGCTGGAATCGCTTCACGGATCGCTTCGGTAACAAACTTAGGCACAACCTTGCTTAAATCTGTGAGTGTAACACCCGGAGTGTATGACGGCGTGACGCCACCTAATTCATCACTGGGTTTGCCTTGTAGAAAGTCACCGATAAGCTGGGCCGGCGCGTTATAGTTTTCACCGCCTGCGCGATACGCCGCTTCTTCCAACTTACGTTGAAGTTCAATACCCGCCAACGGATGACCGGGGTAATCTTTTTCAGGTTCAATACCTACAACAATAGCACTGTTTGCATTGCGCTCATGACGCGAGTATTGGCTCATGCCATTGGTGACCACTCGGCCCGGCTCAGACGCAGCAGCCACTACAGTACCACCCGGGCACATACAGAAACTATATACAGAACGGCCATTTTTGCAGTGATGCACTAATTTGTAATCGGCGGCGCCTAAAATAGGGTTACCGGCGTTGTCACCAAAACGGCAGGTATCGATCATGCTCTGCTCGTGTTCGATGCGAAACCCGATAGAGAAAGGCTTAGGCTCAATATACACGCCCTGCTCGTACAAGGCTGTAAAGGTATCACGGGCACTGTGACCAATCGCCAGCACCACAAAACGGCTTGGCAAGTATTCGCCATTTGATAGGTGCAAACCTTTAATTTGATTGCCATTGTCAGTAGGTTCCAAATCCAGCTTTTCAACCTTGGTGCTAAAGCGCATTTCGCCACCTAACTCGATAATTTGCGCACGCATTTTCTCCACCATATTCACCAGTTTAAAGGTACCGATATGGGGCTTGCTCACGTATTCGATTTCTTCCGGAGCACCGGCAGCCACAAACTCGTGCAACACTTTGCGGCCGTAATGTTTGCGATCTTTTACCTGACTGTATAGCTTACCGTCAGAAAAGGTACCGGCTCCACCTTCACCAAACTGCACGTTTGATTCAGGATTAAGAGGTTGCTTGCGCCAAAAACCAAAGGTGTCTTTAGTACGCTCACGCACAGCTTTGCCGCGCTCAAGCACAATAGGTTTAAAACCCATTTGCGCCAAAATCAACGCGGCAAATAAACCACACGGGCCTAAGCCAACCACAACTGGGCGTTCTGTAAGGTTGTCAGGCGCTTCGGCGACAAATTTGTATGTCATATCTGGAGTAACACGCACGTTATTTTGCTTATCAAAGCGAGCCAAAATCGCTTGCTCGTCAGTCACTTCCACATCCAAGGTGTAAATTAACTGAATGTCTTTGTTGTTACGGGCATCATAACCACGCTTAAAAATATTAACGGCAATGAGTTGAGCAGCGTCGATTTTCAGGGTGGCTAGCACCGCTTGTTCAATCGCTTGTTCTTCGTGGTTTAGGGGTAACTTAATGTCCGTTAATCGTAGCATAATGCATGTACTCTCTTTCTTGCCGGACGGCCTCTCCGTCAGGGCACGCGCATTCTAAATCAGATCGGCCATAAGCGGTAGTTAAAGGCGTGAATAATCGCTTATCGGCACAATTGTCCTTGTCTTTTGCGTTTGCTAATTTACACTTAGCGCCTTGCTAACCGAGATAACTCCCAAAAACGCCAATGACCTTTGTAGTAACCGACAATTGCATCAAATGTAAATACACGGATTGTGTTGCCGTGTGTCCAGTGGATGCATTCTTTGAAGGCCCCAATTTCCTCGCGATTGACCCCGCGATTTGTATTGATTGTGCGTTGTGTGTACCAGAGTGCCCTGCTGAAGCGATTTTTCAAGATACCGCCCTGCCTCCCGGGCAAGAAGAATACCTAGAGATTAACGCCGAATTATCTCAGCAATGGCCAAATATAAATGAATTGAAGCCCGCGCCGGAAGACGCGGACGAATGGAATGGTGTGCCCAACAAACTGCCTTTGTTGGAAAAATAAGACTAAGCCTTTTACCCCTTAAAGCCCTTGGCGACGAGATATACTTCACGAGAGCGGGGGCGAGATGCCGCAGGTTTACGCACAATCACTTTGTTGAACGAACTGCGCACATCTTTCACGTACTCGTCATAACCCACACCTTGGAACACCTTGGCACAAAAGCTACCGCCCGGTTTTAACACGTTGCGAGCCATATCCAGCGCCAGTTCCACCAAATACATAGACGCGTACTGATCCGTGGTATTCACGCCACTCATATTCGGGGCCATATCTGAAATTACCGTATCCACTTGGTCATCGCCCAAGGTTTGTAGAATTTGCTCGTATACGGCTTCGTCGGTGAAATCGCCCTGAATAAAGTCGACGCCAATAATGCTGCTCATAGGCAAAATGTCAGAGGCGATCACACGGCCGTTTTCACCCACAGCAGGGGCAACAATTTGTGACCAGCCGCCTGGTGCAGAACCCAAATCCATCACCACACTGCCCTTGCGATAAAGATCATCTTTTTCGTTAATCTCGATCAGCTTGTAGCTGGCCCGTGAACGATACCCGTCAATCTGCGCTTTTTTAACGTAAGGGTCGTTAACGTGTTCGTCCATCCATTTTTTGCTGGTTTTCGATTTTGCCATAGTGATGTGCTGTGTTGATCATACCGTAAAGGCCGCCATTGTAATGGCTGAGCGCGAATTTGCAAAACCTCAACACACGAGTGAGATACCAATTACCCTATCAAAACGGTACAATCCCGCCTTTGTTATCCCTAACTGTTCAGAATTCGCCCATGAAACTCGACGATGTTAAAAAGCTGCATCAGAAAAAATACCGTTCTCAATTTGGTTTTTATCTTGTCGAAGGTGAGCATTTAATTTTAGAACTGTTAAAAGCCACGCCTGATGCCAAGCAACAAACCGAGATTACCCTGTTTATCACCGAGCACTTTGCACAATGGGCGCAAGATTTAGCCAGTGCTTTTAAGGTTGTCGTACTAAACCAAAAACAAATGGCACAAATTAGCGATACCAAAACACCACAAGGCCTGATTGCCAGCGTACCGCTACCAAGTGCCAAACAAGCCAGCGAGATAAAAGCCGGTGAGCGTTGTATTTATCTTCACGAAGTGCAAGATCCAGGCAACCTCGGTACCATTTTACGTACCCTCGCGTGGTTCGGTAACTTTAAACTATTGCTCAGCCCCAACAGTGTTGACCCATTTAACTCTAAAGTAGTGCGAGCCAGCATGGGAGCCATTTTTCATCTACCGATTGAGCTAGACGTTGCCCTTGATACTTTACCAGCGAGATTCCAACAGTTTGCTTATTTGGATCTAAACGGTGAAGCCATCAATGCGCCATCTTTTGGCGAGTTTCAATGTTATTTGTTTGGCAATGAGGCCAGAGGCGTACCCAGCGAAGCACTCACAAATTTTAATGCAGTGCCTTACACCATTGCCGGTAGCGGTGTGATTGACTCATTGAATTTAGCTTCTGCGGTGGGGATCAGTGCTTATCAGTTGGCTCAGTGTTGACGTACATAACACAATCAAAATTAGACACCAAATGAGAATATTTACTATTTACTTTACGTTCAATTGTCAGTAAATTCCTTATTAATATAAAAAATTCGGTAGTCCCTTGTATAGATAAGGAGTGAATGGATTCAACCTTGTAAAAATTGGACACTCCGATGCCAGTCAAAATTACCGCCTCACACAAATTAATTACCACCACTTTTATCACCTTCAGTTTACTCAGTCAAAGTTGCTCAAACACCGAAAAAGTCATATCTGGAGGAGCTGCTGCACTCGCCGTCGCGCCATCAAATGAAATTGAGCAAATATTTTATCTCGGGGTTTTCGACCCTCAGGAACAAGTTCCTCAAACCATTTACCGCATCAGAATACATGGCCAAGCCAGTGCGCTAAATTCAATGAAGTTTGGTTCTGGCTGGGTGAAATCTGAATTAGTTGATTCGCTCACATCCCAGCAAAAAATTGTCGCCCAAGCTGATAGTTTAGCTGGAGACAATACCGCCGTTTTTGACGATTTACTGGGTACATCCGTTCAACGCAAATTAATTGCTTTCGGGCCCGAAGGATTTCGAATTAGCCCCAAAGACCACCGACTAGTTGTGGTGATGGGAGCAAGTCCTGACGCTTTTTTCTCTGCAGTAGACAATGTGACAGGGCAACAAGCAAGAATGCAGAATACAGCAATAAGCCAAGAATTAGTGCGTTACTTATTTGATAACTTGGCTGAAGTTGACGCCTTGATTGATGGCTTAAAAATCGCAGACAAATATACGAAGGAGACTAAATAATGAATAAAGCGCTCCGTAATATTTGCTGTGTTGTAGCCATACCTCTGCTATCTGCTTGTGCTGCCCTTCAAATCGATGTAGATGTTTATAAAGGTCCTCTATCAGAAGAAGAAGATGTTCAGATTGAACAACTTATTTCTCTCGCTATGACTTCTCAACGACTCTTGGATGATCTTCAACGGCAGCTTATGAAAGATATTTTAGTAAGCCCATTGGATCGAAAACCAGACGATCTTTCCTCTGATTCAGAAACAGTCATACTCAGTTTTGGTCCTTCAAAAGCGGATTTTTCATGTCAAAAGAACACTCCAAGTTGCAATAATTATATTGAAAGAGGCCATGGAAAACCTGGATACCCCACCTTCAAGCTAATTAGAAAAAAATACAATAACCAAGATGTTAGCTATGGAAAAATTGACACTTATTTTTGTAAAACACTACGCGATCAAAACTGGGTACTAAGAAGTGGGGTCAAAAAACAAGCATCCCTTGTCGCAAGGTTGTCAATGTCCTGCAATTTGGAAGATTTACTGGCGCTATTTGATGACGATAAAACGTCTTTGTTATTGAGGGAGTTTTTAAAGACTAGTACGGAAAACTTTAAAAAAGTCGTTTCTTTAAAGCAATTAACCTCACTCCAGTCTAATCAACAATCTGAAAACGTGCTTGATAATAGAACTAATGAAGTATCTACAAATGTAAACCAACGATATCGGGAGTTCATTGATGTAGCAATTGTAGATATCCTATCTTTCATGTCTGAGTATCAAAGGGGACAAAAGGGTCAATCTCCAGGTTATCTTCACCTAGAGTTGCAAAGAGATCTAGCGACTATTTTGAGCACGCTAATTAACCCGAATGAACTAATTGAAGCAGAAAAGTTACTCAATGAGCCTGTGATTTTTCAACAAAACAAAAATATGACTACTCAGACTATCAAAGAAAAAGCTTATGAAGTAAAAAATCAGCTCACAAACAACCCCGATAGCATCACTGCCTTACTGCGGCTTAGAGAAGAGCTAAAATACCAATGCGACAACAATATAGTCGCCAATGAGCGACTTTGCTCCACCGGTTTTGCGAGAGGCGTGTCGTTGACAAACTCAGAAGCGTTAAACCCACAAGAACTAATAGATAAATACGAATATATCAATGATTCAATTTCTAGCAGCCAATCTCTAAATGCTGCACGCTACCCTCTTGGTATTAAAAATCTCGCTTACAAAGCGAAGTACGAAAACGAACTTGGAAAGGATAGCGTTGGTGAAACGAAGAAAAACAACCGTAAACTCTTGTTCTCCATGCTCTTGAATTACGCTGGCAAGCTAGTTGTGCTTGCCGATAAGCAGGTCTTATTAGACGGAGAACTAAAAGGGAAGCAAGAAGCTTCTTCACAATACGTTCAGGTTTTACAATCACTCGGCAGCGCAATCATTGTGCAGATTAATGATATTAAAGCTCGTGAACGTCACACCAAAAAAGATGAAGAAATGAGAGCGTTGGACGAACAACTTGCCGACCATCACTTTGTTGGCAGTACCGAGAACTACAAAAGCAAAATTTTGGCAAAATTAACCGGTCAAAAAAACGAGACGCAAGAACAAATCAATAAACTCACAAACGCGCAAAAAAAGTTAGCTATATGGCGAACTTCTCACTCTAGAACAAGTGACTTGAAAAACGAGGTCGAGAATCTCGAAAACTGGCTTTTAAGCTTAAACAATTATATTTCCGTTACCAAAAATAAAGAGCTTCAAGAATCGCAAAAAAACATAGATTTAACCAACTATTTGACCAAATTGGATACGCAGGTGACTCTGAAAGCAAAAGAGGAGTACTGTTTACTCGCCGGAAAACCTTGTGCGGCGTTAAGTGACGTACAAATTATTTCAAAATCCAGTTTGAATAAGGTACACCAACTCAGAACATCTGAAAATTTGCAAGCAGTGCTGTTTAAGAACAATCCTCAATCTTTACTTGCACACTCTACCTATTTCAGCGCCCAACTTGAGAAAAAACGTTCAAACGTTCAAACCGAACTAACTAGCAAAGAAGCGGCTTTTGACGCCAGCAAAAAAAATAGTGATAAAGCCTTAGCTGAATTAACAAAACTAATTGATGAAAAAGCCAAAAATTGTATTTCAACCTCTGAATGTGATGCTATTAGTGCAAACCTGATTACTCAAAATGCCAAATTAACGCTGTTAACAACCGCAATACAAACAGTAAAAGACTATTCCGCCGACATTAAAGACGGAGTGTCCTTTGAACAGTGGGCGGATAAGTTAGTTTCAGATGATTCTTCTGTTAATCGACTTATCACCCAAGCTAAATCTGGAATTGAGCAATTCTACTTGCCGAATGGTTTTAGCTGTAAAGACAGTGAAAAATGTACTCCAGATCACATAATGCGTGGGGTTGTCAGGCACATAGAAAACCTGCAAATAGCGTTGCAGTTAAAAGGCGCTTCGAGTAAAGAGCTACAAAATGTACAAACGGCTCTGAGAAACGCATATGACCTAACCACAAGAAGACAATACCTTATCCCAACATCAGCATATCTGAGAAGTAGCTACCCGAGCAGTGCAATGCAACAAAATAACAGTGCGTCAGATTGGCAAAATATGCTCCAGCAAAGCGCGCTGCAATCGCTCCCGATTATTGGCAATAACTTCGCTAACGAAAGCCATGTTCATCAGCAGGTTGACAAGCAATATTGGCAAAACATTAATACTGTCAGAGTCACCGGCGGCGGTAAAACCAACTATGTTGTAGTGAAAGATGACATTGGAAACTGGTACGTCAAAGGTTATTCGTCGGACCCTGAACAAATATATAAAACGATCGCTAATAGCGCTATTACCAACACGGCGTCAACTACTGGTTATTTTCTTAATTCGGGGAATGGCGCTGTTGAGTTGAAGTCTTCTGGCAATGTTTTAGATGCAATGTATGGTCGTTTTTACGAAAAATACGCCAACAGTACAAATGCACAATTTTCAACTTTAAATAAATGGTTAGATGATAAGAGCTGGGAAAGTTACCTGAGTAAAACTTGTGTACCCATGACTGACAAGCAACCTCCTGCAAGTGCAGAATCTATAGAGAAAATAATAGGTAAGGACAACCTCTCAACCTACGTCAGTAAATTTGAAGCTCACAAAAAAGCTTTCGGAGAAATCAAAGATGATGATAAAGATGCGGCCGTTATTGCTAGGGCAAAATCCATTAATAGCATGCTTAAAAGTACCGCCAATTTTGCAAACTATTTAATCGCGCAAAGTTTGGAAAAATGCACGCAAAGTCAGGTTGAAGGCGCACCTCCGACGATTATTGGTGATGATCTATATGACCAATTTGTCGCAACAGAGGCCAGTAAACGTCAAAAGGCGCTCGAAACATTCAAACAAAATATATTGTTTATCAGAGAAGGCTTGCCAGAAAATGAATTAGTTTCGACGATAGGAGATTGATAGATGAACTTGAATACATCTAATATGCCACTGGTGCTGCCACTTTTACGCCCAATTCCTATTCTGACAAAAAATAAGATCTTCCCCCTCAAAATACTGATTTGGATTTTTTCAGTTAGGAAGTGGGAAGTGGCCGAAGACTGGAGTTACACACTTTCCTGTGGAACAAGTATTAAAATTCCAAAAGGTTTTGAATTTGATGGGGCATCGATACCTCGCCCATTATGGATAATCCTATCTCCAGTGGGTTTATTATTTATACCTGGGCTCATTCATGACTATGCGTATAAATATCAACATCTTGAACTAACCATACCCAATGGTGGCGCAACAAAATTTGGTGAGGGAAAAGGAAGATTGTATTGGGACGCACTTTTTAGAAAAGAAGCTATTCACGTCAATGGCTTCGCATTAATTGATGTATTAGCTTGGTGTGCTTTGGTCGCTTTTGGATGGGTTGCTTGGCATAAACACAGAAAAGCCCAGTGACTTCTTTCTCTATATTACTTGATAGTAATATCGCGCTCTTGAATTGTACTAGCTCAGACCTGATCTGACAGTTACCCAGTTTTTCTGGTGTCAGCGTAAGATTAGATTTGAGCTAAATTCTTTTCAGCTGTTAACACCAAGCGATTTTGTCGTACTTTAATTACCACGCGATTCTGTCGTAGTCGCTAATTACCAAGGGAAATTGACGGTTATCTTTAACCGTGTTCTTTGAATGTTTTGTTTGTGCATTTGAGGAACGCTAAGGATGATTGTGTTGAATTCCAAAGCTCAATTGACTGTTGATGTCATCGCAAAAGTGGCTGAGCGTAAAATTACGATAGCCAATGCCACTAAGCTCCTCAATAAATCCAGACGTACTGTTGAACGGTATTTGCAGCGTTACCGAAGCCAAGGGTTACAGTTTGTTGTTCACGGAAATACAGGTAGCGAGCCAATTAATAAAACGCCTGACAGCCTTAAGCTGCAAGTTCAGTCGCTAATTCGCGAGAAATACTATGACCTTAATCTGTTGCACCTCGCCGAAATGCTTGAGACTCACGAACACATTGTTGTTAAGCGTGAGACACTGCGCAAATGGGCACATGGGCACATGGGCACATGGGCACATGATATCCATCATGTAAAACGGGCGAAGCGTATGTAAACCTCCCCTAAAATAGCGACATACCTTTTTAGAGTTCTTCGGCGTAAACTGAGCCAAGAAAGGAGAACTCCTGATGAAAAAGTCTCGATACACAGAAACGCAGATC
>NZ_JBSWYY010000035.1:0-32276 GCF_056161325.1 Alteromonas sp. ABE4_545
GACGAGCACACAATACGGAACTACGTTGAGCATCAAGGTCGGAAGGATTCAGATCAGCTCCGAATGGAGCTGTAACCGATAGAACCCCGGGCATGCCCGGGGGAATCTATTGTTTTTGATATATGAGACAGACCAATAACCACTCATCCGCAAATTCAACCGTTGGTCATATTTCCCACCCATTTTCTATTCCTTTGGCACTATTACTATCTCGATACCGCACTTAGCACAGAGGTTTAGGCCATGAAATTATGCATACTATTTATCATAATGACGATGAAGTTTTCTTTTGCTCAAGCAAATGTTGTCGCCGGAGATTGGCATGGTAAATTAGAAATTCAATCGGGATTTTTCTTGCCGCTTGTTCTTCACTTGGTTAACGACGAAGAGCAGTGGCAAGCAACTTTAGATAGCCCAGAGCAAGGTGCTTTTGGGATTAACGGGATTGTAGATTCAGCCAAAAGCACGAGTATTCAACTCCGATTCCCTACTATTAACGCGAGCTATAGTGCGCAATTAAAAGATGGCAGGTTAACGGGCAGATTTTCTCAGGGAGGCGGGACTTTACCCTTAACGCTAACACGACAAAGTGAGGAGCAAAAAGATAAAAGTTCATTGGCGGTGATGCGTCCTCAACAGCCGGCTCCCCCTTTTAATTATTCAGTTGAAAATGTTCGATTTTCCCATGAGTCACAAAGTTTCGAGTTCGCGGGTACTTTGACAAAACCTTTTGGTAAAGGCCCTTTTGCTGCAGCAATACTCATATCTGGTTCAGGGCCGCAGGATCGCGATGAAACTATATTGGGGCATAAACCTTTTTGGGTATTAGCTGACACATTAACGCAAGCTGGGATCGCTGTTCTAAGGTTTGATGACAGAGGGACGGCACAAAGTGGCGGTGAATTTTATGGTACAACATTGGAAGAGTTCAGTTCAGATGTAGCGAGTGCCTTTAAATATTTACGTGAACACCCAGAGATTGATGAAACAAAGATTGGGCTTATTGGTCACAGCGAAGGCGGCGCAACAGCGCCATTATTTGCTGCTCGCGAGCCAAGTGTGGCATTTGTTGTTCTCATGGCGGGGCTAGGGGTTAAAGGCGCTGATATATGGGCACAACAACAACGAGATTTAGCAGCAGGTTACGGTGTCGCTAATGCTAACGAAGTGGGTGATTTTATGGCCGACGTGGCGCAGTTTGTTATTGATAATAAATCGCCTAACTTCATTCACCAAAAAATGTTGGACTTTGGTTATTCAAAAGCGAATGCTGATACATACACAAATTTGATAGCCAATTCGTGGGGCAAGAGTTTTCTCTCTTATTCACCAGATAAGGTGTTGCCAAAATTAACCATGCCTGTGTTAGCAATTAATGGCGATAAGGATATTCAAGTGGCGGCGGCTCCCAACCTCGATGGAATACGTTTGCTATTTGAACAAGTAAAACATGATGATGTCACAATAAAAGTGATGTCGGGGCAGAACCATTTGTTTCAACATGCTGAAACTGGCTTGCCTGATGAATATGGCAAGATAACCCAAACAATAGCACCTGAAACCTTGTCGCTGATCAGCGATTGGATTGTTCAACGTATGGAAAAGTAATGATTAAACCCTACTGGCGGTATCAAATCCTTGGTTGGGGCATATTGTTCTTACTGGATATATCAAACAAGCTATTGGTTGGGATCACAGACCTTCCACTATTCGGTGCTGTGTTTATGCTGTACGGCATAGGGTTTGTTGTTAGTCATTTAATGCGCATATGCTATCAACAATGGCGTAGAAAAGGGCTTGTGCTAGTGATACCGGGTATTATTGTCACCTCCTTTGTAGGGGCAATAGTAACGGCGAGCGTATTGGTCGGCACCTTAATTCTTATTCAGCACCCTTTAATCAATGTAGCAAAAGACGCACTACACCTATTGTTTCTGCATAACTTTATTATCTTGAGTATTGTATTAACGATTTGGAGTTCTCTATATTTTTTAATTACTCGACAGCGCAAAGTTACTGAACTTGAGAGCACACAAATAGAGTTAGAACACACGCTCCATCAGGCACAACTTAATGCATTACTGACACAATTAAATCCTCATTTTATATTTAACTGTATTAATAACATTCGGGCACTAATTTTGGAAAACCCAAGTAAAGCTCGGGATATGTTAGCGAATTTGGCAGATATGCTTCGCTATAATTTACAAACAGACGCCAGAGAAAAAACGCCCTTATCATCTGAATTACTGATTGTAGATACTTATATAGCCTTAATGAAAATGCAGTATGAAGAACGGCTAAAGTATGAGTTATCTATTGAAAAAACGTTATTGGAAAGCGCCTTAGTTCCTAGGTTAATCTTACAGTTACTTGTCGAAAATGCCATTAAGCACGGGGTGGGTAAACAAGCAGACGGTGGCAGCATAAGAGTAGACATAAAAGAAGATGAACAACAGTTATGTATAGTTGTTGAGAATCCTGGTGTGTTTACACCTGGTACAAAAGGAATTGGTATCAATAATATACGTGACAGGCTAGCGCTTTCATTTTGTGATAAATACACATTTACGTTGGGTCAAGAAGGTGAATCTGTCGTGGCAAAATTGCAATTTCCGTTAGAGTTTGATGAATCACGTGGTGCATCGTGCGCGTAGTCATCGTTGAAGATAGTCGATTGGCTCGACTCGAGTTATGTGAGCAGCTATCTCAAATACCTAATGTTACGCTAATTGGACAGGCTGATACGGTTGATAGTGCGGTCGAATTAGTCAACGTCAGTCAACCTGATTTACTTTTACTGGATATCGACCTTCCCGGTGGTACAGGATTTGAAGTACTAGCGCAACTAAATGAAATCCCGCTTGTTGTGTTTACCACTGCATTTGATGAATTTGCCGTTCGGTCATTTGAGGTCAATGCTTTAGATTATTTACTCAAACCCATTACTTATGTGCGGCTTACGCAGACCATCGAAAAAGCAAAACAACAAATTGCACTGATGAAGCCGTCTGGCGAGCCAACGCATGCGTTAAATAACAATAGCCAGCTACTAGTCAAAGAGGGTGAGCAGTGCTGGCTAATAAAACTGAAACAAGTACAGTTGTTCGAGTCTATAGGCAATTATACTCGTGTTTATTTTGACCAACACAAGCCCCTACTGAATAAATCCTTGTCGCAAATTGAGTCGCGATTGCCTGAGGCGGATTTCTTTCGCTTGAACCGTAGTGAAATAATTAATTTAAGCTTTATAAAAGATATTCAGGTCACTATGAATGGGCAGTGGGAAGTAGAAATGGAAAACGGCAGAATATTGGTACCTTCTCGTCGTCAAACCCAAGCGTTTAAACGGCATTTGTCTTTGTGAGTTTTACTGTAGCTTGCAGATTAGCTGCACTTTCCTGCAATGCTTGTACGTGTTGTTCGGGCAAAGCCAGATACAGAGTCACACCTTGTTGATATTCACAATGCTCAACTTGCCCCGCATGTTGTTCTACAAAATGACGAAAGAACTGCTCGTGGCGAAATTCAGTGCATATCTGTACTGGTGTTAAAAGCACATGTTCAACAACAGGTAATTGTTCCATTGTTTGCTGTGCCGATGCCGAGTAGGCACGTACCAAGCCTCCTGCACCTAACTTAATCCCACCAAAATATCTACTTACTACTACCATGACATCACCCACGCCTTTGTGTTGCAGGACATTTAGTATGGGTTTACCCGCAGTGCCACTGGGTTCGCCGTCATCTGACATAGCCGCACTTTGGGGCGAGAAGGGATTCCCAAGTAAGTAAGCCCAACAATGATGCCGTGCATCGGGGTAAGTTGATTTACATTCTGCCAATAAAGTCATTGCTTGCTCTCGGTTTTCTGCGAGGCCAGCTCTGGCGTGAAATAAGCTTTTTTTTACTTCGAATGTGGTTTCGAGTATTTGAGAAGGAACAGGATACGTCATGCCGAGCAGTATACGCGAAATTGTGCAATGTTGGGAGTACAGACTAGGCGGGTTATTTGTTTTTTAAGGGTTGTTATTTATACCTAATGGTAGGCTGCATGGATATGATTAAATAAACCAATATTTGATTTAGCATTAATTACGCCAAGAGCTTTTGATTTAAATGTGCAATTGATTGTGCATTTGATTTCAGTCAATTTTTGTTTTGTGGTACTTTGATAATCTCCACAACCTTCATGCATTGTGTTCTCAACAATTTGCTTGGTTTCTCTGGGAGCCTGTCTTATGGATCCAAATAGCACTGGACTGTTCTTATACTTTTTCCCCGCATTTTTACTGAATGTCATTGTATGTGCGTGGTTGGGGTATTGTACTCACCGGTTGCCTTTACGTCGTCGACTCAATGTCTTGTTGCTTTGTGTGCTCGCCATCGCTTATCAGGTGGCAACGTGGGGGTATCACAGTGCGGCCGACGTTGTGGTTGCGCTTTATTGGCTGAAATTTCAAATTGCGATATCGCTAATCGCCATCCCTACACTGTATACCGTGTTGATTGCGTGGGTTGATAACCGCTTTTATCAGCGTTTAGTTATGCCAATATATTTTGTGGCTTTGGTGCTTTTTGCAGTTAATTTACTGTCACCTGCCACGCTTGTATTCTCTGAAGTACAACAATTACAGCATTATCAAGTGTTTGAACAAGGAGCATTAAATGCCTTGGTCGGCACATCGTCGGTATGGCGTTTGGCCCTGTTAGTATTTGTACTGGGGTTGTTTGTGTTGCAAATGGGTGTGGTGTCAGACGTTGCCCGTTCAGGAAGAAAGGCGCTGGCGTATGCGTTGTTGGCCGTTGTACTAATACAATGCATGGTCACTATTTCAAACCGCCTCAGTGGGTTAGACATACTACCCGATATCTGGGCTGCGGGTATGCCATACATCATTCTTTCGTTGTTGTTGTGTATTAATATTGCTTTGTCCTTTGCGTTACAGGTTGAATTGCTCGACAAAACATCGAGTCATAAAGTGCAATTGGAGGCGGCTATCACTCAGCTTGCACGAGGTGTACGACAAACTGGTACTGAGCAGTATTTTCATGAGATGCTCAAAAGTTTGTATGCCTTGTTCGGCGCTAAATATATTTTGATCGGGGTAAAGGACGAGCTAGCCAGCGTTCCTACCATCCAATCTAAAGCGATGTTGGTTGAGGGAAATCCGGGCGGTTCGATGCGTTATTCGCTTAAAAACACCCCATGTGACAGTGTGATGCGCAACGACATTTGCGTTTATCAAAATAACGTAGATGTACTTTTCCCCGAAGACAAAATGCTGTCTGAGTTTGGTCTCAAATCATACATTGGAGTGCCTTTTGTCGATGACGATGGCATTTCGGGTTTGTTGGCCTTATTGGATGATAAGCCCATTAAACCTGATCACAGAATGATTGAAACCATAGAGGTGTTTGCGGCACGAGCGGGCGTTGAGATTCGTCGCGAGCAAATGGAGTCGCGATTACGCCAAATGGCGTATGTTGATTACAGTACGGGCTTGCCTAGCCAGATGCGTTTATTTGAGGAAATAAAACGCACCTACGCGGAGAACAAAGCCAATAGCACCCAGTCAATGATGTTGTTGTTTGATTTAGACCGATTTACTGAAGTGAATCGTCACTTTGGGTATGACATTGGCGATGAAGTGCTACATGAACTCGGCGCGAGAATTACCCTGTACGGCAACGAGCAAATTTTTGTGGCGCGTAACGCTGGCGATGAGTTTGCGGTAATTATTCGCGGGTTAGTGTCGGCGTCGGACGACATATTACTACAACACTGGCATGAAATTAGAAATATTATTCAACGGCCTGTTGAAGTGAATGGGGTTGAAGTGGTCATGGACTGTTGTATGGGGGCGGTGTGTTATCCGGTGCAAACGGCAAACCGTTATGATGTGATTCGCGCAGCAGAAAGTGCTTTGCAATCGGCAAAACAGGAAGGGCCGGGGCACTATAGTTTGTTCGACCCACAGCAATTGGCCAATCTTGACCGTCAGCGAGCCATTGAACACGGGCTAATTCAAGCGTTGGATACGCGGTCACAGCTCAATATGGTGTATCAGCCTAAAGTGGATGTGAATGGGCGCTGTGTAGGAGCTGAGGCGCTCATACGCTGGGCTCATCCTGAAGAAGGGTTTATTTCTCCCGCAGAGTTTATCCCTGTGGCGGAAAATTCAGCCTTGATTATTCGTTTAGGCGAGTGGGTAATTCAGCAAGTGTGTAAGCAAACACGTGCATGGATTGAAGAAGGTGTGAATAGTGATATTCGCATTGCGATAAATATTTCAGCAATCCACTTTTCTCATCACAGCTTCTTACCTTACTTGTTCAAAACCGTAAAACGCTATGGCATTAGTGCGAAGAATATTGAGCTAGAACTCACTGAAACCGGCTTATTGAACAATATTGCGCTGACCGTGGATAAACTCAAAGTATTGATGGCAAGAGGGTATTCCATTGCACTGGACGACTTTGGAACGGGGTATTCGTCGCTGTCTTATTTACAGGAGTTGCCACTGAATGTGCTCAAAATTGATAAATCATTTATTGATAAAATTGACGATGATAGCTCTCAGGAACTCATCAAGTCGATTATTCTGATTGGTAAGCATTTAGGCTTGGCGATTATCGCTGAGGGTACGGAAAATGCCGAGCAGGTCGACAAACTGACGGTGATGGGCTGTGAAGTTTTTCAAGGGTATTATTTCAGCCGCCCAGTGACGGCGGCTGATTTTCTTACTTGGATCAGCGGGAATAAAGCATCCCGCCCCAGTGTTAGTTTAGATACTTCGCGTGGAATTGAAGGTGTGCTTCAATAAAGCTCGCGATGAAGTAATAACTGTGGTCGTAACCATCATGGCAGTTGAGCTGCGCCGGAGTGCCCATTTTGTCCACTACCGCGACCAAATCGTCATAGCGTAATTGCTCGGCTAAAAAGTTGTCGTCGTTACCTTGGTCAACTTTTAATGGCAAATCACATGCTTGTGTAAGTAATAGCTCACAGGTGTCATATTGTTTCCATGCGTTGCGATCATCTCCTAAATAAGCGGTGAAAGCTTTTTCACCCCAAGGGCATTGTGTCGGATGCGTGATAGGGCTGAATGCCGAAGCAGAAACGTATTTGTCTTGATTCTTTAACCCTATCATTAACGCGCCGTGGCCACCCATTGAGTGCCCAGCAATGGCTCGTTTATTGGTTACTGGAAAGTTGGCTTCAATCAATGCTGGAAGTTCGTCAACCACGTAATCATACATGTTGAAGTGCTTGTTCCATGGCGCTTGTGTAGCGTTTACGTAAAAACCCGCACCTTGGCCTAAGTCGTAGCCATCATCATTGGCTACGCCCTCACCTCTGGGGCTGGTGTCGGGTGCCACAATCGCAATACCCAGTTCAGCCGCCATACGTTGCGCGCCTGCTTTCTGCATAAAGTTTTCGTCGGTACAAGTCAGCCCTGAAAGCCAATACAGTACTGGTACTTTTTGGCCGGTTGCGGTTTGAGGGGGTAAATAAATGGCGAATCGCATTTCGCAATGTAATACCGAAGAGGTATGGGTATATTGCTTGTGCCACCCGTCGAAGACTTTGTTGTTACTGACATTATTCAGTGCCATTTTCAACTCCATAATCTTGCAAAACCGAGCACGACGTACCTGTGCTCGGCATGGTTTTATTGTGCAGAATTAATAGTGAATTACGCTGCGAATACTTTTGCCTTCATGCATTAAATCGAAGGCTTCGTTGATCGCTTCTAGCTCCATGGTATGGGTAATAAAATCGTTTAGTGCGAATTTACCCGCTAGGTAGTCTTCAACAATACCGGGTAGCTCAGAACGACCTTTTACACCACCGAATGCAGTACCACGCCACACACGACCTGTGACCAACTGGAAGGGGCGCGTTGAAATCTCTTGGCCAGCGCCAGCAACACCAATAATCACTGATTCGCCCCAGCCTTTGTGACAGCATTCTAATGCGCTGCGCATCACATCAACATTACCAATACACTCAAAGGAGTAATCCACGCCGCCGTCTGTGAGTTCTACAATCACTTCTTGAATCGGTTTGTCGTAGTTTTTAGGGTTAATGCAATCGGTAGCGCCGAGCTTTTTCGCTAACTCAAATTTAGATTCATTGATATCGATGGCAATAATACGACGCGCTTTAGCCATAGTGCCACCAATGATCGCTGACAAACCAATACCGCCTAATCCGAAGATAGCGATGGTTGCGCCTTCTTCTACTTTGGCAGTATTCATTACTGCGCCCATACCTGTAGTGACACCACAACCTAACAGGCACACTTCTTCTAGTGGTGCTTCTGGGTTGACCTTAGCGAGCGAGATTTCAGGTAATACTGTGTATTCTGAAAACGTTGAGCACCCCATGTAGTGGAAAATTTCCTGTCCGTTGCAGGTAAAACGGGTTGTGCCATCAGGCATTAAGCCTTTACCTTGTGTCGCTCTTACGGCCTGACACAAGTTAGTTTTACCTGATGTGCAGAACTTACACTCGCCACATTCGGCCGTGTAAAGAGGGATAACGTGGTCACCTACTTTCAAACTGGTAACGCCTTCTCCCACAGATTCCACAATGCCACCGCCTTCGTGACCTAAAATAGAGGGGAAAATACCTTCAGGATCTTCACCTGATAGTGTGAATGCGTCGGTATGACACACACCAGTGGCGACAATTTTTATACGCACTTCGCCGGCTTTTGGCGGCGCTACTTCAACTTCTTCGATTTTAAGTGGCTCATTTGGCCCCCATGCCACAGCGGCTTTACACGTGATTACGTCTGACATAACAGCTCCCTAATAAATAGATAAATTGAAGCGAACTTCTCTTACGATGTGTCATTATTGTAGCTAACTCTAATTTGGTAATAATCACTGTTTCATGTAAATCACTTTTGCAAATATGCAATAATAGCGGTGTTAAGCGAGGAGAGTGAATATGGCGAATTGGGAAGGGGTGAACGAATTTGTTGCCGTGGTAGACAATAACAGCTTTACCCATGCTGCAAAGCGATTGGGGCTATCGACAGCGCAGGTCAGCCGTTCGGTTGCGGCATTGGAAAAACGGTTGGGCACTAAGCTACTTACTCGTACTACTCGTGTGGTGTCGCCCACAGAGGCAGGCCAAACTTACTATCGACATTGCAAGCCTATTCTCGAAGAATTACAGGCGGCTGAGCGAGTGATTACTGACTTACAAGCCAAGCCACACGGGAAGCTCTTTATCACGGCGCCAGTTACTTATGGAGAGCAGAAAATTGCCCCCTTGGTGAACGATTTTGCTATGGCGCATTCTGAAGTTGAAGTGAGAATGCACCTTACTAATCGAAAAGTCGATTTAGTTACAGAGGGCTTTGACGTAGCGATTCGTTTAGGCAAGTTGGAAAACTCCAGTTTGATAGCACGCAAGCTGGCTAGTCGCGCTATTTATACCTGCGCATCTCCCAGCTATCTAGCGAAATATGGAGAGCCGCATTCGCTGTCTGAAGTCCATCATCACCAGTGTTTAATGGGCACAGCTGAATATTGGCATTTTCAATCACAAGGCAAAGACTGCCCCATCAAAGTGTCTCCGCGTTTGCGCTGTAACAGTGGTACCGCTTTGATTGATGCAGCGTTGAAAGGTATGGGGATCATTCAACTTCCCGATTATTACGTCACACCATACTTGGAAACCGGCGAGTTGGTGCAAGTGCTGAGTCAATTTAGAGTCGAGGATGAAGGGATTTGGGCGGTGTACCCACATACGCGTCATTTATCACCAAAAGTACGGTTGCTGATAGACACTTTGGTTCAAGGACTGACTGCTACTGAACTGAAAACTTGGTAATTTTTGGCGATCAGGAGTATTGTGATACTGGGTAGTAAGAAGGAAATCACCAGTATGCAAGAGTTATTACCGTTTGATGGCGTAGTGCTTGCGGGGGGCCAATCTTTGCGTATGGGGCAAGACAAAGCGCTGTTGCTGCGCGGCGACGAAAGTATGCTCAGTTTCACGGTAAGGCGTTTGCTTGAAGCTAACGCCAGCAAAGTGTGGGTAAATCGCAATGCCCCGCTACCAGAGGGGCTCGAGGCCAAAGTCGTGACCGATTTGATCGCAGATCGCGGCCCGTTAAGTGGCTTACATGCGGCGATTGAACGAGTAAATGATACTCCTTTGTTGTTCGTTCCTGTCGACTTACCTCAACTCACCGCAGAAACCTTGTCCGAGCTTGTGCGATTCGGGCAACAAGAAAGCGCAACTGTGTTTTTTAAAGGCCATCCATTACCTTTGTACATTCACAACCCTAAATTGGTGCTGCCAGAATTGGCGCGTCGTTTAACCGAACACGCAGGTTTGTCGGTGATGGGGTTCTTAGAGGCTATTGGTGCGGTGCCCATCGACTATGCTAATGAAGTAGCGTTAACAAACTGCAACACCCTCGAAGATTGGAAAAATTGTTCATTTCGTTGAAATATTATACGCCTGAGTCAGTGTGACTTGCTTTTATGTTATTCCTTGGCATGCTAGCCATAATGCAATTCTTTAGGTTTAGTTATGCAACACGCAATGCCCGTCTGTGTGGTAACCGGTGGTAGTGTCGGAATTGGTTTGGCAATTGTCGAAAAGTTTACTGCCGAAGGTTATCAAGTATTTAATTTAGATCTTCAAGGCTTCAATAATAAGATTGAACATGCACATCACTGTGCGTGTGATGTGAGCAATGTTTCTGAAGTTCAGAGGATTATTGAACAAATTAGTCAAAATACAGGTCGCATTGATGTGTTGGTGTCGAATGCTGGCATTCATTTTTCTGCATCAATAGAAAATACCAGTGAGGCAGATCTCGACCGCGTGTTTGGTATTAATGTAAAAGGTGCTTACGCAGCGGTAAAAGCGGTAGTTCCTGTGATGAAAGCACAGCAACGTGGCGCCATTGTATTGATGTCGTCTGATCAAGCATTTGTCGGTAAAAAAAATTCATTCGCGTACAACCTGAGCAAAGCTGCTTTGGCATCTATGGCGAAAACAACGGCGCTCGATTACGCCGAGTTTGGCATTCGAGCGAATGCGGTGTGCCCCGGGACTATTGAAACGCCGTTATTTCACAACGCCATCGATAACTACGTGAGCAAAAGCGGTGCCGACAAAAACGAAGTACAAGCCGAAGAAGCCGCCTTACAACCGCTCGGGCGTTTAGGGCAGGCCGATGAAGTCGCCGAGTTAACCTACTTTTTAGCTAGCGATAAAGCCAGTTTTATCACTGGCAGTCTTCATGCTATCGACGGTGGTTACACCGCTCAATAGCTATTGTTGTTGATGTTAAGGAAGTCGCATGCAAGTTATCGATCCCCATGTTCACCTGTTCCATTTACAGGAGGGGGATTACCATTGGCTCAAACCAGAAAATGAGCCAGATTGGCCTGACAAAGCTAAAATTCATCAGAGTTTTACCGAATCAGATTTGCACTTATCAACGCCACTAAGCTTGGCGGGCTTTGTTCACATAGAAGCGGGTTTTGACAACGCCAAACCGTGGCGGGAAATCGACTGGCTTGAAAGTCATTGTCAATTGCCATTGCGTACCGTTGGCGCGATTGATTTGTTGTCAGCCGATTTTGACAGCCACATAGAGGCACTGCTACAACGCCGTTCTGTGGTTGGTGTGCGACACATTCTTGATGGTGATGCGGCGGCAATCCTTCGGCAGCCCGAGGTTGTAGAGCGGTTTAAAGTACTGGATCGCCAAATGTTGAGTTTTGACGCTCAGCTATATTTGTCTGATCCTGATGCAGTACGTGCTTTGCTCGATGTTATGGAGCAGTTGCCTGGCTTGCGGATTATTTTAAATCATGGGGGCTTACCACCACGTTGGCGCACGCAGAAATACGACTGGTTTCAAGCCATTCAAGCCTTATCAACTCACCCTCAGGTCGCAATAAAGTTGTCTGGATGGGAAATGGCTAAGCACGATTGGAAGGACGAGTGGTTTCATTGGGTGTTACAAGACACCATGGAAGCATTTGGTGAAAACAGAGTAATGTTAGCCAGCAACTTTCCTTTGTGTACCTGGACCAGTAGCTATCAAGATTTATGGACGCGGTACGCGTCAAATATCCCCTTGTATTTTGGCAATCGCATGTTTTTTCACAATGCGGGCCATTGGTATGGTTTTTAAATTGCTGGCATCGCCAGCAACTGTTTCATATATGAAACACGCCGAAAAAAAACGACGCTTTAGGTTTACTCAATCATGATAACGCCCCATGGTTTGTGCATTGCGCGAGGAGGACATGAATGAAAATCGCATTAATGAATGAATTTAGTCAAGCTGGCAAAAACCCTGAGGTGTTAGCCCAGCTTGAAGCTGTGGCCGATGAACAAGGCCATCAGGTATTTAACGTGGGAATGAACGGTGACAATGACCACCGGTTAACCTACATCCACCTTGGTATTATCTCTGCGTTGTTATTGAATGCGAAAGCGGTAGATTTTGTTGTGGCGGGTTGCGGCACAGGGCAGGGAGCGTTAATGTCGCTGAATGCTTATCCTGGTGTGACTTGCGGTTATTGTATTGACCCTGCGGACGCTTACTTATTTGCTCAGATTAACAATGGTAATGCCCTGTCTATCCCCTTTGCTAAAGGTTATGGTTGGGGTGCAGAGCTTAATATTCGCTACATGTTTGAGAAGGCCTTTACTGGCGAAAAGGGAATGGGTTATCCACCTGAACGCCGTGAGTCTCAAGTGACCAATGCTGGCATTCTTGACCAAGTAAAAGCGGCAACGGGTAAGTCGGTGTTAGACGGCTTAAAAGCCTTAGATCCTGAGTTAGTGAAGCAAGCTGTAGGTGGCCAGCGCTTCCAAGCGTGTTTCTTTGAACACGCACAAGACCAAGCATTAGTGTCTTTTGTTAGATCGTTTATCGAATAAGATTTTTTCGAACGGGTTTTTAGCCTAGTTGGAAAATAAGCACCACAAACAAAAACGCCCTCGTTGTTACAATCGAGGGCGTTTTTTTATCGGTTATTACCGTTATATTGGCCGTTATATTGCCGCTAAATTACTTCAGTGCAGTCACACTCATATTTGGCGAGCGATAAACAATTTCATCATTTAGCTCAATGCCAAGGCCCGGCTCTTCAGACACTTGAATAAAGCCATTTTTAGGTTGTGGATCTTGTAAGCACAATTCACGGTTCCACGATTTGGTGGCGTAAGTGTGGTGCTCGTGGATCAGGAAGTTCGGGATCGCCGCTTCTAAGTGCAAGCTAGCTGCCGTAGCAACAGGGCCGCCGCATACGTGTGCCTGAACTCGTACGTCGTAAATATCGGCGTAGTCACATACTTTCTTCGCTTCGGTAAAGCCGCCACACAAGCCTACGTCGGGTTGCAATACATCGAGTGATTGATCTTCTAAATACTGGCGCACGTCCCAACGGTTGTATAAACGTTCACCACCAGCTATAGGCGCATTCACGCGCTTGGCCACTTTGTCGTGTAGTTTTGCGTTGAGGTAATTAACCGGCTCTTCGTAATACATACAGCCAATTTCTTCAACGATTTCACCGAGCTGAATGGCGGTAGTGGCACCTGGTAAGCTATGACATTCAAAAATAATGTCACCTTCGTCGCCCATCACATCGCGAATAGCTTGAAGACGAGACTTGAACAGCTTCATGTCGGCACGGCTAATGATTTTAGTGCGATCAAAATGGGTGTTGCCTTGCATATCGTAAACGATAGGGTCAACTTTAACTGCCGTATAGCCTTCTGCCATGGCTTTTTCAGCAGCACGAGCATATTCTTCTGGCTTCACGAGTTTAGTGATTTCTTTGTCCCAGTCGAACTGCAATTGGCTGGCGTAACAGCGCAAGTTGTCGTTGCATTTGCCGCCCAATAATTGATAAACCGGTAAGCCCAAAGCTTTGCCTTTGATATCCCAAAGCGCGGTATCAACAGCACTCATGGCGGCATAAATCACAGGGCCGCCGCCTAATCCCCAAAAGCTCTCGCGTAGCATCTTGCTCCACAAAAGTTCGGTTTGCATTGGGTCCCATCCAATCAGGATGTATTCGGCAATTTCTTTAATCATATGCGCAGCAGCACTGTGACCCCAGTCGTAAGCTAGGCCAGCTTCACCTACACCGGTAATGCCTTCATCGGTGTGAATACGCACGAAAACTGGATTCCAAGGTGGGCGCTCTGGGCAATGAATATCGAATATTTCTACTTTAGTAATTTTCATTTTTTATTTGTCCTGAATTAACAGCGTCGAGCCAGACGCTATTCACAAAATGATGGATCGAGTTTATAGGCACGGCGCAACATGGCTGGCCATGCTATTTGTCCGCCTGTTTCACCTGAATGTACCACATTGGCTTGTTCGTATATGCCATCAACAATGGGCTGAGGAATTTCGATCACATCTCCTCCGCTTTGCATTAATGCCAATTGAATATCGCATGCGCGTTCGAGATCATAAAAACGCATAAAGGCGTCGCCGACAGTTGGGCCAACCGTTAACCCGCCGTGATTGGGCAGTAACATATGATTTGTTGTGCCTAAGTCTTGCTGCAAGCGTTTTTTCTCTGTGTCGTTTACGGCTAAACCTTCGTAGCCATGGTAACTTAATGAAGGCAGTGAAAATAGTGAGTACTGACTCCAAGGCTTTAACCCACCTTTTACCGACGCTATGGCGATTGTGGCTTTGGTGTGCAAATGGATCACGCATTTGGCGTCTTCACGCACTTCGTGAATCGCACTGTGTATAGTAAAACCGGCGGGGTTAATTTGATACGGCGAACCGTCTAGTATATTGCCAGCAAGGTCTACTTTGACCAAGTTTGATGCTGTTACTTCGTCGAATGCTAAGCCAAACGCATTAACAAGGTAGTGCTCGGTTTCTGGCACCTTGGCTGAGATATGGGTGTAAATTAAATCTCCCCACCGCATATCGGCGACGAGTCGATAACAGGCTGCGAGATCAAGGCGGGTCTGCCACTCTTCTTCCGATACTTTACCTTTTAAACTAAAGCTTGGTAATTCAAACACCTGACATGGCCTTTCGTGATTTAGGAAATGGGCTACACACTACCAAAGCCCTTAGCTTTGCTCAATATCGCTTTGTGCTTAGTCATACTCAATTTTCACTACAATGGCATAGAGTATTGACCGACATCACGAAAATTCCAGATCAACAACGTCAAAAAGCGGTAAAACTGCGGTATTTCGCTACCATATTGGTTGCGAAATACCAGCGTTCGCGGCATGGTTGTGAGCAAATAAAAACGTATAAAAGAAGGAAACACACAGTGGTGAAGTTAGCAAAAGCGACCTCTCGACTTTCGGGTGCATTAATTTTAGCGATGAGTGGTGCGGCATGGGCCAGTGACACCGATGATGCATTTGAAAAAATATATCAAACTGAATGGGAATGGCGTCACTCTCAGCATACTGCCGATGAAGACAGTATCAGCACCTCGGTTCCCGATTCTCTTCCCGATGTGAGTCTACCAGAACAAGCACGCAAGTTAGCCTATTGGCAAGACGTGATGGGCAAACTTAACGGGCTTGATTTGAATGACTTGTCTGATGAAAACCAAATTAACTATGAAATCTACAAATATCAGATTTCTACCCTGATCACAGATCAAGAATTCAAGACATTTGAAAAGCCATTGTTAGGCGATACGTCATTTTGGGGCAACATTAAATACCAAGCTGATCAGCGCATGTATAGCGAGGCAGATTATCGCAATTACATTAAATGGTTAAACGATATGCCGCGTTATTTCGACCAGCAAATTAGTAATATGAAGCTAGGTTTAGCGCGCCAGTTTACTTTGCCAAAGATTTCGTTGAATGGCCGTGAACAAACTATTATTTCAGTCACTGACGCACCCAGTGTGGAAGACAACGTTTACTATCGCCCTTTTACTCGTTTCCCTGCCACCTTTTCAGAAGCGCTTAAAGCGGAGCTAAGTAAAGCGGGTAAAGCCGCGATTGAAAACAGCGTGATCCCAGCCCATGAGGCGTTGTTGAGCTTTATGGTGGATGATTATATTCCGGGGTCTATCGAGTCATTGGCGGCTTACGATTTACCCGACGGTAAATCTTATTATCAAACACGGATCAAAAAATACACCACGCTAGATTGGAGCGCGGAGAAAATTCACGAAATTGGCCTGCAAGAAGTGGCGAAGATCCGTGATCGTATGCATAAAATTATGCAAGAAGTGGAGTTTAAAGGCGATTTAAAAGCTTTCTTGGATTTCTTGCGCACCGACCCGCAGTTTTATGTGACTAAACCACAAGACTTACTCGATCGTGCCGCGTGGACTGCAAAAGAGTTTGATGCAGTTGCCAGTGATTATTTTGGCCGTTTACCGCGTAACCGATTTGCGATTGTTAAGGTGCCTGATGATATCGCCCCTTATTACACCGCAGGTCGCGGTGGTAAAAGCACCTATTGGGTGAATACCTATAACTTGCCTGCGCGTCCTTTGTATTCCTTGCCGGCGCTAACACTACACGAGTCTGCACCGGGCCATTCATTCCAAATTTCAATGGCGTCTGAAAACGACGATTTACCCGATTTTCGTCGCAACACCTACATTTCTGCCTATGGCGAGGGCTGGGCGTTGTACACCGAAAAGTTAGGTGAAGAAATGGGCATGTATCACACGCCGTATGAAATCTTTGGCATGTTGAGCTATCAAATGTGGCGCGCGTGCCGCCTAGTGGTTGATACCGGTATTCACGCAAAAGGTTGGACGCGTAAACAGGCACAAGACTTTATGGCGGAAAACACAGCGCTTTCTATTCACGAAGTGACTACTGAAGTCGACCGTTACATAGCCTGGCCTGGCCAAGCCTTGTCTTATTACTTAGGGCAAATGGCCATTGAAGCCGGTCGTGCAAAAGCGGAAAAGGCTTTGGGAAGCGATTTTGATATTCGCGCTTTCCACGACATGATTTTGAAACTAGGCTCTGTGCCTTTGTCGGTATTGGACCAACAAATCGATAAGTTTATCGCCGATGGGGGCAAAAGCCCTTACGCGAAGGGTTGATTGATATGCTTTCTACAGTGCCGCTTTCTATATTAGACCTTGCTCACGTGCCTGAAGGTATGTCGGTAGGTGAGGCCTTAAAGAAGAGCAAAGCAATTGCACAGTGTGCCGAAGCCGCGGGTTATAAACGACTTTGGCTGGCTGAACACCACGGTATGCGAGGTGTAGCGAGTGCGGCAACCGCTGTGTTGTTGTCGCACATTGGTGCCGCAACCAGTACTATTCGCATTGGCGCGGGTGGGGTAATGCTACCCAACCATGCGCCCTTGGTGATTGCCGAACAATTTGGCACCTTGGCAGAGCTTTACCCTGATCGCGTTGATTTGGGGCTAGGCCGTGCACCAGGTACTGATATGATGACAGCGCGCGCGCTTCGTCGAGATATTCACGGTGATGCCGAGCGCTACCCACAAGATATCGCTGAGTTACAACACTATTTTAGTGATGAACAGCACCAGCAAGGTGTTATTGCAGTGCCTGG
Source organism: Alteromonas sp. ABE4_545 (assembly GCF_056161325.1). Taxonomy (NCBI): domain Bacteria; kingdom Pseudomonadati; phylum Pseudomonadota; class Gammaproteobacteria; order Alteromonadales; family Alteromonadaceae; genus Alteromonas; species Alteromonas sp. ABE4_545. The sequence continues at coordinate 17,558 of NZ_JBSWYY010000035.1, forward strand.
TTTAGGCACTAACGTGCCGCTGTGGTTGTTGGGATCTAGTCTTTATTCAGCCAAACTCGCTGGGCAAATGGGGTTACCGTATTCGTTTGCCTCACACTTTGCACCTGATATGTTGTTTGATGCAATTAGCTTATACCGCGCTAGTTTTAAACCTTCTGAACAGCTCGACAAGCCTTATGTGTCAGCAGGGGTAATGGCGGTGATCGGTGATGATGACAAGCATGCCAAGTACCTGATGACGTCGGTACAGCAGCAGTTTGCAAATTTGCGCCGCAACGCGAACCAGCCACTGCCTAAGCCCGTTGAAGATATTCGCTTTGCCTTGAATGAAATGGAGATCAGAGCCATTAACCACACGTTGCGCTACGCGCTGGTTGGCAGTGCTGAGGAAGCGCGAAGTCAGCTCGCTGATTTTGTTAAAGCAACAGAAGTGGACGAGGTTATTGTGTCTTTTCCAATCCACGATCCTGCATTGTGTTTGCGAGCTATTCAAGCGCTCGCTGATTGACAGTTAAATATCGCCAGATAACTCACCCGCGAGACAATTGGTGTTTTTCTTCACACAGTCCCGCGAGTGCGTTGTCTATTTCTTGTTGGATTAATGCGAGTTGGCTGATCTTTTCGTCTATTTCTCGGCGTTTTTCACGCAACAACTTGGTCATTTCTTTGGGCGTAAGCGATTGTTTGTACAGCAACGCACTGAGGCTTTTTATTTCCTTTAATGTAAAGCCCAAGTGTTTCGCACGGGTGATGAGTTTCAGTTGATTCACTACCTTATCGTCGTAATGTCGATAACCATTATTGGCGCGAGTAGGAGCTGAAATGAGCTTCTCTTTCTCATAAAAACGTATGGTATCTTTGCTGAGTCCCGTTGCCTCAACCACGGTTTTCATTTGCATGACTATCACTGCTTGACTATGGAGTATACTCCATAGTTTAGACTGCATTTATCGTTATTTACAGCTTGTCGATTATGCTCATAGAATTTGAAACTCGTGATGGGGTACTGCTCAAAGGTTATTGGTTTGAAGCGAAAGCGCCTAAAGGTGCCGTGCTCGTTAACCCAGGTACTGCTACTCAAACCCTTTTTTACAAACGCTTTTGTGAGTTTTTGGTCGCGCACGGTTACCATGTGATGCTGTGGAATTACCGCGGTTTTTGTGAATCAAAAGCAGGCAGTTTAAAAGGCCAAAACTACTTGTTTTCTGACATTGGCCGTTATGATATTCCGGCTGCAATTGATGAAATACAATCTCGTACACCCAGCCATTTACCTATTTTTTGCGTGGGGCACAGCGCGGGCGGGCAACAATTCGGTTTTGCCCACAATGCCCATGTTATCAAAGGCTTGGTTACGGCGGGGGCATCGGCGGGTTACTTCCCCGATATGCCGTTGAGTTATCGTATAAAGGCGTATTTCTTCTTTCGTTGTTTTGCTCCCGTCTCTCAGTGGCTAACCGGTTATGTGGCAGCAAAGCGCTTTGGATTTATGGAAGATATTACCGGAGCACTTGCCAAAGAGAGGAACGGTTGGTGCAGTGAACGACACTTATTTTTTGCCGAAAAGTACTACGGTAAAACCGTGAGTGAAGGGCATTACAAAGCGCTCCCTATGCCAGTTCATGTGATCAGTGCTTGTGATGATGAAATTAGCACGCCAAACAATATTAATAATTTCTGGCAGCATGTGAGAAGCCAGTTTGGTATTACCTTTAAACAATACTCAGCAAGCGCTTCACCGGAGAAAAAGATTGGTCATTTTGGGTACTTTAGGCGCACCAACACTCATATTTGGCAAGATATTTTGCAGCAAATTGAGCGCTGGAACGCCTAAAGGCATTTCGTTGCAGTTGGTATTGTTTGTGTAAGGACTATTGTTGGGGAATGCGGTTCTCGTATTCCTTCCAATTATCCAGAAGTTGTTTAATCACTGCGTGGCCAGCTTGGTATATTGCTTCAAAAGCAGGTTCACTGCCCAGTGACTCGTCGCCCATCGTATCGGCTAAGTGTGTACCCGGAGGCGGCATGCAGTAGTTGCTAGCGCCTTTGATCAATAGAATACGGTTGTAGTCGAGTAGACCTTGTTCACTCATTCGCTTCATGGTGCCAACAAACGCAGCTTGCTCCATAGCAGTTGTATAAAATTCGGCGCGGTTTTGCGACCACATTGCCACAAAGTCACGAGCCCAACGGGTGCGGCCTGGGCCATGCCAATAGCGAAGTGACGACAAGGTTCCCCCTTTTAAAATCTGTGGCGGTAATTGCGCGGCGTCGAAGCCCGTATATTGTTCGCGATACGCTTTCAGTGCAGGCGAGTCTTTCAGTGTCACTTGCTTTTTGGACAACTGATACGCCCATTCGGTTAAACCGTGATTTAATTCATAATCCATGGTGTAAGTGAGTGTTGCACCGCCCCAACCACCGGCGTCGGCCTCTTTGGTTGGTAAGGTATTGGGCTTGTTTGTGCCAATGGCATAGAGACCATAAGGCCAGTCTTTAGGCGTGTCTTCTGGTGCGAGTTCGCGCATTGCGTCACCGTCGATAATGTGCGATGACCACACCGCACTGGCAATAGAGCCCATTTTAGGGTCGATCCCGGCGATACCATTGATGATCCAGTATGTATGAGAAAAATCAAAACGCGTATCGAGCAGCAGTGCCATGACCATTTCACTGCATACAATTGAGGTAACATAACCGTCTGCTGGTCGGCTACATACAGAGCCATAAACACCTTGATTATTATAACGAATCACATGAGGAGCGCCTTTTACGGTTAGCGTGTGGTTGAGGCCTTCACCTTCTACCCACTTTTGGTATTCGCCAGGCGCATCGCCAGTGTCTTCTCCTACTTCAAAGCTGGATAAAATCATGACTTTAGGCGCGATTTTTTGTTCCGTATTGGTGTTGGCTAAACAAGGTAACGCAGATAAAAAGGCAAGCAATCCGGCAGCCCAAGATAAACGACTTCTTTGGTTCATGTATGTTCTCTGAATAAGTGTGATTAGGAAGGCAATCGACTTTTATTGTTGTTTTGTCGGTAAAGGCAACATACGTGGTTTGTGCGAAACAGCAAGCCCTAACACGGCCAAATACCCTAGGTTGGCGATACGTCATGCTGAGTGTCGGTTTTTGGATTCAGTAGTGGAGATAGTGACTTAATGGTATATTGAATGCTGACTACAGCTTGGCCGTGAATATGGATAAATACAATCAGCTCCATAGTGATAGCGAACCTACTGCAATCGATACCTTAGGGCGTGTTCGCCGGCGCAGGTTGATGCAAATATGCGGTGTGAGCGCGCTTGGGCTGTTAGTGTCTGTGTTTGTTGCTCGGGGAATTGCATTGACTATTTTTTCTTCGGGCTTGGTCAGTCTTGTGGTGGCGTTTATTCTCGCTTATCGACACAGGCCACAGGCTTCTTCCTTTGTGCTACTGGCATGTATGTCTGCCATGTTGTTCGCTTTTGCTTTAGTCGGGGCGGGCCTATTCGACATCGCTATCATCGGCTATCCGTGCTTGCTTATATTTGCTGCTATCTTAGGGGGCGTGGGCCTGTTTTCCACGTTTTTGGCCTTTACCATTGTGCAATGTGCTCTCTTGGTGTGGCTTATTCTTGAGGGGCATGTTGTACCTCACTCTCCCAAAGTGAGTTGGGAACACCTTATTTTTGTTCAGGTGATTTTCATTATTACTGGCTTTAGTGTTTATGTATTAGTGCGCGATATCAAAAAATTGATGGTGTCGTTGCAAAAAGAAAACGAAAAAGTGCAGTTAAGCCGCGAGCAAATTCAACACCTTGCTCACCACGATCCTCTCACTCATTTGCCAAATAGGTTACACGGCGAGCTGTTGTTCCAGCAATTGATGGAACACAGCCAAAGCAAACAAACTCAACTGGCATTGTTGTTTTTAGACCTCGATAATTTTAAGCCCGTTAACGATGCACTCGGCCATGCCGCGGGAGATATTTTGCTTGAAGAACTGGCTAACAGGCTCAGCCAGTTATTGGGTAAAGGGCAGCATTTGATACGTTTTGGCGGGGATGAGTTTTTAGTACTAACGCCTTGTTCAGCCAAAGGTGAACATTGCGACGTATTAAACGACTTTGTTACTACGTTACTCGGGCAATGTGCACAAGCGTTTGACGTGCTGCAAAATCGAGTTGTGGTGTCGTCTTCGATTGGTATAGCCATTGCTCCAAAAGATGGTGAAAACTTCAAAGAGCTATGTCGCAAAGCCGATATCGCCATGTATAAAGCAAAGCGCGATGGCCGTAACACCTATTGCTACTATGAGCCAGAACAAGACGCATTAAGCGAAGAGCGGTTTACATTGTTACAAAAGTTACGCACAGCGGTACAAGAGCACGCGTTTACCTTGCACTATCAGCCTATTGTTACGCTTACAACGGAAAAGCCTATTGCCGTTGAGGCTCTATTGCGTTGGCCGCAAGATAACGGTGTTATGATTGGCCCAGACCGATTTATTCCATTGGCCGAAAGTGCGGGCGTAATCAATGAATTAGGACGTTGGGTTGTAGAGCAAGCGTGTCTATTTTGCGCAGCCCAGCGGCGTAACGGTTTGACTGAATTGCGAGTGGCTGTGAACATTTCAGCCCTCCAGTTTAACGATGGGCATCTTAATGATGTTGTTCAGCATGCTTTAAGTCAGGCGAATTTACCGCCCGAAGCACTGGAGTTAGAGCTAACAGAATCGCTATTTTTAAATGAGTCTCGCCTTATTTTACAACAGCTTTCAGCGTTAACCTCCATGGGGGTAACCCTTGCGATTGACGATTTTGGAACTGGTTATTCCAACTTAGCGTATTTGCGACGCTTTAATGCAACTACGTTAAAAATAGATCGCTCATTTATTCAGCCTCTTACTCAAGATGATCACGATGTCACTCTAGTACAAGCTATTGTTCACATGGCAAGCAGCTTAGGCATGCACACAGTGGCAGAAGGGATAGAAGATGACGACACCAAACAATTGTTGTTAGGTATGGGGTGTGATTACGGCCAAGGTTATCTGTGGTCAAAGCCGGTCGCAAGCGAGCAAGTTTCTGCTCTGTTAACTGCGCTGTAAACCACCGTCATTAAGGCGTTAATGTGGCTGATAGATGATTGATTGGTAATTAACTTCAATATTCTGACACGAATCGGTGTGGGTAGGGTTAGACAACTCAATAATTTCTTTGTTAACGAGGTATTTCTCCGACATATCGTAAAAAGCTTGTTGTTTAAGAATGTCGGTAAACTCGCCAGTTTTTACCATAACATTAAGGCCATCGATCAAGCGGTTGGCTAGCTCGTCATTGCTTTTATTGACGTAAAGCACATAGTACAACGGATAGTGAATGGCAAAACGCTTATCAATTTCAAACTCGCCTATGTCGCCAAATAAGGCTAATTCTGAATCGACTTCAAGCGCACTTCTTGGGTAATAATCAGCAATATTTGCCGCAACTGCACGGTAGCCTGAACTTCTGTCTGTGGCTAAAAGTTTAAAGCCGTGATGTTGTAATATGTCGTAGTCTACCCAGCTTTGAAATTGCGCGGCGACCATCTGCTTTATATCAGTGAGGGTATCTGTTTTCGCCAGAGCGTTAGACCCTTTGCTCACAACAGCCACTCTATACCCAAGTAAGCCGCCGATTAACGGGATCGGGATTTCGCGATATTTTTTTACCCGTTCAGTGGTGCAGACACCAAATGCCACGTCATTAATACCCACAATCAGGTTGCGTAGCTGCCGCTCTTCCTCTGTGCCTTGTTGAGCAAACACCACTTCGACTGGGCCATATTTATATTCACTCGCGTCCAGCGCTAAATTTACCGTGTTGAGCAAGTAATCGGTTAGCGGAGACTCAATAGTAAAAATGGGAATATTAACAGTGGTTTTTGCCATGGACAGAGACGGAAACAACCCTATTAAAACAGCCAAAAGTATGCGATTAATTGGTGAATACTTGTTCATGCAGAACCAACAGGTAAAGTACTAACTTTTTATCCATAAAGTTATACACTAGCTCGACATTACACATTTAACAACTCTCTAACACCTGTTCAGTGACTTGGATCAATCTCATCCTTGGGTGAGAAACACGTTAATCTGGCTAATATAGCGAGCCGAGATTGCAAAGCCGCAATGGCGGTGATAATTTCAATTTACAGAGTAGTAGATTTGAACGACACAAGGTCTAGCCAAGGTGTTGTGTTAACCACAAAAGGATTTGGCTGTGTTTGATATTCCTGCCCCTAAACCTACCGATGAATTAAGTGCGATCATTATTGATCAGCAAACCTTAGTGAAAGACGCATTAAAAAGTGTGCTGTTTCAAATTGGGGTTAATAACGTACGAGCGGTCAGTGGCGCGAGTCGAGCACTGGCTGAGTTCAAGAAACAAAGCTTTGAATTGGTATTTATTGCGTTTGATTTAAATACTGACAAAGACGGCTTTCACTTACTGGAAGAACTGAAGTTAAACGGGCATGTAAGTAAATCGACTACGGTTATTTTTCTCAGTGCAGATACCGACCCAGCGTTAGTTCATAGTGTTGTTGAACTGCAGCCCGATGACTTTTGGACCAAACCCGTTGATGCCAGCCGAGTTAAGCAACGTCTCGTGAGTATATTGGAAACACGACGCGCGCTGTATAAACCTTTTTATTGCGCAGACAAACAAGCTTACTCACGCGCAATCTACTACGCCGAGCGTTATATTAAGGAAAGCCGCTTTCAAGCCTATTACCCTAAGCTTCAACGCCTGATTGGAGATAGCTTGTGTAAAATGGGCGAGTTTTCAGATGCCGAGACTTTTTATCATCAATTGCTTGAGCAAGTAGACTATGGATGGGTACATATTGGTTATGTGTATTGTTTACTTAAACAGCATAAAGCCGACGAGGCAGAGCAACACATAGGGTTACTGAAAACACGTAAAGATACGCGTTTTACGGTTTACGACATGCTGGCAAACTACTTTGTTGAAGAAGGTCAGTTTGAGCGCGCATACGAAGAAATAAAACATGCCAACCAATTGGCTCCCCGCAACATTGAACGCAATAAACGCTCTTGGGATCTCGCCCGTTTAAATCATGATGAGCAAGGTCAGTACAACGCAACTTTGCAAATGGCCAAGTACGCCAAAAACTCGATTCATGATTCACCGGACCTCACTTTAAATGTGATTCGCGCTGGAGTTGACCTAGCAACGGTTGGTTCGGGCGATGCTGCATTACCACTTCTTTATAAAGTCGAAAAACAAGTGAATGACTTACGAGGCAGATATGGGCGGGAGTTTGACCTGAAGCTCTCCATTGCCGAGGCCAGAATGTTAGCTATTCGAGGGGACAAACAGCGAGCAGACAAATTATTACGGTCGTTAAATATCCGGCAAATGGACGCGTCATTGGAAGACAATATGGATGTGGTGAAACTACTGCATTCGTTGGGCCACAGAGAAGATGCCGTATCTTTACTACGTGACACACAACAGCTCGTAACCGGTGATTCTTTCTCTAGTCATATTTTGTCTCATTACCTTGAGAGAGAAATAAAAGACCGTGAGGAAATTCATTTTACGCCCAAAGAGTTATTAGAAATGGCATCGACTCATTATAAGAAGAAGCGTTTTCTATCCGCATATAAAACTCTCGATAATGCGTTTCATTTGTCACCGCAAAACCCAAATATCGCCATTAATATCTTGAAAGTTTTGGTTGATTTGAGTCAGACGTCGACCATAGAAGAAGATCAAATCAAGGTACAAACGCGCTGTTTCAATTTATTGGAAACACTCAATATTGCTGCAGAGCAAAAAAAACGTATTGAAAAATACAAAGCTCTGCTGACAACGGAAGCCTTGTAAAAGAGAGAGCAACGGCCTTACAGTTCGTCAGTAAATGTTATTATTTGTATGCTTTTTGTCAGTATTTTTTACATTTCTCAATTATGAAATTAACACCCGGGTTCGACGTATATAAAAATAACTTAATAAACAAACATTTATTGAGTTACTTTTGTGTTGTTTTTTTAGGCTCGAAAATTGCTATTTCCTGCACAGACTTATTTTAGCTGGTAATAGGATTTACAATGAAACGAGTGTTGAGTTCAATTGTACTGTGCGCGTCTTTGCTCGCAGGAAAAGCAGTGGCTGCGCCATTTACAATAGAAATTGTTGCTGATAACGATTTCGCCGTATTTACGGGCACAGATTCAAGTATTAACCACTTGTTGTATCAAAATAACGAGGTTTGGAATAACCAGATCGCTCAGTTGTCCTCACTCACATTTAACGTGTCTCCTGGTGACGATAAATTTTACATTTTGGCCATGGGAGGCGGTACGAGTGAAGAGAACATTAGTGGTTTGATCAATGGGGTGAATATGACAAATTCATCCGTTGCTGTGCAAATGAGTACGGATGTGTCTTCATTCTTAACAGGGTATTCAAGCTCGGCTTATTCGACGGGAGGGCCGGTTGTTTATGCTGATGTTGAAGACGGTACATATAATGCGTTGCTGCCCGACGTACAAACTGCGTTTTTGTCGTTAACGGCATCTGATTGGTCAACCCCTACAGTTAATACCACGCAAAGTGTTATCACAAGTTCTGGATTCGGGGCAGGCTACGCCTTTGACGAATTGAGTGCGCGTTTGTTCGTGTTTGATGTTGAAGATGTAGACGTAGATGTACCAGAACCGCCACTAACGGCGGTGTTGGCGTTATTTTCCGTTTTTGCATTACTGAGGGTACGCAGTAAAAAATCGTAACGACGTGAACCCGAGGATCTAAAGCTAACTATCTGTTCGATAGTTAGCTTTATTTTGTTTGTTACTCACCGTCCTTCCCCCTTTGCTCTTATTCCAATAAATACCTAATTCATCCTTTTTACTTAGTATGGGAGGGTGCTCCCTTTAAAGATCCCCAAGTTTGTTGCAAGTGAGTAGTTCTGGCAGTAGTACTCGCGGTACAATTGGCGTAAGCTGAGTTTACAGCGTGGCTGATACTCAACGTTTTCGCATCATTCTTCAAGCTTGTCTGGCGTGAAGGTAACATCTCAAATTGTGATAAAAGGAACTCGCAATGAAAAAATCGACTCTAGCACTTTCTCTTGTAATTGCTCTTGGCGCTTCTCCAAACGTGTATGCCGATGGTTGGCTAGACACAGTAAAAGGGTGGTTTGGTATGTCGACTGAGTCGACAGATAAAGCGGCAACAGAAGCAGAAGACGCGGCATCTGAAGCGTCAGCATTTGGAATAGAGCAATTGGTTAGCTTGCTTACCACGAATTTGGGAGTAACCGAGTCACAAGCAGAAGGTGGGCTGGCCTCTATTATCGACTATGCAAAAAAGAACCTCTCAAGTACTGACTTTAGCCAATTGACAGACAGTTTACCGGGAGTGAATGACATACTAAGTAGTGTGCCTGATGTGAGTGAGCAGGGTGAGCAAGCCAAAGATGGTCTGAGTTCATTGATGAACAAAGCCGCAGAATACAGTGATTCAGTAAAGAACATTAACGAATTAAAGCAACAATTTGATGAGTTGGGTTTAAGCCCTGAAATGATCAGTGGTTTTGTGTCGCAAATTAACACTTATCTCAATAGCGAAGAAGGGCAGGAAGCCAAGGCCTTGTTACAATCTAGTTTGGCTAAGCTGTCTTTCTAATCTCCTGTTTCAGGTCAGGCTGCGGCCTGACTTTCCTCTTGTTATCAAGCTTTTTAGTATCAGAAGAAGAGTGTTATGAAAGCACAGCTGCGTTTGCTATGGTCTGGTTTTAAACAACAGCCCCGTTGGGTGCGTTTTAGTAGTTATTTGTTGGTGGTATATCTGTGCTACGCGTTATTACTTGGCGTGATTGCACCATTAATTTTGCAAGCAAAAGTACCTGCCGCACTCAGTGAATTATTGGGCCGTCAGGTGACGGTGACTAAAATTACCATTAACCCTTTTCTATTACGTGCGCGTGTTAATGGTTTTAGTATTAAAGAGGCCTCATCGAGTGCCGATTTTGTGCGCTTCGACCAATTAGAGGTAGATGTCGGTTTTTGGTCAACCCTATTGCATTTTACGCCTACGCTAGAACATATTTCGCTTTCTTCACCATACGCACAATTGGCCCGAGAGTCTGTTACTGATACTGAAATGCGTTTTAATTTCAGCGACTTGCTCGAAACCTTAGCGAGTGACTCCGCGTCCAGTGCTGAGCCTGTGCCAGATGAAAAGGCATCTATCCCTCATCTACGTATACAAGCCTTTTCAATGCTCAAAGGGCATGCGGTGTTTTCAGATCAGGTAACTGATGCGCTGTTAGATTACCCTGACCTCAACTTTCATATTACGCATCTTGATACACAGGCAATGCTGCCTGTCGAATCGAATAATGATCAGGCGCTCACTGTTTCTGATAACAGCTATAACATTAATATTGAAACTGCCGAAAAAGGCAGATTAAATTTACGCGGTCAGTTTCAATTACAACCGCTAATGGTGACAGGGTCGATTCAACTCGACAGCATAGCATTGGCTCCCTTATGGCCGCTCACTGGTGATATCATTCCAGCCAAACTCACTGGTGGAACGCTCGATTTTTTCACTCGTTATTCATTAGAGCAAACCCCAGATAGTCTGCAATTTTCAACGCAAGAAGGTGCGTTAGCTTTTAATTCATTAGCAGTGAATGATGCTATAAAAGAAAGAGTAAAAGTTGGTAAGCTGGCTGTGAAAGACATTGCGCTAAATTCACTAGCCCAGCAAGTTTCAATCAATGCAATCACTCTGGACGATTTATGGGTTGATGCCTATTTACAAGATGAAACCGTAAACCTAGCTACACTGTTTACGCCTCCCTCGCAGGCACAATCAAATAGTTCACCTGCTAAGCCCACTACGAGCGAGCCGCAAGCCAATGAGGCTGATGCCCCAGCTTGGTTGGTGAGTCTTGCTAGTTTCACCATGAGTAATGGTGATATTCAGTTTACTGATCATGATTTTGGTCAAGGTGTTCAATGGCGAGTCTTCCCGCTCACGCTAACTGCCCTCAACGCGAATAGTGCACTCAGTGAGCCTATCGATTATTCGGTTAATTTGGCATTAAGCACAAGGTTTAACGATACACACATTGAGCAAGGCGGCCAGCTTTCACTGACGGGGCAATACAATGGTAATGTGCAGCAGGCTAAAGGAGCCGTTAACTTATCTGATTTACAATTAGGGCAGTTCCAGTCTTACCTAGATAAGTACATTAATATTAGCCTGACGTCAGGGGCTTTGTCTGTTGACGGAGAGTACGACGCAGTAGTTGGTGGCAACACTCAGTTTGCAGGTAATGCCGAGGTGGCTGAGTTAGTTGTACTGGACAATGTGCATCATGAACCTTTGGCGAAATGGCAGAACTTAGCAATAACTGGCGTGGAGTATGTGCAAAATCAGCCTTCTCTGAAGGTGGATAATGTTGTATTTACTCAGCCCTACGCAAAAGTACAGATAGCCGAAGACAAACAAACGAATATTGGTAACTTGCTGAAAACTGCTGATACACATGAGCAGAATGAAGAAGCAGCTTTGCCAGTCACATCAGTACCCACATCTGCTCCAGAAGATAAACCAGCAGAACCGATGCAAATCGTGATCAAGCAAATTACAATTGATGACGGCGCAGCCTATTTCGCAGACTATTCTCTCACGCCAGATTTCGCGACAAGCATAGAGTCGTTCAATGGCACGATCAGCCAGCTTTCTTCTCAAGCTGACACCACCGCAGCCGTTGATTTAGCGGGTAGTATCGACAACTATGCGCCAGTAACGTTAAAAGGGGAAGTAAACCCACTACTCGACGCGCCTTTCTTAGACCTAGCGCTGTCGGTGAAAAGCGCTGAGCTGACTTCTGTAAACCCCTATTCAGGTACCTATATGGGGTACTACATCGACAAAGGGCAGTTGTCTATCGACGTGGATTACAAGTTACAAAATAACCAGTTGCAAGGTGACAATCACGTTGTGATAGACCAACTCACGCTGGGCAAAAAATCAGATTCAGAGCAGGCGATGAACCTGCCACTAGGTCTAGCGATAGCGTTGCTGCAAGACAGTGATGGTGTGATTGATTTGGGTATGGAAGTGTCGGGAGACCTCGATAGCCCGAGTTTTAGTATTGGCGGAATCATCCTCAAGGCACTCGGCAATATTATTACAAAAGCGGTAACCGCTCCATTTACTTTGTTGGCCAGTTTGGTCGACAGCGATGAAGAGCTTGATAAAGTGATGTTCGCCGCTGGGTCGGCAACACTCACAGAGCAAGCTCAAGGCAAATTGGCGAGTTTATCAGAAGCGCTGAAAAAGCGTCCCAAGCTGGTGGTAAATATAGAAGGGGTTATTGAACAAGTGGCCGACAGCAGAGCACTGGCTGAGCAAGCGTTGTTAAGTAAATTACAGCAGCGCAGTGGCTTGGCAAGCCTACCAGAAAATTTATCGCCCAGCCGTATTCCACAAGTTGGTCCTATTCCTGAGGCGTTAGCGAGCCTTTTTGTTGAAGAAACAGGAGGAGATGTGGCGCAGGAGAAGGCCATTATTGTGGCGGGGCTGAACGCGAAGCGTGAGGAGCAAGCGCCACTGCCTACTGAAGAAGCAATAAACACCAAACTGAATATTGCTTTATACAACAAACTGTTAAATGCACAAACAATCAGCCAGCCCGAACTAGGTGGGCTGGCAGCCGAACGTGCCAAAGCAGTTAAGAGTTGGTTGGCAGAGCAAGGAGAAATTGCGGGAGGTCGACTGTTTTTACTGAACAGCACAATTGACTTTGAAACAGGCCAAAGTGCAGTGCATCTAACCGTGGAAGCCAAATAGCAGACAGAGCAAACAGAAGCACGTTGTTTTATCGATTTTAAAGCAACCTGCTATTGTGTTTAATTTTAATAGACGGTCGGTCTATTATTTGGTTATGACAAATGTAAACACCAAACCTCGCCGAGGAAGACCACCCAAAGCGGCCGCTAAAAGCCAAGATACCAAGGCGGCGTTAATACAGAGTGGTCTTGCACATTTAACCGAAATCGGTTTTACCGCTTCAGGTTTAGATAAAATCCTGAAAAATGTGGGGGTGCCGAAAGGGTCGTTTTACTTTTACTTTTCCAGCAAAGAAGCGTTCGGTCACGCTGTGTTAACTCACTACGCCACTTACTTTGCGAATAAGCTAGACAAATGGCTACTCGATACCACTTGTTCACCATTGATACGCATACACAATTTTGTGGAAGACGCCAAGCAAGGCATTGCTAAACACGAGTTTAAAAGAGGGTGTTTGGTTGGTAACTTAGGTCAAGAAGTCGACCTGTTACCCGAGAGCTTCCGACCTGTTCTAATCGACATTTTCGCTAGTTGGCAGCAGCGAATAGCCCAGTGTTTGCGTGAGGCACAAGGCGCGGGAGAATTGTGTATACATGCAAACTGTGAAAACTTAGCTGAATTCTTTTGGATCGGATGGGAAGGGGCGGTGAGCCGCGCACGGCTAGAGAAAAGCACCCTACCTTTAGACAAGTATTTCACCCTGTTTAGTCAGGGCTTACCCAAGTAAATTTTTTTGTTATTTAATAGACGATCGGTCTATTTTGGAGGAAGCATGTTTACAGGCCTACTAATTGAAAAGGATGAGCAAGCATACACTGCAGAAGTCAAAGCGTTAGACGACAGTGTATTAATGGAAGGGGATACGCGAGTGAAAGTGTCTTATAGCTCGCTAAATTACAAAGATGCGCTTGCCATAACGGGGAAATCTCCGGTAGTTCGACGCTTTCCCATGATACCCGGTATAGACTTAGCCGGAACCGTGGTGAGTTGTGATTCAGAAAAGTTCAAAGCAGGTGATCAGGTGTTGTTGAATGGTTTTGGGGTAGGGGAAGTACACTGTGGCGGTTTAGCTCAGCAAGCAAAGCTGTCTAGCGATTGGCTAATTCCTCTACCCAAAACGTTGTCGGCAAAACAAGCAATGGCAATTGGGACTGCGGGATATACCGCTATGCTCTGTATTATCGCGCTAGAAAACCACGGTGTGACACCTGATGCAGGTGAAATTCTGGTAACAGGAGCTAATGGTGGAGTGGGAAGTTACGCCATTGCACTGCTCGCTAAGCTGGGTTACCAAGTCGTAGCAGCGACGGGCCGAGTTGAAGAGTCAGACTATTTAAAATGGCTAGGCGCACAAGCCGTAATCGACCGAAAAACCTTGTCTGAGCTTGGGCGTCCATTAGCCAAAGAGCGATGGGCCGGCGTGGTAGATTCTGTGGGTAGCCATACTCTGGTGAATGCGTGCGCCAGTACCCAATATGGCGGTATTGTTGCGGCGTGCGGATTAGCACAAGGCATGGACCTACCCGGCACAGTCGCGCCCTTTATATTGCGAGGTATTACGTTAGCAGGAATCGACAGTGTTATGCGCCCATTACAAGATCGCGTAGCTGCATGGACTCGATTATCAGAATTAGTCGACACACAGCTGCTCGACCGAGTGGCAACAGAAATACCTTTGAGTCAAGTATGTGAAACCGCACAACACTTAATCGATGGCAAAGTGAGAGGGCGAATAGTGGTGAATGTGGCTCTTCATCATTAACGGGGGACACCCGCATTCATTAAACTGATTTTGCGAAGAATCATTTAATGGAGAGTACAGATGTCCCACGCAGGTACTATTTTAGGCATAAGTG
>NZ_JBSWYY010000036.1:0-30071 GCF_056161325.1 Alteromonas sp. ABE4_545
CCCAACACTCGAACAATAAAGCTGCTATAAAAAATATCGCGATCGCAGCCTTCGGCTGCTAGAAAAAATAAACCCCTCTGAAAAAAGAGGGGTTTATCATCAATCTGCCGCGTTTTTAAACGCGGTTTTTTGTTTGTGCAGCTCGTCGTTCAGCCTGTAAATTGATATTGGCTCAGGCCAAGCTCATCCAGTACCGTTTTGAGGTGCGCTAAGGCTTCGGGTGTCGGGCCTGGGTAGTCACCCGCAATAGGCACATTACCCATGTATCCTATTTCCTCTGTGCCTTGAGGCGTACAGAAGTAAGCGGCTAATACCAGAGACCGAAAGCGCGAAAACGCGTGTGAAATCTTGCTAAATTGTGGCGCAGTGCCCCAATAGGCTATATCGTCAAGAATCGCTATTTGTGTGGTTTTTGGCAGTTTTATAAATGACGTACCTCCGCGAATTTCGGCTTCATCATCCAGCCATGCCAAAGCGCTCAAAATAGTGAGGCGATCGCGGTGTTGATTTTCATACGGAGAACTCACCCATTCATCAACCACATCCGGTACGCCAACCGAAGAAGCCGATGGTTGATTGCCATCTTTCGGTACTATGTAGTCACACAGTACTGCCACTAATGTGAGTTGTTGCGGTGTTAACGTTCGCGGCCACGGAGACGTCGGTGGCATTATCATATTGGGATCTTTACCGTAGCCTTTGGCCGTTATAGGCGGTAGCTTCACTTCGGGCCAATGGCCGTTGGTGTCGGCGACTGGTGTGGGCTTGTCATTGGCGTATGTTGTTAACCCGGGGAGGGCAGTACTTGCGGCTAATGCTCCCAACCATTTGAGTGATTGGCGACGCGTGATCTTGGGTAAATACTGGTACTCGTCCTTTGATTGGCTCATTTTAAAGCGCTCCCTGTTTTAACTGTGTGGCAAGCCAATTCGAATTGCGCATAGCCAAAGTCAGAATGGTTAAGGTGCAGTTTTTATGTGGGTTTGAGGCAAACACGCCGCCGTCCATTACAAACAGGTTCTTACAATCCCAACTTTGCCCCCATTCATTGGTGACAGAATCTTTGGGATCGGCCCCCATTCTCGTTGTGCCAACTTCATGAATGATTTCACCGCCTTTTAAAATAGCCTTTTCGGGTTCGGGAATATCGCCGATGTCAGCGCCCATGTTGGCGAATATTTTTTTTGCGGTTTCGAAACCGTGCTTGATTTGCTTCAATTCGTGCTCAGACCATTTCCAGTGAAATTTAGAAACGGGAATACCCCATTTGTCTTTAACTGTGTCGTCGATTTCCATGTAGCAATCGTCGTTGGGGACCATTTCTCCCCGCAATGCGAAGCCAATATAAGAGCCATATGCCGCTTTAGCTTCATCTTTTAATGCTGTGCCATAGCCTTCAAAGTTGCCCGCTACCCATGCGCCAGGTTCACGAAATCCGCTGCCTATTTCAAAGTGGTAACCTCGCGGAAAATCTAACTCGCCTTTGGCTTGCGCTTCGTGCCCCCACCATGGAATAAACAAATGGTTAGAGGTGTGTCCATCTTCGTTGTAGCGAGGACGGCTGCGTAAAGCGGGCACATAAGCGCCCATATTGGCGCCGGTAGAATCCATTAAGTTTTTACCCACTTGTCCGCTTGAGTTAGCTAGGCCTTTGGGGTGTTGTTCGCTTTTCGAGTTCAGCAAGATACGGGCTGATTCACATGCACTGGCGGCGAGAATAACAACTTTGGCATTTAGGGTAATGTCTTGCCCCGTTTTTTTATCGACATAGGTAATACTGTTGGCGATACCAGATGCGTTGGTGTGGACTTGACGCACCATGGCATCGGTGATCACCGTTAAGTTCCCCGTAGCCTTCGCCATTGGAATTAACGACGTGGTGGTTTGAAATGCAGCACCGATTGAACAGCCGTGGCCACAAGGTGTGGCATAGAAGCACTTAGCTCGGTTCTCCATATTTTGGGTTAAAACAGCACGGTGCATATGTGCCATTTCAATCCCTTCTTTTTTGGCCGCGGCCGCAACCAATAGTTCAGTTACTCTTGGTTTGGGAGGGGGTTGTAATACGCCTTCTGCTGAATCCGGCATATCATCAAGGCCAGTGTTTTTGCCACAAACACCCACCAGTGCTTCAGTTTTATCATACCAAGGCGCTATATCTTTGTAATCAAACGGCCAATCGGCGCCCAACCCATCTCGACTTTTACCTTTAAAGTCATGCTGGCTAAAGCGCAATGAATAACGCCCCCAGTGGTTTGTTCTTCCGCCGAGCATTCGTGCGCGCCACCATAAAAACTCACTGCCGTCGGCAGATGTGTAAGGTTCATCTGGTACAGTCCAACCGCCATCGACAGTGGCATCGTAAAAGCCAAAGTCTTTGTCTTTGTTACCCGTTCCCATCAGTGGCGCTTCGCCTTTGCGTTTAAACATGGGCGTTTCGGTTCTCGGGTCGTAATCACGTCCCGCTTCTAGCATGAGTACCTTAATCCCTTGGCGAGTGAGTTCATAAGCAGCCATGGCACCGCCAGCACCAGAGCCAACAATCACTACCTCATAGGGCGCAGCCATTATTTTAGCTCCTTAACTTTTATGTTTTTAAACCACACTACATTACCGTGATCTTGCAGCCCTATTGCGCCACTGGAATTAGCGGCAAAACCTTCCCAATTAGCAAACTTGCTATTGGCTACAAGGTTTTTCCATGTAGAGCTATCTATTACTACCGTTGTGGTCATCACGCCGTTTTGTTCGATCTGTAGGAGTTTGTCTTGCAGTGAAATCGTTACCTGGTTCCATTCTCCAGCCGGTTTTAGCGCTGAATGATGAACTGCAACCATATCGTAAAGCGAGCCAGCTAAATGAGTATCGATTTTGTTGTCGTGGGCTTTTTCATTGTCGAGAATTTGAATTTCAGGCGCATGGGCATAAATTGTTTTGCCAGTTTCATCGGCCAGAATGAATATACCGCTATTACCACCTTCAGAGATTTTCCATTCTAATTTGAGAATAAAGTTCTCATATTGCTTATTTGATACTAAGTCACCAGCTCCGGCTTCGGTTAACTTCATGGCGCCATTATCAATCACCCATTTTTCGCTTACATTATCGGCCTTAAAATTGTGCCAACCACTGAAATCTTTGCCGTTAAAGAGTAACGACCAACCGTCAGATTTCTCTGCGAGACTTAGCTGATTGTCTGCTGCTAATGCATTGTTAAATAATGATAAAGAGAGTACTGTGCCCGCGACTACACGGGAGATTGCATTGATCTTCATTTTGGGGTCCCTGCCTGTTGTTTCTTTTACTATATGTAAAACTTTTGTTATTTTCTTTTATGAAAAATCACAATAACAAAAGTTGTTTGCAAAACCATCAATACAAGAGGAATCCCCGAATTCTGCTGGTGAATGACAGCAAATGAAATGGGTTACATGCAGACGAAAATGAGACTAAATGCGTTAAGTTATCTGTAGCTGTTTGAGTGCTGAAGTCACGATGTCATTCACTGTGGCATCTATCGCGATGGTAATCACATCTTTTTCATCATCTTGTGGGCGTTCTAACGTACTCAGTTGACTGCGCAACATGTCGAGTTTCATAAAGTGGCCTTGTCTGTGACTTAGTCGGTCGGCCAGTAACGGCTCTGTTCCTTCCAAGTAAACAAATCGCACTTTGTGATTGCCGTTTCTTATTTGGTCGCGATAGCGCTTTTTAAGTGCTGAACATACAATAACGCCGACCTCGTTTTTATGCTCAATACTGAATGCCGCATCGCTGATGCGTTCTAACCAAGGGGCACGGTCGTCATCATTGAGCGGGGTGCCCGCAGCCATCTTCAGAATATTAGCTTTGGGGTGGAGGTCATCACCATCAATAAATTTTGCGTTGAGCGCATTGGCAAGGGCAACGCCAATCGTACTTTTGCCGCTGCCCATCACACCCATTACAACAATACTGGTTCCTTTCATATTTCCTCAATGATATAAAAATACGTCATTGTTAAAAAAATGTATCTATGTTGCTTTTTTAATAACATGTTACCGGTTACAGTGTCATCCATAAAATAACCAAAATATAATAAATGGGGTAGTCATGGACCCAATTTCACACATCTCTGAACCCAGTTACTTATTATCGACGGGCGTTTTCGCCATTGTCGCGCTGCTCGTACTAATTCTTTGGTTACGGGTTCATGCTTTTCCTGCTTTGATACTTGTGAGTTTTACCACCGCCTTAGTAGCCGGTGTGCCTTATGACCACGTGGTGCCAGTGATGTTGTCGGGCTTTGGTGGAACACTGGCATCAGTTGCTTTATTGGTGGGGTTGGGTGCCATGATAGGCAAGCTGTTAGAGGTGACAGGTGGTGCAGCGGTTCTAGCCGATGGACTCATCAATCGCTTCGGCAGAGAGAAAGCGCCATTTGCGCTAGGTATCGCGTCTTTATTGTTTGGCTTTCCTATCTTTTTTGATGCTGGGCTTATTGTCATGATGCCCATTTTAATGAGTGTGGCGCATAAATTTGGTGGTTCACCATTAAAATATGCCTTTCCCTCCGCTGGCGCTTTTGCCGTAATGCATGCTTTTGTTCCACCACATCCAGGGCCAGTTGCTGCCTCTGAATTGCTCGGAGCAGACATGGGACTGTTGCTCGTTATTGGTGGTATTATCGCCTTACCAACCTGGTATTTGGGGGGGTATTTATATGGTTTATACGCGGGCAACAAATTCACCGTTCCTTTGCCAGCGCTGTTTTCATCACAGGGGGAAACCGTATCAAAACGGCCTCGATTCTCATCAGTGTTAGCAATTCTTATTACGCCAGTTTGTTTAATATTTCTCGACACAGGCTTTAACACCTTGCAAACCATAGGCGTTGTCTCTGATGACGCTAACTGGGTCAATATATTGAGAATGCTAGGTAAAACGCCTATTGCCTTATTGATTACGCTTATGCTGTGTTTAGTGATGTTTGCGCGACAGGTTGGGCGTGCAAAGTTAGAGCAGCTTTGCTCTGACTCACTCGGCCCTATTTGCGCCGTAGTTTTAGTCACTGGAGCTGGTGGCATGTTTGGTGGGGTATTGAGAAGCAGTGGGATTGGTGAAGCCTTGGCGCAATTGTTGTCAGACACGGGGATGCCAGTGATTGTCGCGGCATTTGTGATTGCCACTTGTATTCGCGTAGCACAAGGTTCAGCAACTGTGGCACTGACTACCACAGCAGCGTTAATGGCTCCTGTGGTTTCCGCCACCACGGGGCTTTCTGCCATCGATTTGTGTTGTATCGTGATTGCTATCGCAGGTGGCGCGACGGTATTGTCTCATTTCAATGACTCAGGCTTTTGGCTGGTATCGCGATTGTTAAATATGGACGAAAAAACCACCTTAAAAAGCTGGACCGTAATGGAAACATTACTCGGCAGTATTGCTTTTATATTGGCTGCCGGGTTGAGCCTTGTTGCATAAAAGGGCGTAAACCTTTGTTGGTCAATCATCTAGATGGGCTTGGCGGGATCAAAAAATATGCTGTGAGCCTTTTTAGTTTTGGTTGGTATCTGTGGTAAAATCTTGCGCTGCGAATTGGCAAAGTGCCGATATGCAGATGTTCGAAACGTACAGAGAGAAACACAGTGACAACTACTTCTATAAAGTCCTCCACGATGATTAATCATTCCCTCGATCGCCGCTTTTCCGTGGCACCCATGCTGGATTGGACGGATCAGCACTGTCGTTATTTCTTACGTCTTATCTCTAAACACGCTGTACTTTATACGGAAATGGTAACTACAGGGGCCTTGATCTTCGGTAAAGGTGATTACTTGGCTTTTAACCAAGAAGAGCATCCAGTTGCGGTGCAACTTGGTGGTTGTGATCCTGATGATATGGCTCGTTGTGCTGAAATGTCTCAAGCGCGCGGTTACGACGAAGTGAATATCAACGTGGGCTGTCCTTCCGACCGGGTAAAAAACGGCAGTTTTGGCGCTTGTTTAATGGCACAACCTGAAGTTGTGGCTGCTTGTGTAGCGAAAATGCAAGAGGCCGTTGATATTCCTGTTACCGTGAAATGCCGCATTGGCATTGACGATATGGATGAATATGAAGATTTTAGCCGTTTTATTGATGTTGTTGCTGAGGGCGGTTGCGATACCTTTATCGTGCACGCGCGTAAAGCTTGGTTGCAGGGGTTAAGCCCAAAAGAGAACCGTGAAATCCCACCGCTTAATTACGAGCGAGTTTATCAACTCAAAGAGGCTCGCCCTGAACTGAACATTTCTTTAAATGGTGGTGTGAAAACGCTTGCCGATTGTGCCACACATCTAGAAAAGTTAGATGGCGTGATGGTCGGTCGAGAGGCCTATTCTAACCCTTACTTGCTCGCGGGTGTTGATCAGCAGTTATATCAAGATGATAGAACAGTCATGACTCGACAAGACATCGTGCTAGCCATGCAAGACTATATTGATAATCACGCGACACCAGGTTTTCGTCCATGGCATGCGGCGCGACACATGTTGGGCCTGTTCCAAGGTCAAGCGGGTGGGCGTATCTGGCGGCGCTATTTAAGCCAAAATGGCACTGGCCCTGGGCCGAAAGACAAACTGTTATTGCGTGCGTTAGATGAAGTACTAAAAGCGCAAAAACAAGTTGAGGCGTTTCAATCCACCAAGGTTGGTTAAATTTACTAACCTTGAGTGTCAAATTGACCAACTCTTGGTTTGTTTGATTTTTGTACTGTTTCAGGTTTTTGATGAAATTTAATAAAATTCATATAAATCAATGAATTAAAAATTTGGCACACCTCTCGCTATAAGTCAAGTGTACTTAAAGAGTGCAACACGGCACAGCAAACAGTGCCACTTAACTTAAAAACTATAGAGAGGAAACACCATGAAATTTTCATCAATTATCGCTGCTGCTGTTGTTGTATCTGGATTGTCTGTAAGCGCTTCTGCGTCGGCTCAAGAAAACACAATTGAAAACGTGTTGAGCAATTTTATCAGTTCTGCTGTATCTGTGACTGCCACTGAAATGCAATACGAAGTCGAGCAAGCCGTTGCTAACACCACACACTTTTTTACCGTTGAAGCGAACGAAAAAGTAGAAGGCAAAGTAACTATTAAAGAACTTGCCGTTAATGAGCAAGAAGAAAAAGATAGCGCGACAGAAGTTGAATAATCATGCCTGGGTTGTTCTCGCAGTCTGTGTCGTTACTGGCCTTACTGTTAACACCAGTCATTTTTATTGCCATTAGCGCAACCGTCATCATCAAAGGGCGAATGTGGTTTAAACGACCAAATCGAATAGCATTTGCCCCTCCTTCGAAATGCAGAAAGTCTTCCTAAACTTTCTGCATTTTTTATTACCAAGCCTCCATCCATCTTTTACTACGCTCAGTTAACGGCGTTCCTAATCGCTTCCTACCGCTTTTCTCGAGTACCAATTTACTTATCAGTAGTGTGCTAAAACAGCGTACAGAAACCGGCTATGGCATCCAAGTTCGTTCATCTTTGTTGTTATTGGTTACCACAGCTTGCGATCCGAATGAGTAAAAAGCAGTGTGGTCAAATTTACTAACAGAGTGGTGATATTCACTATTTGATGGTTTGGCTAATTCAGTATTGTTCAGTCATCAAAACAAAAAATTAAAAAAACCATATTAATCAATAGCATAAAAACTGGCACGTCACTTGTAATGTCTAAGGTGTGAAAGAACAAAATAAAGCACGCATCCAATGGAGGAATCACTATGAGCATGTTTTCACGTATGTCAGACATTATCCAATCAAACATTAACGCGATGTTGGATAAAGCCGAAGACCCTGAAAAAGTTATTCGTTTAATTATTCAGGAAATGGAAGAAACCTTAGTTGAACTTCGCTCTGTGGCAGCAAAACAAATTGCTGAGCAGAAATTCCTAAGCCGCAAAGTCAGTAAGTTGGAAGCGCAGGCAGAGGAATGGCAAAACAAAGCGCAATTGGCGATTGAGAAAGACAAAGAGTCGCTGGCCCGAGCAGCATTGGTTGAGCGTCAATCTGTATTGCAGAAAGTTGAAGAACTCAAGGCACAGGCCATTCAGGTTGAAGATGCATTGGGTAAATTGCAAGACGACACTGCAAGGCTGAATGAAAAATTAGCCGAAGCAAGAGCCAAACAAAAAGCGATGGCAATACGCAAAAACTCCGTAGGCGTGCGTTTAAAAGCGAAGCAAGTAGAGCACAGTACTAAAGTGAACGATGCCATGGCGCGTTTCGATAGCTACGAACGTCGGATTGATGAGTTGGAAGCCCAGGTCGATGCCTATGACTTGACTGCTGAGTCTCAGTCTCTTGAAAGCCAATTCCGTGAATTAGAAGCCGACGACGTGATTGAAAAAGAGTTGGCTGCGCTGAAAGCCAAAGCGGCTTAATTTTCTCTAACCCCATTGTTACCTGCGGCCCGCGATAGGCGGGCCCCATCATCAAAAGAGGTGAAACCGATGAAAGATGTATTTCCTGAAAACCGTATTACAAGAAGCATGGGGCGCGCAGTGATTTCTGGCGTTTGTGCTGGCCTAGCCAAATATTTTGAAGTTAAGGCGTTGTGGATCAGAGTGCTAGCGGTTATTGCCTTGGTGATGGCGCCTGTGATTACTCTTGCGCTTTATGTTGCAGCGGTATTTTTGTTGCCAAGGGGGACCTAATGAAAAATCTATTTATTGCATTGATTATAGGTATTTTATTGGTCAATGGAGTGGGGTTAGTTGCGCAGTCGTGCTGGGGCTTTGAAATGCTGATGGAAAATCATTACTTGTCGTTTATGGAAAGCGTGTTGGTCTTCACGGCGATTGCAGCGGTACTGGTCATTGTAGGCTTTATTGTCACCATTAGCGTGATTGGCGGGGTAATATTTGCCTTTTTTGCCGCAGGCGCTGCCTTGTTATTTGCTGGGTTTGGCTTATTATGGCCTGTAATATTGATCGGAATTATCTATCTTCTTGTGCGCAAGCGGCCAACGGTACAAGCATCGCATCGTTACTAATTAAGTAACGAGCGAGCCACACTAAGATAGCGTACAAAAATCAAAAGTAGCCTGGTCACACACGACCAGGCATTTGCTTTCAGGGAGTGTCATGAAACAGTACTTAAACATCAAGTATATCGGAGGCGCTGCTCTCCTTTTGGTTATTCTATTCTGGATTATCGGCTTTGCTTGGAGCTTTTATCCTGCCACCTTCGACGTTAAAGCTAATGCTCAGTCGCAACTTTCCAATAAAAATGTTGAAGAAGTTCGTGGTTATGTCACCACAAGTACCGTTATTACCGTAGCGAATACACTCATGGATAAACCCGGTGGCTACCTGTCGAATGATGTCACGCCTCCCGGAATTTTTGTAGACGATATGCCAAGTTGGGAATTTGGTGTGCTGGAAATGACCCGTGATATGGTGTTGTCGATGCGCAAAGATTTCAGCCGCTCACAATCACAATCAATTGAAAACCCGCATTTAGTTCAGGCTCAGCCGAAATTTAATATCGATAGTCGCAGTTGGATTATGCCTTCTGCTGAATCGGAATATGAAAAAGGCATTGAGCTATTACGAGCGTACCAAGCTGAGTTAGCCGACCCTAGCATGGGCACGAGCCAATTTTATACCCGTGCTGACAACCTGAGAGAATGGTTAAAGCAAGTGGAAAAACGCTTAGGTAGTTTGTCGCAACGACTCAGTGCCAGTGTTGGTGCCGAACGAGTGAACACCGATTTGGCTGGAGACAGCGCGGCAGGCCAATCGACCCCAACACCATTGAGTTTACAAACCAAAACAAGTTGGTGGGAGTTGGATGATAACTTCTATGAAGCGAAAGGAGCAGCGTGGGCGCTATTACATTTTTTGAAAGCCGTTGAAGTGGATTTTGCTGATGTGCTGGAAAAGAAAAATGCACGAGTGAGTTTACAGCAAATTATTCGAGAATTAGAGGCGACGCAACAGAGCGTTTGGAGCCCAATGATCCTCAATGGCAGTGGTTTTGGTATGCTAGCTAATCACTCGTTAGTCATGGCGAACTATATTTCCCGCGCAAATGCAGCCATAATTGAACTATCTGAACTACTCAATCAAGGATAAGGACACTATGAAAAAGCACATTCTGGCAACAGCTGTAGGTTTTACTCTCATGGCACCTATGGCCAATGCAGATATGCTACTAGGCATTTATGCTGGTGCACAAGGGTGGAACACGTCGACATCGGGCGGTTTTGCATCGGAAAATGCCACCGCAGATTTAGATTTTGACGACAAAACCAACTCGTCGTTCTATGTGGCTTTAGAGCATTTCGTACCTTTAGTACCTAATGTAAAACTTGCGCGTACCACGCTAAATGCCGACGGCGACACTACGATCAATACTAACTTTGAGTTCGACGGCAACACTTATGTGGCTGGCGAATCTATTTATACTGAAAGTGATGTAACCACGACAGACATCATTCTTTACTATGAATTGTTTGATAACGATTTAGTTAGCTTCGATTTGGGTATAAATGCGAAGTATATCGATGGTACTTTTATCGCAAACAGCAACGACGGTACTACCACCGGTGAGCAAGACTTTTCTGGTGTAGTTCCTATGGTATACAGCCGCGTAGCGGTAGGCTTACCTTTCACTGGTTTAGGTGCTTATGCTGAAGGTAGCTACTTGTCGATAGACGATCACAAACTGAGTGATTTTCAGGTTGCGTTAACTTATTCATTGCTTGATAACATCGCTGTCGATATGACTTTCCAATTGGGCTATCGCGATGTGACTGTGGATATTGAAGATCTTGATGACGTTTATGCCGACCTTGGCTACGACGGTGTGTTCGCGGGTGTAGAGGTTCACTTCTAATACCATCCAGTGTAATGAGTGGCGAGATTGAACATTTTGCCACTCGTTACTCTTTTAATTGCTAATAGTTCGCATTTGTGAGCTTTTAAGCACTTTAAGTAATAAAAAAGTTGGATTAATTCTTTCCTCTCTTTCATTAAACTCGTTAGTCTTGTGTCATCAAATTAAGGCAAATGAGTTATGTCACAAAATCCTAATCAGAACGCAACACAAAGCGCACCTGGGGCCATCGTTAGCGAACCTCAATGGAATGCTATCACTCAAGCCATTGCAGGGCTTAATACAAACCAACTTACGTGGGTAAGTGGGTATTTAGCTGGCTTGGCTGCGAGTCAAGGTGGTCAAGCTGTTGTTGCCCAATCTGCTGCGCCCACAGCAGCGGTAGATACCCCTACACTAACCATTTTATACGGCTCGCAAACGGGTAATGCCAAAGGCGTGGCCCAGAGTTACCAAGCTCAAGTTGAAGCGGCAGGTTACAACAGTAAGCTTATTAATATGGCGGACTACAAGCCTCGCCAATTAAAGAGCGAAACCCATGTTGTTATTTTTGTTAGTACACATGGTGAAGGTGAAGCGCCTGATGATGCTGCAGAATTGCATGAGTTTCTTGGTGGCAAAAAAGCGCCAAAATTAAATGACTTGAAATATGCGGTATTAGGATTAGGTGATACCAGTTACGAGTTTTTCTGCCAAACCGCAAAAGATTTTGATACGCGTCTTGCTGCGTTAGGCGGCACGGCATTACTGCCTCGTGAAGATTGCGATGTGGATTATGAAACGCCTGCTAAGGTATGGGGTGAAAAACTCACGGCATTACTCAAAGACGATTTCACTGCGTCGAGTGGTGCAGTTGCAGTGCAGTCTGGTAGTGCTGTGCAGGCGGTAGCCGCTGCACAAACGTATACTAAGAAATCGCCGTTTAAAGCCACCTTAGTAGAAGCGCAAAAAATTACAGGTCGTGATTCAGTTAAAGACATTCGCCATATTGAAATTAGCTTGGAAGACTCAGGTATTCAATATCAACCTGGTGACGCTCTTGGAGTGTGGTTCAAAAACGATGACGCACTCGTTGATGAGATAATCGCGTTAACGCAAACCAACGCCGACGACACTGTAACGGCTGGTGAACAAGAAACAACATTGAAAGCCGCATTGGTGAACAAGCTGGAGCTGACACTCAGTTATCCGGGTTTTGTTCAGGCTTATCAAGCTGCGACAGAGAGTGCTGCGTTGGGTGATTTGTTGGCCGACAAAGCCAAATTGCGTGAGTACCTCGCTGATCGCCAAATTATCGATATTGTGCGTGAACACCCCGCGAAGGTCAGTGCTCAATCTCTGGTTGATGCGTTACGTCCCCTTACGCCGCGCTTGTACTCAATTGCGTCAAGTCAGGCAGAAGTGGAAGAAGAAGTACACCTAACAATAGCACATGTGGATTACACAGCCTTTGACAAACGTCATCAAGGCGGCGCTTCAGGCTATTTGTGCGAGCGTTTAGAAGTAGGTGGTGAAGTAGAGGTATTTGTTGAAAATAACGATAACTTCCGTTTACCAGCAAACCCAGACACGCCGGTGATCATGATCGGCCCTGGTACAGGTATTGCTCCTTTCCGCGCGTTTATGCAAGAACGCGACGTACAAGGTGCAGAGGGTAAAAACTGGTTGTTCTTCGGCAACCCTAATTTTACTCAAGATTTCTTGTATCAAACTGAGTGGCAAGCCTACGTGAAAGACGGCCTAGTGAATAAGGTGAGCTTGGCGTTCTCTCGTGACCAAGAAAACAAAATTTATGTTCAGCATCGCATTCTTGAGCAAGGCGCGGAAGTATTCCAGTGGCTTGAAGAGGGCGCTCATGTTTATGTTTGTGGTGATGCAAACCACATGGCTAAAGATGTTGAAGCAGCATTGTTGTCTGTTATATCGCAATATGGCGAAAAGTCAGATGCGGATGCCAAACAGTACTTACTCGCAATGCGCAAAGCGAAACGTTATCAGAAGGATGTATACTAATGAGTAATGAAAAATCGCCTTTTATCGTAGAGGGCAAACTCGCTGATAATGAAAGAATTAAAGGTCAGAGTCGTCATCTACGAGGCACGATTGCCGACGATCTGAAAGATGACATGACCGGTGGATTTACGGCGGATAACTTCCAGTTGATTCGTTTCCACGGCATGTATCAACAAGACGACCGTGATATCCGTGCAGAGCGCACCAAGCAAAAGCTTGAGCCGCTGCACAATGTGATGCTTCGCGCACGTTTACCGGGCGGAATTATCTACCCTGAACAGTGGTTGGCAATTGACGAATTTGCTGATTCTCACACGATGTACGGCAGTATTCGCCTCACAACACGTCAAACGTTCCAGTTTCACGGTGTGTTAAAACCACATATTAAGTTAATGCACCAAACACTGAATAAAGTGGGCATTGATTCTATTGCAACGGCAGGTGATGTTAACCGTAACGTGTTGTGTACGTCTAATCCAGTTGAGTCTGAAGTACATCAGCAGGCGTATGATTGGGCGAAGAAAATCAGTGAGCATTTACTACCAAAAACCCGCGCTTATGCAGAGATTTGGTTAGACGGTGAAAAGCTCGAAACCACTGATGTAGAGCCTATTCTAGGTGATAACTACTTACCGCGTAAGTTTAAAACTACTGTTGTGATTCCGCCGCAAAACGATGTTGACGTTCACGCAAACGACTTAAACTTTGTCGCGATAGCCGAAAATGGCCAGTTAGTTGGTTTTAACGTGCTTGTCGGTGGTGGCTTGGCCATGACCCATGGCGATAAGTCTACTTATCCTCGTAAGGCAGATGATTTTGGTTTTATAGCACTTGAAGACACGCTAGCGATTGCAGAAGCCGTTGTAACTACACAACGAGACTGGGGTAACCGTGTTAACCGTAAGAATGCGAAAACCAAATATACACTTGAGCGTGTTGGCGTAGAGAATTTTAAAGCCGAGGTTGAAAAGCGTGCCGGTGTAACGTTTGAACCTAGCCGTGAGTTCGAATTTACCGGCCGTGGCGACCGCTTTGGTTGGGTAGAAGGTATCGATGGTAAATACCATTTAACCGTATTCATAGAAAACGGGCGTATTCTTGATTACCCGAATAAAACGTTGAAAACCGGTTGTCGTGAAATCGCTAAAATCCACCAAGGTGATTTCCGTATGACCGCGAACCAAAACTTGGTCATCGCGGGCGTGCCAGCTGAGCAAAAAGAAACGATTGAAGCATTGGCGCGCGAACATGGTTTGATCTTGCCTGAAGTAAGTAATCAACGTTTAGATTCAATGGCCTGTGTTGCGTTACCAACATGTCCGTTGGCGATGGCAGAAGCCGAGCGTTATTTGCCAGATGCAGTGACAGAACTTGAAGGTTTGCTGGCTAAACACGGCTTGCCTGACGACAGTATTATCTTCCGCGTGACAGGTTGCCCAAATGGTTGTGGCCGCGCGATGTTGGCTGAAGTTGGCTTGGTCGGTAAAGGCCCAAGTAAATACAACTTACATTTAGGCGGGAACCGAGAAGGGACGCGAATTCCACGTATGTATCGCGAAAATATCAGCGACCGTGAAATCATGGCAGAACTAGACACCTTAATTGGCCGTTGGTCAAAAGAGCGTGAATCTGGCGAAGCGTTTGGTGATTTTGTGGTGCGCGCAGGTGTGGTAGCGCCTGTTGTAAACTCTGCTCAGGATTTCTATGACCAGTAATCTGTCTGTCAAAAACCAACCCTTGTCGATTGATATCGACAAGGCTTCGTTGGCGAGCATTAACCAAGAGCTTGAAGCTATGACACCTGCTGAGCGCGTAAGTTGGGCCTACCAACACTTACCCGCCACGCATATTGTCTCTTCGAGCTTTGGGGCGCAGTCAGCGGTAATGTTGCACTTACTGACCCGTGAGTGTGCAGACATTCCCGTCGTATTGACTGACACAGGGTATTTATTTCCTGAAACGTACCAATTTATCGATCGTATGACCGAGATGTTGGACTTGAATCTCCACGTTTACTCAGCGCCAATGACAGCCGCATGGCAAGAAGCGCGTTTTGGTAAGCTATGGGAAAAAGGCGTTGAAGGCATTGAGCAATACAACCAAATGAACAAGGTTGAACCCATGCAGCGTGCGCTGAAAGAGCTCAACGCGGGAACCTGGTTTGCAGGCTTGCGCCGCAGTCAGTCTGACACGCGCCAGCATTTACCCGTGCTACAACGCGTGCAAGGTCAGTTCAAGATGTATCCTATTATTGATATGTCGAACAAAGATTTGCATTACTACCTCAAAGACAACGAATTGCCGTATCACCCTTTATGGGACGAAGGGTACGTGTCGATTGGTGATTGGCACACAACCCGTTCGTTGCAGGAAGGCATGGAAGAGCAAGACACGCGCTTTTTTGGTCTTAAGCGCGAATGTGGGTTGCACGAATTTGGTGATGGCGATGGCATTTAATGCTATCGCTTTCCCTATTCCACAATAAAACCCGGCGTCAAAACTTGGCGTAATGCCGCCTGATATTCCGGGTTTTCCTGACGGCTGATCAGTTTGTACAACTCCGCTCCCACCGACGTAAACTTATAATATTTCAACGCCATTCCTGAGCCTCTTGGTGTGAGGTTGAATATACCGCTGGCCGAACGCCATACCACGCGCTTCTCTGGGTCTAATTCACCGGTTTCAATTTCACTGGCATAAATTAATTTCATATCGATAAGAGCGAGTAGGTCGGGATAAGATAAACCGAAATTCCCTAAATTCACTTGCCCAGGCCTCTGCTTAAACAGTTTGCTGAGCAACCCGCGTTTTTGGTGATAGCCAATAAGTAATCTAGGAATACCATCACCTTGCCGACGGCTTGCCAACTTGGCTGCTTGTAGGAATAACTTGGCATCACGTTGGGTTAAGTTAGTCAGTGTTTCCAAACTACGCAGCGAAAAACTACCCGGCTGGCTTGTTTCTACTGCAAATATTTTCCCCCATAATTCCTGCATCTGTGTGGAGTGAATGTTTTCTGCCATGCGAATAAAATTAAAGAACCAGTCTGGGTCCATTTTTTCTGCGCTGGGTTCACCTACTGACACGGTTAATGCATTTTCTAAAATAGAAGAGAGGTTTTGCATCACACGTACTGCTTGAATGTCACGGCGACGGTCAACCGCACGTTTTCGCGACTTTTCATCATGAAAAATCATGCCTGGGCTTATTCCCGCTTTAGCGAACCACAAATGCATTTGCTGTTTAACACTGCTGGTAGCCTGATGCGACGATGTGACTTCTTTCGGAAGATCGGCTTTTGCCCCTGACGCGGTTGTTGCAGTTTTTTCCGTACTCACTTTTGTTGTGGGTATTGGGTTGTCGTTATTGGTTATTTTCATAAATCGTGTATTGTTAACCTCAGCTGTACACCTGAATGTAATGTTTTCAAAAAGGCGTCTGTAGATTGCTTTGCAAAGTTTTACATTCAGGTTACGATGGTTACTGAGCGTATTTTGGACACAAGCAGAGCATGTCGCAAGCAGATTACGATAATGATGAACTGATCTTCCTGGATGAAGATAGCCACCCCGAGTTAGATAGCCACGTATATAGAGAGTGGAATTTACTTATTGTCGACGACGATGAAGAAATTCACACGGTTACACGTTTAGCGTTATCCGATCTGATTGTTCATGATCGAAAATTAAATTTTATTCATGCCCATTCGGGGGAAGACGCCAAAAAGTTACTGCAACAATATGGTCACGAAATCGCAATCATCTTGCTCGATGTGGTGATGGAGACCGATATCGCAGGTTTGGACGTGGTGAAGTACATGCGCGAGGAGCTGCATTTAACGGAGCCTCGAATTATTCTTCGCACTGGTCAGCCAGGTTTTGCTCCCGAAGAAGAAGTGATCAAAACCTACGATATTAATGACTATAAAACCAAGACTGAGTTAACACGAGGAAAATTACTTACCACTGTTATCTCTTCTATTCGCTCCTATCAACAAATTCTTACTATCAATCAGAGCCGTTTAGGGCTGCAAAAAATTATTCATTCAGCGGCAAATCTGTTGGAAGAGCATTCCATTAAAGGGTTTTGTGAAGGCATTGTCACACAAATTAGCTCACTGATTGGCTTAGAGGCAGAGGGCGTTGTTTGCGCGAGAGCTGGCTCTGTTATCGACAAAGAAGACGATGGCGTTTACGTTTTAGGAGCGGCAGGAGACTTTGCCTCTTACATCAATGAACGCATAGAAAGCCTACATAATGCCGCTATTGTTGAGACGGTGAACCGTTGTTTAAGACTAAAAAAGCACATTTTTGAAGATCATTACTCAGTACTGTATATCAACAGTTCTGGGTTTGAGGCTGCCGTTTACGTGAACATGAGCGATGCACTCAATGACATAGATAAACAGCTACTTGAAGTGTTCATATCGAGTGTGTCTATTGGCTATGAAAATGTTTACCTCTTCCATGAATTGCGCAATGCGGCATTTAGAGATTGGTTGACGAAATTACCTAACCGCAATGAATTTATTAATATGTTAGAGCGGGCTAGCCAATTTCACTTAGATCAGAAAATGAGTGTCGCTCTAGTCGATATTAATCACTTCTCAGATATTAATGATGGTTTGGGACAGGAAGTGGGTAATGACTTACTGCGAGCTGTAGCGAACCGAATGGAGTTGTCGTTTAGTGATCGCGTGAGGAAAGGGCGTATAGCGGCTGACGTATTTGGTCTACTTGGGCCACAATCTGAAGTTAATCCCGCGACCATCAATGAGTTATTTCAATCTTCTTTTACCGCTGGCGACAATACCATGCCGGTGAACGTTACACTGGGATTTTGCGGTGTTGACGGCGACAGAGTAAAAGGCTTGGAGTTGCTCAAGCGAGCGAATATTGCATTAAATCGCGCCAAGAAAAATGTCACCGACAACTTTGAATTTTTTGCTCCTGAAATTGAAGAGCAAACTACCCATAGATTGAACCTTACGCGTAAATTGCGTACTGATTTTGCCGCTAGAAAACTGGAGTTGTGGTTTCAACCCCAAGTGGACCTCGTGAGTGAAAAAGTGGTGGGAATGGAAGGCCTATTGCGCTGGCCTGATGGCAATGGTGGTTTTATTTCTCCCGCCGAATTTGTGCCTCTGGCCGAATATTCAGGCTTGATCGTAGAGATTGGTCAATGGGTGCTAGAAGAATCTTGTCGTCGCCTCAACCAATTGGATGAAGCTGGACACAGTGACATACGCGTAGCGGTTAATGTGTCAATTCCGCAGTTCAGAGATTTATGGTTCGTACAGAAAGTGAAAGACACGCTGTTGCGCAGTGGTTGTGAACCAAGCAGATTAGAGCTGGAAATCACTGAGAGTGTCGTCATGGACGAGCCTCAAATTGTGATCGACGCTTTGCGCTCTTTAAAAGCATTTGGTGTGGCTATTGCCATTGACGATTTTGGTACTGGGTTTTCGTCGATGAGCTATCTCCAAAAGTTACCGTTGGACAGGCTTAAAGTGGATCGTTCTTTCGTCAGTGACATAAAACCTGGTGAGAGTGCGTTTATCGCTGAGACTATCGTGACTCTGGGTAATAAACTCGGGTTGATTACCATTGCCGAAGGGGTAGAAAAGCGAGAGCAAGCATCTTATATGATCAAATTAGGGTGTGATGAAGCGCAAGGATATTTGTATGCGCGGCCCATGCCCTTTGATGAGTTACTTAATTTTCTTGCCGAACAGCAAAAAGAGCAGTAATACGCGACTACATTGCTGGGCTTTAAATTAACTTAGAAACTTTGTTTTTGAGTTCGGGAAGTATCTCGTCTTCGAACCAAGGGTTATTGCGTAGCCATCGGTTATTTCTGCCTGAAGGGTGCGGTAAAACCATACAGTTGTTGCTTTGCTCATGGTGCTTTTGTACAGCATCGGTCAGCGTTTTGTATTCGGGAAGATAATATTGCTGGGCGTATCGACCAATGAGCAACGTGAGCGCGGGTTTTAGAAGGCTAATAAACTTGTTATGCCACAGTGGGGCGCATTCCGGTCGAGGCGGCGCGTCTGCCTTGTTTTTGTATCCAGGAAAGCAAAATCCCATAGGGAGAATGGCAAACTGTTGGTCGTTGTAAAACACATCGGCGTCAACATCTAACCAGCCTCGTAGTCGCTCGCCACTTTTATCATTCCAAGGCGTATTAGATTCATGCGCTGCAAGCCCAGGCGCTTGGCCGATAATAAGAATGTGCGCTTGCTCACTTATTTGAATGATCGGCTTGGGATGAAAAAGAAGGTGTTTTTTACAAACATCACAGTTATCAACTGCTTGAGAAAGCTGGCGTAACGAAATTATATTATTTCTCAAATATTTCACTGCTGTCATATTAGTGTCATACAACTATGATCTTTTCTTGCGATCTGTAAGTATTAACAGTATACTTACATTCAATGAAGTTCACAATTGCAGGAGAAAATCATGCGTAAATTAGTAATCGGATTAGCTTTACTGTTCACTGCCGGTGTAGCGCATGCAGAGTCTGGTAAAAACCAACTTTTCACTTGCATGGATCGCACAACTTTTGAAGTGAACAGCGAATGTATGGCTAGTCAAATTAGCGCAAACGTTGAATATAAAAAAGTAGAACAAAAGATGATGGATGTTGCCAACGTAAACGGTGATTATGCCATTGCCACTATGACATTCGATCCTAAGAAAATGCAGATTGATATTGTCGCTCATCGTGATGCACTTCAAGCGATGAACTTAAAATTGCCTCTAGCGCAATAAGCAAAGTTAAAATTAAAAAACCGGCTCAACAGCCGGTTGTTTTGTTTTTAAGAGGCTGACCACCAGATCAGAAAATCCGGTTTAAGCCATTGAGTGCGGCTACTCGATACGCTTCCGCCATAGTCGGGTAGTTAAATGTTGTATTAACGAAATACTCAATATTATTGTTCTCGCCAGGTTGCTGCATAATCGCTTGGCCTATGTGAACAATCTCTGAAGCACGTTCACCGAAACAATGAATGCCCAAAATCTCTTTCGTTTCACGGTGAAACAGAATTTTCAAACTTCCTACCTTAGTCGATGCAATCTGCGCGCGAGCGAGATGCTTAAATTGCGCCCTTCCTACTTCATAGGGCACTTTCATTTGAGTGAGTTCTTGTTCTGTTTTTCCTACAGAACTAATTTCTGGAATGGTGTAAATACCTGTGGGAATATCTTCTACTAATTGTGCATTTGCCTTGCCTTTTAGCATGGCTTCAGCGGCAAATCGGCCTTGGTTATAGGCTGCAGAAGCTAAGCTTGGATAGCCAATTACGTCGCCCACAGCAAAGATATTCTCAATTTCTGTTTGGTAATTGCTGTTTACTTTAAGCTGACCACGTGAATCCGCTTTTAAACCAATGTTCTCTAGCCCTAGCATGTCTGTATTACCGGTTCTGCCGTTGGCAAAGAGTAAACAGTCGGCTTTCATCTTTTTACCCGATTCAAGATTAACAACCACGCAGTCGTCTCGGCCTTCTACCGACTCGTAACTTTCCATATGGCGGATTACAACTCCGTTATTCCATAAGTGATAACTCAGAGCATCAGAAATTTCAGCATCGAGGAATGACAGCAAACGGTCACGCATATTCACAAGGTCTACTTTTACTCCTAGACCACGGAAAATCGAGGCATATTCAGTACCGATAACACCTGCGCCATAAATAATAACGGTTTGAGGGTGGTGATTAAGGTCTAAAATGGTGTCGGAGTTATAGATGCGGGGGTGTGTAAAATCGATATCTTTCGGTGTATAGGGTCGCGAGCCAGTCGCTATGGCAATTTGTTTCGCCGTAATTTCATCATGAGAGCCATCAGGCTTCACAATTTTTAGGGTGTGTTGATCGATGAAGCTGGCTTCGCCCTGAATAAGGGTGACGCGATTACGGTCATAAAAGCTACTGCGCAAGCGAGTTTGACTATGAATTACGCCACTGGCGTGCTGCATAATGTCGGAAAATGTTAAGTTGTGAGTAGCGTGTAGCTCACCAAATAAGGGGTTGTTATTGTATTCAATTAAACGACTTACTGAATGACGTAGTGCTTTAGACGGGATAGTGCCCCAGTGCGTACATCCACCACCTACCGCTCTATAACGCTCAATCACGGCGACCGTTTTACCTGCTTTGGCTAACTGCATGGCAGTACCTTCACCACCGGGGCCGGTGCCGATGACAATAGCGTCATATTGGAATGATTTGGGCTGTGCTTTTTTCGCGTTGGTAGACTTCTGGCTCATAGTAAACTTCGCAATTGTGTGATTTATTACCAGTCTATCAAGTTTATGAAAATAAACAAAAATGCTTTATTCGATAGCTTTGGCTTTTGGTGAAACGGGAAGAATAATTTCGAATTTAGCCCCTTGTTCACTATTTTTGACTACATGAATACTGCCTTGCAGCGATTTTGTTACCCATTGGTGAGCAATGTAAAGGCCAAGGCCCGTACCTCCGCTTCCTCTGGATGTAGTGTAAAAGGGGTCGAAAACGAGTTCGATTTGCTCGGCGCTTAAACCTCTCCCGTTATCAGCAAAAATAATAGAAACTTTGTTGTCGATTAATTCAGCGGTAATGTCGATACGTTTTTCTTGTTCCGATTTAAACGCATGCCGCAGCGAATTTTCTATCAAACATTGAATGACTTGCGACAAAATACCGGGGTAGCCATTGAGCATGATTTCGGGGTCGATACTGTGGTGTATTTTAACCCCTTCTTTTCTTAATACCCCTTGATAGGAATGCAGAAAATCCGTAACGATTTGATGTAAGTAAAATTCGCTGAGCGTATCCAGCGCCCGTTCTTGTGTGAGGTGTTTAAAACTGGTTATGATTTCCGCTGCACGAGAAAGATTACTAAACGTTAAAAATATCGATTGCTGGCTATTTTCAATATAAGTATCAAATGCCTGTTTAGTCAGACCATTACTTTTTAATTTGATGAGCCGTTTTAATTGAGCATCGCTTTCGCTTACGGCTAACCGAGCGGCACCGATAGGCGTATTTAACTCGTGGGCGAGCCCAGCGACCATCATGCCTAACGAAGACAGTTTTTTAGACTCTGACAGTTCATCCATTAACGCATTTTGCCGTTCAATGGTTTGCTTTAATTCGCCTTTTTCTTTGTGTAACAGGGCACTGGAGTGTATGAGTTGCTGGCTGTATCGGTAGTCTCGATACAAGGTGGCAAACCCTAGTGCAACGATAAGTAAACCTACACCCATAGCAGAATAAAGCGCATCGGTTTTTATTTGGTTCATCACATTCGCAGGGGTTTTCGCAATAATATAGAGCGAAGGAAGTTGCTCGTCAGAAAGCCCCGATAGCGAATGAAGTGTTATAGCGCTGTACTTTTGGCCGTTTTCTGTTGCAAAAATAATCTGCCCACCGCTTCGACTAATTCGCTCTGCAATTCCGGGTTCTACGTGTTCTAGCGACTGGTTCATTATTGCCAGATCAGGCCCCCATTCATGTTGTTTGTCTGGATGCAGAATAATACGCTCGGTCCCAGAAGAGATAATGAGTTGCGCTTGTGACGAACTGACTTCTCTTAAACGTTGCAAAATACCTGAAAGGTTGTAGTTCAGCACTAATATGCCATTGAGGTTTGTACCAGCGATATGGCTTTTGGTTACAGCGCGAATTGTGGGTTGAAACGGGGTGACTATGGTTCCTTTTTCAATGTTCAGGTCTATCTTCGAAAGATACACTTGCCCTTCTGCTAAGTTTAATCCTGCATTTACATAGTAACGGGATGATTTGTCTTGTAATTGAGACTCATCAACAAGATATATGCGGTTATCACTGTCTGAATTCACGCGTACTCTTTCAATCCCGTTGTTGTTGATCCAGCGAAGTTGCAATAGTTTTGGGAGGGTGTGTGCTGTTTGTATAAAAAGTGGGGCGACAAAGTCGGCATTGGTCTCATCTGTGACCGGGTGTTCAATTTGTTGGTTAATTAAACGTATGGTTGTTCGAATGTCACTCAGTTCCTGAGTAAACAAATTACTCGCTTGTGATAAGGCATTGTTGTGGGCAAATTCCACAATCTCTAGCTTTTTGGTTATCGTGTTCTGATACGCTAAAAATGCAACGAGTAAACCACAAACCACAATTAATACTGCCCAGCTGAGGACGCGGTATTTCAACATTGGGGCTTTATTTTGTTTTGATGCTCCCTGCGGATCACTCATAGTGGGGGAAATTCCTCTAGCCATGCTAAGAGCTTTTGCCATTCCATCGGTTTGGCGAAATAGTACCCTTGACCAATGACGTACCCATTTTGAATTAAAATTTGGCACTGCTCTTGGGTTTCAATGCCTTCTGCCACCAAGTTAAAGTTAAATCGAGAGGACAGCTTTTGCACGATTTGTACTACATGAGTGGCCTGTTCTGACTTGCTTCCAGTGAGATCGTCGATAAACTTTCGGTCTACTTTTAACGTCGTTGCGGCCAAATCGGTAATGTGGGCGAGAGAGGAATACCCAGTGCCAAAATCATCAATACTCACCGACATACCAGTATCAATGAGTTCCTGAAGAATTGGGTTGACCAATTGGTAGTCTTCCATAGCTAACGATTCAGTGACTTCGATTTCTAAAAGCTGTGGGGAAATACCGCTGACAGCGATAATTTCATGAAGCGCAGCTACAAACTGGCGATTGGTGATGTCATTGCACGTGACATTGAATGACACGGGCAGGGCATAGCCCTCTTGTTGTAATGCTTGAATAGTGGCAATTGTCTTTTGCATTACAAAGGTGTCGATTTTTGCCATTAATCCAGAGGCTTCTACAAGAGGAATAAATTCACCTGGCGGGACTAACGTGCCGTCGTGGCGCTTCCATCTAATCAGGACTTCAATGCCCACAGGGCGGCCACTTCGCATATCAACTTTGGGTTGGAAGACCAGAAATAAGCCTTTTTCTTGTGCAATACAGCCGTTCAAGTCATGCAACATAGTGGAACGACGAGAGAGCATTTCAACTTGCTCGCGATCAAAGTAAGTCACGGCTTGATTATTTTGCCTACCATGCTGCAAGGCGATTTCCGACAAAGCAAAGATTCGCTCTGCAGATTTTTCGTCAACTTCATCCAAGTTCACTACACCAACGTTCAAGATCACTTGGTGATCTAAGTTGTTGATATTGATAATTTGGTCGCTGAGCAGGTGCAAAATATGGTTGTTCGGCAGATTCTGTTTTTTAAATAGCAACACAAAAGCGTCGTCATCGGGTTTTGCAATACAATAATAGTGCGGACACAGCTTCCTGAGATTGTCTAAGATGCCTTTTAATATGAGAGAGGTATAGCTGGTTCCCAGTATCATCTCCATTGATGACTGATCATTTAGTTCTACCCGCACTAGACTCAACTTGTGTCGTTCTTCTGATGTAAGGCTATCTAGTTCTCGCAATAACCAGTTTCGGTTTGGAATGTTTATGCTTCTGTCTTGATAGGCTAGGTTAGTGAGTTTGTTGAGCAAGTTGATATTCGAAAAGCTGGTACTGATGTTCTCGCTAAATACTTGCAACAGCTTGATATGACCATCTTCGAGGGGTTTGGCAGAGTCGATAAAAATGACGTATTTCTCGGTTTGCTCAAAACTAATTGTTTCGAAGTACAGAACTGTGTAGAAGTGAGCAAATTGATGCTGTTTACTTTCCACTGCACATTCAATACTCGTTTTTATCTTCTCAGATACTTGCGGCGAGTAATGTTGAAATAAGGCGTTAAACGAGCGATGGTCGGCATGTTGATAGTGCCCGCTTGTTGCAATAATCGGAAAGGCTTCGATTTCTGTGTCAAACGCTTGAAATGTGCAAACAAAGCCACCTGTGTTTGGTAAGTTGAGTACTTTAGCCACTTCGTGTAACACGGTTTCGGTGAAGGTGGTGATGTCACTCTTTTTGGTTAACGCGCGCGAGGCATCTACAATCATTTGCAGCCCACGTCGAGCAATGTTCAGGTCGTGAATGTTCGACCAGGTTCGCACATTACTGGTTAGTACACTTTTTAGTTTTTCTGCTGTGAGCTCCGCTTTTTGCCAGTATTCATCGATATTGTACGAGTGCATAATATCTTCACGGGGAACCGTGCTTGCTTGCCCTGTGAGTAATATAATCCGCACTTCGTTGTTACCGATCACATTGCGAATGGTTTCGGCTAAATAAAGCCCCGCGAGTTCACGTTCCATAATGACATCAAGCAAAATCACAGCAATATCGCTATGCTGCGCAATAATCGACGCCGCAGTGGTGGCTGAGGAGGCGGTCATAAATTCAACATGGCGGCCATCAATCACCATATTTTTAACGGTGAGAGCGAGGGTTTCTTGATAACAGGTATCATCTTCGACGCTAAGTACTTTCCATGTCTTTACCGTATCGTCTTCTTCGTTGCGAGATACGTCTTCAAAAACAAAAAGTTCGTCTTGGTTTTCACTTATCGACATCTTTTTTCCTTACCTCATGATCGATGCACTGGGTCAAACCTAGCCAACTGAGCTTTCAATCCATTCTTGCTTGAGTCGTTTTGTTTTATTTTTCTTTAATCAAGTGTTGCTTAAGATGGGGAATTTGCAAGTCTCGGTGAGAATTAGGCAGGAGAAAACAAAAAGGGCACCTTGAAGGTGCCCTGTGCAGTTAAGCGAAGTTGAATTCGCAACTGTGAATTTTTAACCACTTTTCCTTTTGCAGCAAAAGGGCTTGTTTCATTTCTTTGTATTTGAAATCCAGCTCTAGTCTTTCAACACTGCGCTTAAGATGACGCTTCTTAATATTCATTATGCGCTTTTTAGTGGCGTAATAATCAGACATTTTTTGGATTAATATGTCATATTCATCCTGCACTTTTTGCATGATCAGTTCGCCGTTGGGTAATGCCGAAGCGCGCTCGCTCGCTCGTTTTAGCTGCATCGTAGCTAGGGCTTTTTCAATACGCTCTTCCGGACAACGTCTAAGGTTCTTGGTTAACCCAACAAAGGATAAGCCGCGAATTGCCCACTTGGTTGGGTCAAACTGCCACCAACGAATGCCATTTCGGTAATCGTATTCAAAAATGTGGTGGAAATTGTGGTAGCCCTCACCAAAAGTAAAGAAAGCTAATATTCCGTTATCGCGTGCAGAGTTTTGGTCAGTATAGGGCTGTGAACCCCAAAAGTGAGCCAACGAATTGATAAAGAATGTCACGTGATGCACCATGACTAAACGAAATACGCCAGCAAGTAATACCATGCTCAGTACATCGCCGTTCAGCCAGCCTAAGAATGCGGTGAGGCCGAAGTTAGCAGCAAGAACCACCAATAAATAATGATTGTGCTGCCACATCACTACAGGGTCTTTTTGTAAATCGCGGCAATTACTGTAGTCACTGTAACGGCTAGCTTGATATTCTCTTAGCATCCAACCGATGTGTGAATACCACAACCCTTTTCCTGCTGAATATGGATCTTTGTCATCATCATCCACGTGGCGGTGATGGATTCGGTGATCTGACGACCAATGTAAAATACTGTTTTGTAGCGCCATGGCTCCGCCAATGGCCAAAATGATTCGCACACTAATATGCGCGTCATAGGCTTTGTGAGACCACAGACGATGATAGCCCATGGTGATAGACATTCCCGTAAAATAGAACAGGACAATGGTCGTGATGATTTCCGTAGCGTCAAAACCGAATGTCGTAGCCCATACCGGTACTCCGATAAAGGCAATTGCACCTGTGATAATAAACACAAGTACATTAGTTAGGATAATAGGTGGTTTTTTCATCATATAAAACTCAGCTTACAACTGTACGCTAATTTAACTTTTTCTGCCTTTTGAGGCAAGCCAGTTACAGTGTAATATAGACTAAAAACTAAGGAATGACGTAGTGAGTCGACAAGAACAGAAACTGAAAACGCGACAAAATATCATTAATGCTGCATTTCATTTGCTGCATGAGAATCGTACTTTGTCAGCGATTAGTCTCCGCGAAGTCGCGCGAGAAGCGGGGATCGCACCCACTTCATTTTATCGCCACTTCAAAGACATGGATGAACTTGGCCTCACTTTGGTTGATGAAGCTGGCTTGGCGCTGAGACAACTTATGCGACAGGCGCGGCGAAGAATTGCGTCTGGTGGCGGCGTGATCGACACTTCCGTCGATACCTTTATGGAATTTATTACATCGAACAGCAATGCGTTCCGATTGTTACTGCGCGAACACACAGGAACTTCAGCGGCTTATCGCTTGGCGGTTTCACGAGAAATCCAGCATTTTACTGAAGAGCTAACAGACTACATTGTTGAGCAAGAAATATTGCCCCATCAGCTAGCATATCTACAGGCTGAATGTATGGTGCGTTTGGTATTCAGCGCGGGGGCCGATGCCTTAGAGGCAGACGCCAATCAACGAGGAGAAATTGGGAAGCGGGTGAAAGTGCAGTTGCGCTTTATTCAGTACGGTGGTGAAACCTTTGCTCAAAGGCAGGTATAGTCGTTGCCTCTGAGCAAAGAACGTAAATTATCGCTTTGACAACCACACGCCGGCTTCAGTGTGGTGGGTGAATGGGAACTGATCAAATAATGCCGATTGCTTGATTTCGTGAGTGCTCGACAACATTTTCATATTGTCAGCTAACGTATCAGGGTTACACGAAATATACAGAATATTGTCGAATTGGCTGACCATTTTTAATGTGTCGGGATCTAGGCCTGCACGGGGAGGATCAACCAATACCGTATTGAAATTAAACTGGCTCAAGTCCAGTCCTTCGAGTCTGGAGAATGTGCGTTCACCCCGCATGGCTTCAACAAACTCTTCGGCAGACAAGCGAACAATGGTGACATTATCAAGCTTGTTTTCAGCAATATTGAATTGAGCTGCCGCGACCGAGGGTTTTGCTATTTCAGTCCCTACTACATGATCAAAACTGGCGGCTAGCGGTAAGCTAAAGTTACCCGCTCCACAATATAGTTCAAGCAAGTCACCGTCTAATTCATCACTGATTGCCATTGCCCATTCAATCATTTTGCAATTCACTTTTGCATTGGGCTGGGTAAAACTGTTCTCGATGTGTTTGAACACATATTCACGTTCGCGAATTGTAAGCCGTTCTATGATGTAGTCTTGGTCTAACAGCACCTTTTGTTTGCGAGCGCGGCCAATAATATTCACATTAAATTGCGCGCTTAGTGTTGCTTTGAGCGCATTGGCTGCTGCCATCCATTCGTCGTCAAGGGCTTTGTGATAAAGCAAGCTCACCACGATTTCCCCTGATAAGCCAGACAAGTAGTCAATCTGAAACAGCTTTTTGCGCAACACGGTGTTGGCTCTGAGTAAAGGCATTAACTCGGCCATCATGTCATTGATAGTTTCACTTGCGGCAGGAAATTGGTCGACGCGATATTTTTCCTTGGTCTCTTGGTTAAACATGATGTGATACAAGTCATCGCCATCATGCCAAACACGAAATTCTGCGCGCATCCGGTAATGAGATTCATCTGAAGTAAAGACATTCAATGGAGGCGCATCAAAAGGCGCGAGTTGGGTTTGTAATCGCGTTACTTTCTCATCAAGTTGTACTTGGTATGCGTCTGAATGTTGATGATCCGACATATCTCATCTCTCTGGCCATTGAATTAAGCTGCGGCATTGTAGTGAGTTTTGTCACAACTGCAATGCAAAGCAGCAGGCAATATTAAAATATTGCATTAAAATTAAACAATGTTAAATCACAGCCGATAAAAACTATGAGGTTAGTGAGGAACAAATTATGAACGTAGATGCAATCAAGGCTTCCCTTGGTGAGCAAGACGCGTCTGTACACCCGGAAGCAAGCTTAAAAAAGCAACTCCAACAGGAAGGGCTTCGTCAAGCTGCGGATTTGATGCAGCAATCCAGTGCCGTAAAGGTGTCGTTAACGCAATCAAGCTTAAGCCTAAAAATGTTCGGTTCGGCGTTAAGTCAAACCGTAGAGATAGATGG
This sequence comes from Alteromonas sp. ABE4_545, assembly GCF_056161325.1. NCBI lineage: Bacteria > Pseudomonadati > Pseudomonadota > Gammaproteobacteria > Alteromonadales > Alteromonadaceae > Alteromonas > Alteromonas sp. ABE4_545. Next base: position 28,882 of record NZ_JBSWYY010000036.1, read on the forward strand.
AAAGCGAGTCGATGCCAGTCGGCTTACCGGTGATACTGAAGAGCCCAAAGACAGTTTATTCGACTTTGAAGAGGTTGCGAAAAATGTCATGAGTTTTGTTGGGGGCGTGATAAATGCCGCAGCGAAAAGTGGTGCTGACGACGCAAAACTTCATTCAATGTTTGAGCAAGCACGATCAGGCGTTGCCAAAGGCATTGATATGGCGAAGCAAGATCTCGGTAGTATGATGAACAACGAGATCGCTACGGGCATTGAAAACAGTGCTTCCTTGATTGAAGAAAAGATGCAATCCCTAGAGCAACGTATATTCGGTCAAGCCCCTGAAATTGTGAATGGCATGGAAGCAATCAGCTTTGGTGCCAGTGATTCCCGTGATGGTGATTTACGCATTCGTACTAAAGATGGCGATGAAGTGACAATACGCTTCGAAAGTGTGCGTTCATTTGAATACAACCAATCTACGTTGTGGAATGCAACGCCAGTAAGTTATGGCAATAATGAAGTGCCGTCGTCTACCAATCAGACGAGTGTGCAACAAACATCACTTTATCAATACTTCGAGAAAGACGGTCTAAGCTTCAGTGTTCAAGGCGAATTAGATGAAGACGAGCTAGAGGCTATCGCTGATTTAGTAGAAAAAACCACAGATCTAGCCGAAACCTTCTTTTCCGGCGACATGGAAAAGGCTTTGGAAGAAGCCTTGTCTTTAGGATATGACAAAGAGCAGCTAGCTGGCTTTGCTTTGAATCTTAATCACAAGCAACAGTCGAGCATGGCTCGTGCATATCAAAATGTGCAACAGTATCAAGACGATCAACCCGACTGTGACAAAGTGAAGCCTGTAACACAGTATTTAGAAAAGTTGATGGCTGTGTTGAATCAAAGTGACGAGAAACTAGAAGGGCGAGAAGATTTCAATGCATTAGTGAGTGAAATCATTAATCAAATGGAAGAAGTGCACGTTCCTGATCTTGTATCGGCGATTAACCGTTTCCATACGCTCAACCAAAAGCTGGTGGGCGATGGGTATTTACCGAGTCAGTCTGAAAGCTAATAAAAAACCTGGCAATCGCCAGGTTTCAGACTGTTGAAAAAGCCCTAGACGAAAGTCTGGGGCTTTGATCTAATAGGCATAGTGAAATTCGGAGTGTTCACCATGCTAACCCCAAAATCCCCACAACAATACGAGT
>NZ_JBSWYY010000037.1:0-29227 GCF_056161325.1 Alteromonas sp. ABE4_545
AACCAAGTTACAAGATCTGATCAGAGTGAAGAGATAATGTTCAAAAAAAATCCCCACTAATTTCTTAGCGGGGATTTGTGTATAAGAGACAGCTGTTCAAAGCGGCCTTTTTTTATTAATTTCACTGACAACTCAACTAGCCATTTTTGTGTGCTAAGAACTCGTCATAAGTGCCGGCAAAGTTATTAAGCTTTTTGCCTTCAATTTCGATAATTTGCGTGGCCAGAGAGGAAACAAACTCACGGTCGTGACTCACAAAAATCACAGTACCATCAAAGTTAAGTAACGCATGGTTGAGAGCTTCAATAGACTCCATGTCCAAGTGGTTAGTCGGTTCGTCCATCACTAGCACATTAATGTCTTGCAACATCAGCTTACCGAACAACAAACGGTTTTTCTCTCCACCAGAGCACACACTGACCTTCTTGTTGAAGTCATCAGAGCCAAACAGCAAGCGGCCTAACATGGCTTTCACTTGCAAGTCATCATGGTGAGGTAAACGCCACTGTGACATCCACTCGAACATGGTCATGTCGTTCGCGAAGTCTTTGTTGCTGTCCTGCGGCACATAACCTACAGCGGCATTTTCAGCCCATTTTACTGTACCTGATTCTGGCGCCAACTCGTCAATCAAACACTTTAACAAGGTGGTCTTACCCGCGCCGTTTTCACCAATAATGGCCAAACGAGAACCCGCTTCCAACAACAAGTTACCATTAGAAAATAACGGTAGTTCTGGGAAGCCGTGACCAAGCTCTTCAAGCGTTATGGCTAGACGGTGCAATTTCTTGTGCTGCTTAAATTGAATGTAAGGCTTACGGCGGCTCGACGCTTTCACTTCTGCCAACTCAATTTTTTCCAAACGCTTGGCACGAGAGGTGGCTTGTTTCGCTTTTGATGCGTTCGCTGAGAAGCGCGCAACAAAGCTCTGTAGCTCTTCAATTTCAGCTGATTTTTTTGCGTTTTCGTTTAACAGCTGCTCCTGCGCTAGGGCTGCCGCTTCAGTAAACGCATCGTAATTCCCTGGGTAAATACGCAACTCACCATAATCAATGTCGGCCATATGGGTACACACTGAATTCAAGAAATGACGATCGTGGGAAATAATAATCATGGTCGATTTGCGCTTGTTAAGCTCTTCAGCCAACCAGTTAATGGTGTAGATATCCAAGTTGTTGGTCGGTTCGTCGAGCAACAAAATGTCTGGGTCAGCAAACAGGGCTTGAGCCAAGAGAATACGTACTTTTTTACCCGGTGCGATTTCTTTCATCAAACCAAAATGACAAGACTCGTCAAAGCCTGCGGCAATCAAAATGTCGCCCGCTCGCGACTCAGCGGTGTATCCGTCCATCTCGGCAAAACGCGACTCAAGATCGGCCACGCGCATGCCGTCTTCTTCAGTCATTTCTGGCTTGCTATAAATCGCATCGCGCTCTTGTTTAACTTCCCATAACTCGGCATCCCCCATGATCACAGCATCTACCACTGTCATTTCTTCAAAGGCAAACTGATCCTGATTCAAAATACCTAGCTTGGTGCCCGGCTCAAGAGAAACATTGCCCGTAGTCGGGGTGAGTTTACCGCTCAAGATCTTCATAAATGTGGACTTGCCACAGCCGTTTGCGCCAATTAAGCCGTAACGGTTCCCGTTACCAAATTTAGCAGAGATATTTTCAAATAATGGCTTAGCACCAAATTGCATTGTGATATTGGCTGTGGTGATCAAAATAATTACCTAGATTTTGTAGAACTGAAGACTGGTGGCGTATTTCTACGCAACGAGGGCGCGCAATATAATGAATTCGCCCGTGAGTGTCGAGGAAATTTTAGTCAGTTTAACAAGGAAACCCTGTATTGGCCTGATATTAGCGACGAAAAGTAAGCGCGTAGAGGTGGGCGATAGATACACAACAACAATGCTTGTCTAGATTCCATACAAAAACACCTTGCCACAATGATACCTATAGGTTACATTTGAGTCATTAGGGTTACTAATGGAACTTTTGGGTATCACCTAATTTCAATTTTGTGGGTAAGTCTTACCCGTGATGAACACATTGACCAAAGGACGCAGAACAATGATGACAACCTCTCAACAACTACTTTCACCAGCAGAGCAAGAACAGTATTACCTCAACCTAACAGGCAAGATAAGTTTAGCTTTGGCTGGGTTTTGGCTCGCATGGTTAATTGAAGAATTAGGCTACTTCAGGTCCGGCGTTGCACATTGGATTTTCAATGGCGTTATGTTGGTATGTATTATTGCGCTGGTGGCCTACGGCTCAAAAAGTTGGAAGTTCAACAAAAAACAAACCCGGCGCGCTTTTTGGACCTTGAAGTTTAATGATGAATACACTGACTACATCAGCGCACTGAGTATTCGCGTGACTTATTTCGTCAGTATCGCGGGCCTGATTATCTTGGCGATATGGGCAGATAGTAACTGGTTTATCGAGGCGACTTCACCTCTGTCATTACACAACTTTGTTCAAATATTGCTATGCCTAAGCTTTGCAGCCCATGGTGGCACGATCGTGTGGAAACTTTGGGAAGGAAGCGACGATGAATGATGAATTAGACAACCACATCCACAAATTGCGATTGCAACAAAAGCTGTCTCAACAGGAGTTGGCGGATGCCATTGGCGTATCACGCAAAACCATTAGTACGGTAGAAACTGGGCGGTTTACCCCGTCGGTAGTCATTGCCCTAAAGATTGCACAGTACTTTGAATTACCTGTAGAAAGTGTTTTCGAACTTAAGTAAGCCAAGAGGCGGAAGGGGTAAAGCTTCCGCCTTGTATTCAGTGCGGGCGTACGTGTTAATGCCCAGCACTTTCCAGCTTTGATGCCGCACGGCTTTTGCGCAATGCAAAATATGCCACAACATAGAAAAACAAAAATCCTACAGAAATAGGCATGAGATCGGCCACAATGAAATGGTCGATGATCATCGCAATAGGCACCGCAAAGATGCTCGATAGAGAGCCAATTATCGCAGCGCCTAACCCAGCCATATGCCCCAAGGGTTGCATCGCCATTGCGTTGAGGTTTCCGAATAATAAACCAACGAAAAAGAAGCCAATAAACAATACCGGTAACAGTAATAGCAAGGGCGGTAGACCAGCGTAAAGTAAGTTCAAGCCGTTTAGCACAACCGCAAACACAATGGCCCCAATCAATGCGTAGTGGCTAACAGTATGCATACCCATTTTGGTCACAATACGGCCATTGACAAACGATGCGATGCCAATTGAAAACGCCAGTAATGCAAAGATATAGGGGAACAGATCACCGACACCGTAAAATTCGGCATAAATGGTTTGAGATGCACTTAAATAAGCTAAGAACGACCCAAACACACACCCCATCGCCAATGTAGGCCCAATAACACTAACATGAGTCAGTACAAACTTTGACGATATAAAAAACTGCCCCCAAGAAAAGGGCTTTCTATTTTCGGCTGGCAATGTTTCAGGTTGGCGCGCTAAAAACCACAAGCCACTCAGTAAAGCCACCAGCAAAAATAACGAAAAGATGTGCTGCCATGAAAAGAAGGTTAGAACGGCTTGCCCTACCATTGGCGCAATCATAGGAACCAAGATAAACACCATCATGATAAATGACATCACACGTGCCATTCCTTCGCCCACAAACTGATCACGAATAACTGCCATCGACGCAATTCGAGGCCCAGACACGCCAAAGGCTTGAATTAAACGACCGATAATCATGGTGGTCATATCGGTAGCAAGCATACACACGATAGTCCCGACAATAAAAATACCCAACCCGAGCACAATCGCTTCACGACGCCCGCGCGCATCGGAATAAGGGCCGAAGAACAATTGTCCTAGTGCCATACCGGCAAAAAATACAGACACGATAATGTGTGCATCGTGCTCGTCTACCAGATTGAGATCGTGAGCAATGGTATTGAGTGCAGGCAACATAGCATCAATACTCAACGCCACCAGTGACGTCATCAATGCCATTAAGCTTACAAACTCAACAAGCCCTAACGTTGGGCGGCTCACAGGAGAAGGGGTAGACATAAACTTGTAATTCCAGTTAATACTCGCACGCAGCGCGACCAAACGCATAGTATATACACGATATGCCGTGAAGAACATGCGGGTAATCGCCAAAAGTCTATGTCTGATCTTTCGCCGTATAACAACAAAATAAAACGCGTTAAAAATGCGGGTGGTAAACTTGTCTATGTAGTCGGTATGAATTACCGCATGATGGGCAACGTTATCACGATCAGTCTGCCGCAGATGTCATTGCAACGAGCGTAGATAACTGGTGTTACGTGCGTTATTAAGCGTTAATATAACCTAGGCACGATACTTGTATCATTTAACACTTAAACCAACAGTGTGTTGCACTGCTAAAACACCTTTGCCAAATTAACAGGATTCACCCAGCTTCATGAGAAAGTGTTTGTCGTACATTCGCAATGCCTTAGGCGCTATAAGCCCCCTCATTTGTTGTTTATTGCTAAGTACGCTTTTTACCCTGCCTGTACACGCTGAACCTATTTCCTATACCCTGAAAGGGGTGGAAAACGACACTCTAGAAACCAATATTCGTTTGCACCTCAACAGCTATAGACAAGCCGACGCGGCTCCAAGCGACCCAGACTGGCAAGCAGAAGTGATAGCCACAATAGATAAAGCGCTTGCGCCTTATGGTTATTACAACAGTGAAACTCAGGTCTACGAACAAGACGATGAACTCATTATTGATGTCGCATTGGGCACTCCTTTAGTCGTTGCTAACGTGACTGCAGAGATCATTGGCGAAGGGCGAGACGATAAGGCGTTTCGCGAAAAATTTAATGCCTTGTCCATCAAAGAAGGTGACGTGCTGGTACAACCCACTTACGAGAGCTTTAAGTCAGACATGTTTAACTATGCGCTCTCTCACGGCTTTTTTGACTTTACCTGGCAAGCCGCTCGACTCGACTTGGTGCGGGAATCCCGTGAAGCTAACGTACTGCTGATTGCACAAAGTGGCCCTCAGTATTACTTCGGTGAAGTAGAGCTGAAAGGTGATACGCGCGCCGAAGCGATCATTAATCGCCTCAAGCCTTTTAAAACGGGTGATAAATACTCTTCGGCTATGTTGACGGAATTCAATCGCCGACTAAACCAAACTGGTTATTTCGCTCGTGTTATCGCCCGCCCTCTGGTTAGTCGGGCAGGCCAAGCCCATCAGGTACCCGTAGAGGTGCGACTGCAACACTTATCACGCGATATATTCAATGTTGGTGGCGGGGCTGATACCGACACCAAAGGCAGGATAAGAGCGCGTTGGGAGCGCCCGTGGGTAAACACTCGAGGCCATTCAATGGCGGCAGAATTATATCTGTCACAACCTGAGCAATCTGCCAGTTTTGACTACCGTATTCCCATGCAAGATGTGAATAATGATTACGCCAGTATTGAAAGCAGTTATGAATTTGACGATAACAGCAATACCGACACCCAAAGTGAAACCCTGAGTGTATCTGGGCATAGATATTGGAGCGAAGTTGACTCTCATTGGCGACAGAACGTGTCTTTAACTTACACCCGAGAAATCTTTTCTATCGGCAAGGTGCCAAGCCAAAGTACGCGATTGCTCATGCCAGGCTACGCGGTGAGCTATACAGATTCGGACAACCAACTAGACATTAGCGAAGGTCAATATTACTTGGTATCTGTACAAGCGGGCCATGATTCTGTGGTATCTGATATTTCACTGTTTAAAGCCAACGCCCGAACCAAATGGATAACCACATTTCAAGGTGTACACCGCTTTATGATCCGGTCTGAAATTGGTGCCATTATGACCAATGACTTTGATCAGGTACCCGCTAGTATTCGTTACTTTGCAGGTGGTGACCAAAGCGTGCGAGGCTTTGCCTACGAAACGTTATCACCCCGTGTACTGGTAGCCGCTGAGTCTGCCGACGAAGAAGACACATACAACCTCACCGGTGGTAAATATTTAGCAACAGCCAGCGTCGAATATGCCTATCCAGTTTCAACGAATTGGCGTGCTGCAGTATTTGCAGACATTGGAACCGCCACCAATGACTTTTCAGAATCTCCTGCTACTGGCATAGGAATTGGTGCACATTGGCTGACCATGATTGGCCCTGTGCGCTTTTACATCGCCCGAGGAAATAGCGATTTTGAATCAACTTGGCGGTTCCACTTCACCTTGGGGCCTGAGCTATGAGTCGTTTTTCTCGTTCAAAACTGGCTGCCAAAGTCGTCCTAATTACTTGCCTCATTCTCACGATACTGGTTGGCGGGCTTGTGAGTCCGCTAGGCACGCCATTAATTCGTTACATCGCCGTAAGCCAAGTACCTGGGTTATCAATTGCGTCGATGGAAGGTAGCGTTCTCGGTGAACTGTCTATCGATACGCTCCAATGGGAAAATGCACAATGGCGCGTTCAGGTATCGCGTGTTGACCTAGCCCATGACTGGACCTGCTTATTACAACCACGTGTATGCGTACATGCGCTGTCTGTCGGTGATGTGAACGTTACCCAATTAGCCCCCGCGCCAGCGTCTAGCGAGGAAACTACGCCGCTTACATTGCCCTTTCCTATCGCGATAGACGCTCTATCTCTGGCATCGCTAAAGGTGACAATGGGCGACCAAACAATTGCCTTAACCACCCTTAACACCGCGGTAACAGCCGATGAGTCGGTTAATATTAAAGAGTTCACGCTTAACAGTATTGATATTGTAATGCCTCAGGCTCAAACAGGGTCTGTGAGCGGGCCGCCACCCACAGCACTCAGCTACACGCCGCCCGAGCTACCCACAGTAACTATGCCTATCGATGTCGACGTACAGGGGCTAACCTTACACTCATTGCGTATTTTGCAAGGCGACGCCGCCGTGTTTGATGGCAAGATAACTGCGTCCCGTATTCACACCGACACCTCTACCGTATCGCTCGACTCTTTAACAGTTGTTGAGCCTAGAGCTGAGATATCACTAGATGGAAGCGCAACCCTGTCGCAAGACTACCCATTGTCATTCAACATTAGCGCTCGTGCGCCCATAGAAGGGGCGGAGCAGAAAGCACAATTGACACTGGATGGCTCACTCGCACAGTTAGATTTGTCTTTACTCGCAGAAGGCCTTATCAATGCAACAGCGGAAGGAAAGCTGGCATTATTACAACAAACATTACCCGCCGAATTAACGGTTAACTGGCCAGCGCAATCATTGCCTATTGAGCAAGATGTCAGCCTTGATAAAGGAGCGCTACAAGTAAGTGGAGAAATGGGGAACTATCGCATTACTCTTGATGGTGGCGTGAACGTTTCTCCCCTTGATCATGTGCCTTTTCACGCCAAACTCTTCGCGGGTGATGAACAAATTCAAGTTTCCTCTCTTAATGCGCGCTTACTCGGTGGCGAGATCAACAATACCGGTACGCTGTATTTCCTAGATAACATCAGCTGGTCGGGCAATACAACCATTCAAACCCTCGACACAACGCACCTAATTGCGGGTGGGCCTAAAGACTTGAACGGCCAATTCACGTCTCATTTTCGACAAACAGAAAATGGCCCTAATGCGGTGATTTCTGATCTGGGGATCACTGGCACATTAAGACAATTACCTTTATCGCTTCAAGGCTCTTTGGTTTATTCAGCCTTTAGCGATATTTTGGTTGCCGACCTCACCGCTAAACAACAAGACAATGAAATAACCGTGTTGTCTCAGTTATTTCACAAGCGATATTTAAATGCCCAAACCAAACTCAACATTGTTAATCTACAAGGTATTGTGCCTCAGCTCACTGGGGCAGTAACAGCCAACCTCAATACCTATGGCAGTTGGGAAGACCCCGTATTTGATAGTGAAATCAACTTAAAGACGATTCATATGTCTCCCCGACTCAACCGTGTAATGGCAGAGCAAGGGCCGTTGAATGGCACGATTAAATTATCGGGAAAACTTTCAGAACATGAATTAATCACCGACTTAACCGTACCAGACCATCACACCCACTTCGACTTACAAGGCACATGGGAAAACCAGCAGTGGCAAGGTACGGTGAAAGACTCACAGGTCGCTGTACTCAACACCCAATGGCAGTTAGATAAGCCATTTACGATGCAAATAGATACTCAACACCTTGCGGCATCGGTGTCTGCCCATTGTTGGCAGTCACGCGAAAATGGTGAGCTCTGTATAGACAAAGCCAACTATGAACAAGAGCAAGCCGCGTGGTCGATTAACGCCCATCAGCTGCCCGTAGGTTTGTGGATTCACGAGCTTTATCCCAGCTTGGTGTCATCGGTGTCTGACGCCACCTTTGGGTTTGACAGCACCGGCTCTTTCGACCCTCAACAACAGTTAAAAGCCCAGCTGCATGCCAACATCACACCCAGTACTTGGACGCTCGGCAATAAAGGGCAAGTTAAGATAACCCTAGATAATGTCTCGATTGATGGCGAATTACAAAACGGCCAGCTAACGGCAAATAGCCAACTGATTAGCCCACAATTGGGACAGTTGAACACACATATCGAAAGCCCGATTTTAGCCGACCAACCCACAGTGAGCGGCAATATTCGCATTGACGACTGGCAACTCGCACCATTTAAACCCTTGGCAAAAGCGATAAAAGCACTCAATGGGCAAATCAATGGCGACATTACTTTGTCTGGCGAATTAACTCGCCCATCATTGGAGGGCAAACTCGCACTGCGTGACGGACAAGCCGATATTGATGGCTTGCCAGTCGACATCAATAATTGGCAACAGCAACTGACATTCAGTGGTCAGCGGGCCGAATTTAACGGCGAATTTGCATTGGGAGAAGGCCCTGGTACTTTGTCTGGCTCAGTAAACTGGGTAGATAAACCAGAAATAGACCTCACGGTGAAAGGCACGGAGTTTTTTATTAAACAACGTGACATTCAGTTGCGTGTGTCACCTGATATCACGACCGAAATCCGCCCAGGATTAGTGAAAGTAACTGGGGAAGTTGGGGTGCCTTGGGCCCGCATTAAGGTTGACGATTTACCGCCGAATGCGGTTTCTGCCTCTAAGGACGTGCATTTGCGCGGCGAGCCACCGTCTCAAGATCCCCTCGATATTATCGATGCCACAGTAGCAGTGAAAATAGACAGTGCACAAAGTGGAGAAGTTAAACTTGATGCGTTTGGTCTCACGGCCAATTTATACGGCAATTTAGAGGTACACACACAGCCGTCGTTAACCGGATATGGCGATTTACAAATTCTCGACGGACGTTATCAAGCCTACGGCCAAAGCCTTATTATTCGCACTGGTGAAGTACAGTTTAATGGCCCGATCGGCCAACCTCTATTATTGGTAGAAGCGATTCGCGATCCAGACCGTACGGCAGATGATGTTGTTGCTGGTGTACGTATTGATGGGTCGGCCGACTCACCCAATGTGTCTTTGTTCTCAGAACCTAGCATGGACCAAGCGCAAAATCTCGCGTACTTATTAAACGGCAGTGGAAGCTTAGAAGGTGGCGATACAAGCGATAGCGCGTACACTGCAATGCTGCTCGGTTTTGGACTGTCTAAGAGCGAGTCGCTCACCAGTAAAGTCGGCGATGCCATCGGCATTTCCGATTTCAGTATCTCCACCACAGGGCAGGGTGATGACACCAAAGTAGCGGTGACCGGACGTATTTCAAAAGACCTGTCTATTCGCTATGGTGTCGGTGTGTTTGGCGACAGTGACAACGGCGGCCAAGAAGTCGCCCTGCGCTATCAATTAATGCCAAAACTCTATTTAGAGGTAGTGCGAAGCTTGTATACCGCCGTGGATATTTACTATCAATTTACCCTCGGCGACAACAATAAGAATACCGAAGAAAAAGAGGGCGCAGCGACGAATTAGTCTTTGGCATTTAAGTTCGTAATGCGCCCGTTTTTCAGACTGTATATCCAACTGTGAATCGTCAGAGGTTGTTGACGAGCGAGCGCATCGCGCACAATCGAAGTCTTCTTCACATTTTCTGATTGGGCAATAACGTTAAGTTCGCACAATCTGGCCGAACGGGCATCTTCAGGAAGCGCGTCGATTTCATCTCGGTGGCGAGCATAAATGTCTTTAATGTGCCCTAACCAATTGTCAATTAAACCAAATTGTTTATCGGTCATCGCCGCTTCCACACCGCCACATCCATAGTGCCCACACACAATAATGTGTTTTACCTTTAACACATCCACCGCGTATTGCAGTACCGACAAACAATTAAAGTCGGTATGCACAACCATATTGGCCACATTGCGATGCACAAAGATATCACCGGGCAGCAGGTCAACAATCTGGTTAGCAGGCACCCGTGAATCTGAGCAACCAATCCATAAATACATGGGAGCTTGCTGCTTAGAAAGCATATCGAAAAAATGCGGGTCTGCTTTATGCGTACGTGCAGCCCAATGTTTATTGTTGTCGAGTAAACGTTGAATTTCGTCCATCTCGCCGCTCCTCATGAAATTTCGCGTATCCTAGTGTGGCTAACAAGATCACACAAGTCAGACCATCATCTGCATCGATTGCAAACGTTCCCAATCTCGTTCAAAACGTCGTTGTCGACGATGCGCCCATACCCCCATAGCGAACATGACAACACAGGTTAACGGCAACAAAATGAACAAAATAGAATGCCACTGTTCCGCGTCGATTTCGCCTGCTTCGTACATCACAAGATAATACACAAACAACATCAACACAGTGACCCAACACGAGTGCTTAGTTAACATGGCAATACGGGCATTGTTGGCAAATTGCTTAGACAGTTTTTTCAGGTGGTCTTCTGTTTGCGCTTCGCCGCCAAACAAGGCATGGCGACGCAGCCACGCAATATACAAAACAAAAACCAAACAAATGCCTCCCAGTACCCACAGCCCCAACCAGCCCATAGGGGTAGCGGCAAACTCTTCCTGCATAAACAGCAATACATAGGTGAGAGGGAGCATTGCCAATATATCCAGCGTTAGATAACAACGCTGCTTCCAACGTTGAGCGCGAAACCGTTTTCGCACATCGCTCATATCAATAGCATTAACACTTTGTTGCTGCCAAAGTGACTGTAATGGATCTTGTTGTTCAGCCATGCTGAATTCTCCGGCTTAACGTTTGCTTTGCGCGATTCAAAATCACACCAACATTGCTGGTGGACAATCCACAGACTTCGGCAATGTCTTCATAACTCAACCCCTCAAGCGATAATGTCACGACTTGACGGGCGGGCAACCCCAACTCCCGAACGGCCTCAAGTAGTCGACTCATTTGCTGCGAGTGTTCCATTGCAACATCAGGGTTGTGTTCATGTGCCGCACTGATGGCGTCTAATGCATTGCCATCATCACCTTTAATTTGCTTCACACTGGTAGCCACATGAGACACCGCGCGGTTATGCGCAATTTTAAGAATGTAGGTTTTTAAACTACTGTTACCCTGAAAGCGCGCCAACCCTTGCCAAACAGCCACGGCAATTTCTTGCAGTAACTCTTGCTGCAATGCGTGATTAGCCTCATAACTGTTCGCTACACGGCCTAGCAAAGGCCCGTATTCTGCGAGTACTTGATCAAAATTCACCTGAAGCGCGCTTCCTTACCTACTTACTTTTTTGTTGTTTTTCATTGTGTTCGCTTTCCATAGTCAGTGTATCTCTAAAAAAATTACAAAAATTATGTAATTTATTTTTTCATATCATGACTACCTCACTGTGAACCCGTACAAAGGAAAAGAGGAACCACTATGTCTGCTTTTGAAATTACCGTGATTTTATTTTGCGTTTTTATGGCGATCAGTGTGTTGTGCTACATTGATGCAAAGTATCAATGGCGGTTTGTAGATTGGCTTAACGGCCGATGCGCTAACCCATTTATTCACTCACCAAGTGAATACTCTGCTCATGACACGGGTTTCGCAACCGATACCGATAAGAGTGCCAAGCATCACAAAGACAAAGATGCGCTAATAGCCAGTTTACAAGCACGAATTGAGGTACTAGAAGCCATCGTGACAGAACCGAGCTACGAGTTAAATAAAAAGATAAACGCCTTAAAGTAGCGTTTTAGTGGCTAAGGAGCGTGGCGATTATCGAGGTAGTCGCGCAAATGCGCTATCGCGATATCAACTAAACGCTGACGCGCTTCGCGGGCTGCCCACGCACTGTGAGGGGTGATGAGTAATTGAGGTAAATCGGCGTTTAGCAAGGGGTGATCTGCAGGTGGCGGCTCCACGCTTAGACCATCTAACCCCGCACCGGCAATTTCTCCGGTTTCAAGCGCGTCCAATAAAGCCGCTTCGTCGATCAAGCCTCCCCGAGCCGTATTGATTAAAAATGCGGTCGACTTCATCGCGCGAAAACGCGCCTGATTCATAAGATGTTGTGTGTCTTCACTAAGCTGACAATGCAAGCTCACAACATCTGCTGAGGGTAACACTTCATCAAATGCAATGCGGCCCTGGCCTACAGCCTGACCTGGACGGGCAGCAATAGACACCTTCATCCCCAGAGCTTCGGCTAATTGTCCAAAACGTTTGCCAAGAGTGCCGTACCCCACAATCACAAGGTGCTTACCGGCCAACTCGATCACCGGGTGGTCGAGTAAACAGAAAAAGGGCGATTTAGCCCATTCGCCACGCCTGACTTGCGCAAGGGTTGAGGTGAACTGAGTGGCAAGATTAAGTAGTAACATCATGGCGTGCTGGGTAACACTATGAGTGCCATAGCCTTCTACATTTTGCACGTGTATACCGGCTTGTCGACAATAGGCCACATCTACGTTGTTCACCCCCGTCGCCAATACACCGATATATCGACACTTTGGCGCAGCAGCCAACAACGCGGCATTCAGCACTACTTTATTTGTAAAAATAATATCCGCTTCGGCGATACGTGCCTGACATTGCTCGGGCGTGGTTGTCGCGTAACTGATCACCTTGAGGTTTAATGTATCAAACCCAGATAAATCTATATCGCTAGGGCGCAACGAGTCTGCGTCGAGCAATACAGCGAGCATTATAGCGCTTCCGTTATCGCTTCGAAGGCTTCTCTCATAACACTCGGAATAGGCACAGCGCGGTCAGTTTGCCTATCAACAAATACATGCACAAACTGTCCATGGGCAACACGCCGCTCATTTTCTCCAGCATAAATAGACAACCCATAAGTTACCGAGCTGCGGCCGAGTTTGGCTACTCGAACCCCCACTTTTAAGACTTCTGGGTAAGCTGCCGGAGAGATATATTGGCAATGTGAACTAACCACATAAGCAACTATCTGACTGGTGTGAATATTTAGTCCCGCTCGTTCGATTAAAAAGGTATTCACCGCGGTATCGAAAAAGCTGTAGTACTGCACATTGTTAATGTGCCCATAAATGTCGTTGTCTTGCCAACGTGTGGGTATCTCTACGTGATAGGGATAATCGTTAAGACTGGGAGTGATATCCGTCACTTGTGCGCCTCCACTGTGTGAATTAGGCAGTTTGTAGACCCTAGCTTGGCGTATTTTTTATCGCCTGTCTACGCCCTTATTGTTCAGTTTAATAACACCATATCATCGCGATGAATCACGGCTTCACCACTGCTATAACCCAGCGTATCAGCAATACTGTGGCTACGTTGCCCTTTAATTAACGCCAGATCTTGCGCGCAATACAGTGACAACCCTTTTGCAAAAGCGCGGCCATCTACCGCTATTTCTACGGCATCGCCGGCTTGAAAATCGCCTTTCACAGACAAAATACCTGAGGGCAGTAACGACGCACCTTTTTCTTTTAGTGCTTTTTCTGCACCTTTATCGACAGTGATCACACCACGTGTCTTTAACGTGTGTTGTAGCCATAACGTGCGAGCGCGTTTTGGGGAGTGCTTGGCGGTAAATAATGTACCTTCTACTTGGCCTTCGAGCAGCGCATCAAACACATGGCCGTTACGGCCGTTTACAATCAAGGTTTGAATGCCACTTTGAGCACATTTGTCTGCGGCTTCTATTTTGGTACGCATACCGCCAGTTCCTACAGCAGTACCCGCGCCACCAGCGATGCTATAAATATGCTCATCAATCGTATCTACCCGAGGGATTAACGTGGCATCTGGATTGCGGCGAGGGTCGGCCGTGTACAAACCATCAATATCAGAACAAATGATCAATGTGTCGGCTTGTGCCACCAGCGCGGTGTATGCGCCTAGGTTGTCGTTGTCGCCCACTTTAAGCTCGTTAACGGCAACCGTATCGTTTTCATTTACTATGGGTAGCGCCTGATGTGCCAGTAACTCGCGCAAAGTATTGTGAATATTCACATAACGTGTGCGATCGTGCAGGTCGTCGTAGGTCAATAAAATTTGCGCACACGGGCAATCAAAAAAGCGTGACCAATTGGCCATCATTTGGGTTTGCCCTATGGCGGCCATGGCTTGTTTTTCAGCAATCGACGGGCGATGAGTCACTTTGACCTTGCTCCGGCCAGCAGCCACGCTGCCAGAAGAAACTAAAATAACTTCTTTGCCGGCCTCTCGACTTTCGTTGATAAAGCGCGCAATCGGCAATAAATATTTGCCGCTGCAATTGTAGCCATCTGGCGCTATTAGCGCGCTGCCAATTTTGATTACCGCTCGTTGCCAGGAAAAACCGCTCATGAGAAAAAATATCAGGATGTGAGGCCTTCAAGAATACGATAAAGCGCGAGGAAAACAAACAAATAGGGCGCAAACGTTCACACTAGTTTGCGATAAGGCATGGTGGTTTTACGGTCAAAAGCTGGCTTTAACGCCTCATTTACCAGTAAACTGTTCGATTCGGAATAGCATCTAATAATTCGTTATATAAGACTAAGGACCCCGCATGAGTAAGCGCACGCGCCTAGTGTGGTTAATGCCCGTATTAACGATACTGGCATCAGCAACAGCTACGGCAGCAATAAAACAAACAAAAGGTGACTTTGAAGACAAATTCCGTCAACTCGATGAAGTCCTACCCACACCTAACGTATACCGTAATGCGGCAGGTGACGCTGGTCACGAATACTGGCAACAACAAGTAGATTACGTCATTGATGCAAAACTAGATGAAGAAAAACGACGCATTGATGCCAGTGAGAAAATTACTTATCACAACAATTCACCGGATACGTTGAAGTACTTGTGGATCCAACTTGATCAGAACAAGTTCCGCGACGATTCAATGTCGGCCCTAACCACAACCTTTGGTGGCATTGGCAACCGCGGTCCAGCTACGCAGTCTGCAAGTGGCAGCAGCCCGGCAAAATTGTCAATGGGCGCACTTCGTCGTCAACAGTTTGTTGAAGACCACGAGCTAGGTTATCAAATCAAAGCGGTAACCGATAAATCAGGCCGCGACCTTCACTATGTGATCGTGGGTACCTTGATGCGTATCGACTTAGCATCTCCGCTTAAGTCTGGCGACAAAACCGATTTTAGCATCGACTTTGGCTACAACATTGTTGAAGAAGACGCAGTATCGGCACGTTCTGGTTACGAACACTTCCCAGACGACGAGCGTGAAGGCGGCAACGATATCTTCTTGCTAGCGCAATGGTTCCCTCGTTTAGCGGCTTACACAGACTACGAAGCATGGACTAACAAAGAGTTCATCGGTCGCGGTGAATTTACCCTTGAGTTTGGTAACTACGACGTCAAAATGACCGTACCTGCTGACCACATTGTGTCTTCAACGGGTGTACTTCAGAATCCAAAAGACGTATTGACCAAGGAACAACGCAAGCGTTTAGACAAAGCGAAAAACGCTGACCGTACCGTGTTCATCGTGACGGCGGAAGAAGCCCTTGAAAACGAAAAAGAAGGCACGTCTAAGCAGAAAACATGGCACTTCAAAGCCAACAACGTGCGCGACTTCGCGTGGGCGTCTTCACGTAAGTTTATGTGGGATGCACGTGGTTTTGAGCAGGGTGGCAAAGAGCCACACGTTATGGCCATGTCGTTCTATCCTAAAGAAGGCGGCGATTTGTGGAAGAAGTACTCTACAGAGTCAATCATCCACACGCTTGATGTATACAACCGCTTCACTTTTGACTACCCGTATCCAGTAGCCCAATCAGTTAACGGCCCTGTGGGTGGAATGGAATATCCAATGATTTCATTCAACGGCCCACGTACAGACCTACAAGATGACGGTACTCGTACCTATTCATTGTCTGAAAAACGCTTCTTGATTGGTGTGGTTATTCACGAAGTAGGTCACAACTACTTCCCAATGGTAGTTAACTCTGATGAGCGTCAATGGACTTGGATGGACGAAGGTCTTAACAGTTTCCTAGACGGTGTGGCTGGTCGCGAGTGGGACCCAACCATTCCTTGGGGTGTTGAGCCACGTGACGTTGTAGGCTACATGAAAGGTTCTTCTCAAGTGCCTATCATGACTCAGTCTGATTCTGTTTTGCACCTTGGTCCTAACGCCTACACCAAACCAGCTGTAGCACTGAATATTTTGCGTGAAACGATTCTAGGTCGTGAGTTGTTCGACTTTGCATTCAAAGAATATGCACAGCGCTGGATGTTTAAACGTCCTACGCCATCTGATTTCTTCCGTACTATGGAAGAAGCTTCAGGTGTTGACCTAGATTGGTTCTGGCGTGGCTGGTTCTACACCACAGATCACGTTGATATTTCAATCGACTCTGTTTACAAGCTGCGTTTAGACACCAAAGATCCAGACATCGACTTTGCACGCCAACGTCAGTACGAGCAAGACAAGCCATTGTCACTCACTGATGAGCGCAACGAACAGGAAGGTCGCAAATTGTGGGTTGACCGTTTTGAAGACATCAAAGACTTCTATGACGACAACGACCAATTTACCGTGACAAACAAAGAGCGCAACGCGTACAAAAAATTCCTAGATGGGCTAGAGCCTTGGGAACGCACTACCTTTGAACGCGCAGTGAAAGAAGACAAGAACTACTACGTGATGGACTTCAGCAACAAAGGTGGCTTGGTTATGCCAATCATCCTTGAGCTTGAATTTGCTGACGGTAGTAAAGAAAGCATGCGTATTCCTGCTGAAATCTGGCGTCGTACACCGAAAGCGGTAAGCAAACTCATTGTGACAGATAAAGACAAAGAGTTAGTAAGCGTAACGGTTGACCCACGCTGGGAAACTGCAGACGTTGATGTAGAAAACAACTTCTACCCACGCCGCATTATTCCTTCGCGTATCGAAGCGTATAAGAGCAAGAAGAGTTCATCTAAAGTTGCGCGTGACATCATGCAAGACAGCAAGACTGAGCTAAAAACTGACAAAGAGGAAGATGATGATCAATAAGTCATCATCTTACCAGTGGACAGGGCTTTGCGCCCTGCTACTGGTTTTTTGTAGTTTTTTTGCCAACGCGCACCAGCAAAAAGCAGCGATCACCACAGTACTGTTTAACCCTCGTACACACAATATAGAAGTGATGCACAGGTTTAATTTGCACGACGCTGAACATGCTGTAAAAGCAATTTTGGATAAATCTGCTGACATTCTAGACAGCGATAAAACCCAACGCGAATTTGCTGAATACGTGGCTAAACGCTTTGCACTGCTCGACAGTGAAGGCAATCCCATTGCGTTGAAACAAGTGGGATATGAAACTGCCGGAAAGTTTTTTTGGGTGTATCAAGAAACGGAACAACCACCTAAACTTGAAGGTTTGAAAATTCGCCATGACGCGCTTCGCGATCTATGGCCAAAACAAGTCAACACGCTAAATGTGGAAGGCATGGGCGATATCAAAACGCTGACCTTCGCAGATGACACAACCTTATTGGAAGTACATTTCTAGCGTATCAGACCAATGTCGATTTGACCTATCAGCCTGAAGTAGCCATGATGATGTGGAAGTGTATTTCAGGTTGATATTTATGACAGACAGCACGCAACAATCCATTCTACCTCGTAAAAATGTTCTCTGGGTGTACCTCTCTGGTGCTATGGCCCTGATCATCGTTGTAATGTCATTTCTGCCACAGTCCGGCTTAGGTGGCTCAGTTGCCTCGGTCTACAGTGTGATGCTGTGGGTTGGCATTTTTGGCGCAGCTGTCGCCAGATATCGCGAACGTAGCGGTTGGTTTGGCTTCGCGGTAGGAAGTGCCGCAGGCATGTTCCTTTTCGTGTTGTCGCAGTTTTTCTGATACCAAGATAACTCTCTATGGCCAAGGACAAGTCGGAAAAACCCATCCCCAAAGGCCGAATAGAACGAGTAGGCCGGTTAAGCTGGTTAGCCTCAAAGGTGGCAACCAATATGCTTGCTGCGGGAGCAGGGCGTCTTCTAAAAGGCGAACGCCCAAAAGTGAAAGACCTACTACTCACACCGGGTAACATTCAGCGCATTACCGACCAATTAGCCACCTTGCGCGGTGCGGCTATGAAAATTGGTCAGCTATTGTCGATGGAAGGCGGGGAGTTTTTACCCAAGCCACTGACCGATATCTTAGCGCGATTGCGTGATGACGCAGACCCTATGCCTAAGTCACAACTGCAACAAGTCCTCGATGAAGAGTGGGGAGCAGGGTGGAATGATAAGCTGCTGTATTTTTCTTTTGCGCCCATCGCTGCTGCATCCATTGGGCAGGTTCACAAAGCGATTACCCTCGATGGCCGAATGCTAGCGGTAAAAATTCAATACCCGGGCATAAAGCAAAGTATTGATAGCGACGTGGATAACGTTGCAACATTACTCAAGCTTTCAGGGCTGGTACCTACCGGCGTAGATTTACAGTTTTTTCTTACCGAAGCGAAAGCCCAGTTACATCAAGAAGCCGATTACGAATACGAAGCGTCGATGCTTACCGCATATCATGCGGCTCTCGCTAACGATAACAGCTTTATTGTACCGGGCTTAGCCGATGAATGGAGTACCTCTACCATTCTGGCGATGGACTTTATTACGTCTGAACCAATTGAGAGCCTGATCACCGCCCCACAGGCAGTACGTGATGACTGTGTTACTGCGCTGTTTAGTCTTTTCTTCAAAGAAGTGTTTGACTTCAAGCTCATTCAATCTGACCCGAATTTAGCCAATTTCCGCTATTGTGAAGACACCAAGCAGCTAGTGTTACTCGACTTTGGCGCCTGTCGAGCCATTCCTGCGGAACTGAGCGACGGTTACCGCCGATTACTCAATGCGATAGCCGATGATGACGCATTAGCCATTGCACAAGCCGCTATCAGTATTGGGCTGTTGAGTAACGACCACAGCAATGCGCAAAAAGACGCCGTGGTTGCCCTCGGACAACTGGCTTGTGAAGCGGTCTATTGTGACGGCCCCTATGACTTTGGCAACAGCGATTTACTTACTCGCCTTCACCATGCAGGGATGGCGCTAACCATGGAATTGGACTTCCACCATATTCCCCCCGTTGATGCCGTATTTGTTCACCGTAAGTTGGCAGGGTTATTCATGCTCGCAAAGAAACTCGAAGCGAGTATTAATTTACCCGCCATCATAGCGCCGTGGCGACAGTAAACAACCAAACACCAGAACGCTGTTAATATGGCTGCGTCATCGAAAACGGTAATGCCATTTGCTCTGCACTTTTTGGCGGATTGCCGATCATTTCATCGTAGGGCGAATCGTGCACCATAAAAGATTGTGAAACACGACAATCAACGAACAACTCTCGGATCTGGTTGCTGTTATGAAACCGCTTTGGCCTGTCGTTTTCATACACCATTCCTGTTTTCCCTTGAACCGTAAGCTGTACCAAGTAGATATTCATTTCAAAGCTTTGTACTTCCAGTACATCAATATCGATAGGGCGCGCGACAATATCAGCAAATTCATATTTCAACATAATGGTGTTGCCATCACTAAAGGGTCACTTTATTACGATATACGCATACAACCGGTTTCAAATTTAAAAAGAAAAATTGAATTATTTTGGTGTTTACCAGACCTAATGAATATACGCTGCTGAAATAAGGCCAGTTTTTATTGTTCTAAATATACGCAATACATGTGGAATAAGGGCTAGAACAGTGAAAACACAGGTAAAACTTTATTTTGGCTCTTGGTTAAAAAGTCATCTTCGTTTAGAGTCAGGGTTCGTCAGATGTGTGAAAAATTCGGCTTGATATCCGAAAAAAACACCACATCTTTGTTACTATGGATTCTTAGTGTGGATTATCACGGTAGATAGAATATGAGCGAAAGCACAGAACAACGTTCGTTAACCCCCTACTTTATCGGTATCGGTGCAGTAGTCGTCATTCTTGTTGCGGTGTTGCTATGGCCAGCAAGTGAGCCGGAGCCAGAACCGGTTGTAGAGCCTGTTGTCGCCCAACCAGAACCTGTCGTTGAAACACCAGAGCCGTTTGAATCAACGCCTCCACCCGAGCCAGTTGAAATTGAGCCAACGGAAGAAGTTGAGCCATTACCTGTGACACCAGAGCCTGAGCCAGAACCCATTGATACCAGTGACAGTGCGATTAAGTCGGCACTAACTAGCATCGCTACCTCAGAAACCTTTGTTCGTTTGATGGTTGACGACGGTTTACTTCAACGCTTTGTTGTTACAGTAACCAACTTAGCTGATAACGAGATGGCACCTAATCACCGACTCGTCACACCTCCATCACAATCTTTCCGTGTCTATCAGCAAGCGGATAGAGAGTGGGTTGATGCAGCCAGCTTTAAGCGATATACCCCTTATGTTGATGCACTTGAGTCTTTCGACAATGCATCACTGCTATCGCTGTACAAACGTTATGAAGAAGAAATTCAAACCAAGTACGATGAAATTGGTGATCCTGACGTACCATTCCGTGAGGTTTTCCTCGACGCTATTGATACATTGCTCGATACCCCAGAAGTGAAAATGCCAATTGAGGTGTACACGGATTCAGTAATGTATAAGTTTGCCGATGAACGCCTAGAGAGCTTAGCTGCTCCTCAAAAGCAGTTATTGCGTACAGGCCCCGACAACATGCGTCGTGTAAAAGCCAAGTTGCGTGATTTAAAAGCGTTGCTTGAGGAAGATGGATCTCAATAAGTTACAAACCAGTCTTCAACAAGGAGGTAAAGCGTCTGCTTTGCCTCCCGTTGAAAAATGGAACCCGCCATTTTGCGGTGACCTACCGCTTTTTATAGCCCAAGATGGTCGCTGGTTTTATCAAAACTCACCTATCGGTCGCCACGCTTTAGTTAAACTCTTTGCTTCTGTACTGAAGAAAGAAGACGAGCAGTATTTCTTAGTCACGCCAGTAGAAAAAGTAGGGATAAACGTTGAAGACGTGCCCTTTGTCATCACTGAGTGGGAGCTGTCGGCCGAAGCGCTAACATTAACAACCCAAACGGGTGATACTTTTATCTGCAACAACACTCATCCACTCGAATTGCGTGTGCCACCAGTAAGAACGCAAGATGACGACACACAAGTCCCGTATGTTAATGTGCGTCGAAATTTATGGGCGAGGTTCCATCAAAACGTTTACTACGCCTTATTAGAACAGTGTGAACAACGTGAAACGCAAACCCACACTCATTTCGAAATTCACACCCAAGCCGCCACTTTGTGTTTAGGTGCCATTCCACACAACTAGAATTAGCCGTGATAAGGTAACGTCACCCCGCCTTTTCTGCACAAAGTAGTATCTCCCTGACGCTTGTTAACTCAATGATTAATAGGGCATAGTAATCATGGTTCCGCCTTATCATCACTATTGGAGACTGCCATGACGGCAAATCGTATCGGCTTATTCTGTGCAGGCCTGTGTGTTGCCTTGTGGGCATTCATTCCCGTGGTTTCGAAGATGGGTCAAACCGAGCTCGACCAGTTTCAATTTTTGTTTTGGTCTAGCTTGGTTTCTTTCGCAACACTACTACTGCTAACGCTACAACAAAAAAAGACTAAACACTTTCGCGAATTTGGTTGGCGCGGATTACTGCACGCCAGTATTTTAGGTTTGCTTGGCACCTTTATTTACTATTGGTTTTTGTATCAGGGTTATCGAGAAGCCGATGGAATGTCGGTGTTGGTGATGCAATACACCTGGCCGTTGATGATCGCCATATTGTCTGTATTTCTGCTCGGTGAGCGGCTGTCTAAACACGTTATTATAGCCCTCTGCATCGGCATGTTTGGCGTTATTTTAGTGCTAACTAAAGGGCACATTAGCCAACTAAAAAATGGGTTGGACGCTAGCTTATTGTGGGTAGCCGCAGGCGCATTTTGTTTTGCTTTATTCTCGGTGTTGTCTAAAAAAGTGCACTACGAACCTTTGAGCCTGAACTCCCTCTATTTTGGCGTTGCCACCATTGCAGCCGCCGTATTGTTGTATCAAAAATCACAGTGGGTCTTGCCACATGGCGAGCAATGGTTGGGAATAATTGCCAACGGCGTCTTCATCAATGGCGTGTCTTACGTATTTTGGATAGCGGCGCTACGACGATTACCAGCGAGTGAAGTCGCGGTGTTTATCTTTAGTACACCCGTTTTATCAACCTTGTACCTGTATTTGTTCTACGCCGAAGAGTTTTTGCCTATCTATGTTTATGCGATTGGTTGTGTGGTTTTTGCTGGCATCTTAGCTAGCCTAGGAAAAAAGCGTCGTAACAACTAAACAAAAGCACTATTAAACATATAGTTAACTAGTATTTTGCTTTGTCAGAATGGATCACCTAAAGTAAATATCACACTCTGACAAGGCAAATTATTACAATGAAAAAATCCCTCATTTCAGCGTTTTCTTTATCTGCGATCCTGCTTACGTCACACGCAATCGCCGATACCTATATTCACGCGGGAAAACTCTTTACCGCCAAAGATAAACAATTACTCAGCCAAATGACCATAGTGGTTGATGGGAACACCATAAAGCGCGTAGAAAAAGGCTTTGTTAAGCCGAATCCAGACGACACATTAATCGACTTGAGCACCGCCACCGTATTGCCGGGTTTGATGGATATGCATGTGCATTTGTCGTCACAACACGGTGGCCCGCAAACTTATTTAGAACGCTATACCGCAAATGAAGCTGACGTAGCGCTAAAAGCGGCCTACTACGCAGAGAAAACACTAATGGCGGGTTTTACTACGGTAAGAAACCTCGGTGATGGCTATAACGAAACCGTTGCATTGCGCAATGCCATTGGTAAAGGTATTGCCCAAGGCCCCCGAATTTATACCGCGGCGAAATCTATTGCCACCACCGGCGGCCATGCCGACCCAAGCAACGGTATGGCAAAAGCAATTCGTCCCGACGTTGGCCCAGAGCAGGGCGTTGTTAACGGAGTGGCACAAGCACGAGAAGCAGTAAGGCAGCGTTACAAAGATGGCGCTGATTTAATAAAAATTACTGCTACAGGTGGCGTGCTCAGTGTCGCCAAAAGCGGACAAAACCCGCAATTTATGACCGACGAACTCGACGCCATTGTGGCCACCGCCAAAGATTACGGCATGACAGTGGCAGTGCATGCTCACGGCAAAGAAGGCATGGAGCGCGCGATCAAAGCCGGTGTAACTTCAATCGAGCACGGCACTTACATGGATGACGCTACCATGGCGCTAATGAAGGAACATGGTACCTATTATGTACCTACCATCATGGCGGGTAATTTTGTTGCCCAAAAAGCAAAAATCGATGGATATTTCCCAGAAATTGTTCGTCCAAAAGCCGCTGCTATTGGCCCATTAATTCAACAAACTTTTGCGCGAGCTTATAAAGCCGGAGTGAAAATTGCATTTGGTACAGACAGTGGCGTTTCTGCTCACGGTGACAATGCACAGGAATTTGGGCTGATGGTAGATGCCGGAATGGATGAAGCCGATGCATTGATCAGTGCCACACGTGCCGCAGCAGAGCTACTTGAGATAGAACAACAGGTTGGCACGATTGAAGCTGGAAAATGGGCCGATATCGTTGCTGTAAAAGGCAACCCATTTAATGATATTCGGGTGATGGAAAATATCCGTTTTGTGATGAAAGACGGTAAGGTTTACAAAGCATCTCTGTAATAAAGAAAACGAAACACAAGCTAAAACACAAAACTCGCGCAGCAATCGAATCTGACAATATGCTGCGCGGCCTCACCATTGCGTCTTTTTTAGAGTCTACGATTGTCCCCATCCCACTGGAGGCCGTACTCATTCCTTTGATGCAAGCAAAACGAGAGCAAATATGGTTAATAGCACTAATGGCCACACTCGGCTGCATTATTGGCGCATTATTCGGTTATGCCCTCGGGTATTTCTTATTTGATTTTGTTGGCGACGCACTGATTCAATACTTTGCGACACCAGAACAATTTGAATCAGTGAAGCAAAAAATGGCTGACAATGGGTTTTGGTTTGTTATGACCTTAGGCATTGTGCCCATCCCCTTTCAAATTGCCATGTTAGCGGCGGGGGCCACGAAGTATTCTCTTGCCCTTTTTTTACTAGCAACAATTATCGCCCGCTCAATACGTTATTTCGGTTTAGCACTTGTTGTGTATATAGCTGGAAACAAAGCAGAAAAGCTCATAAAACGTTATCGGCTATCGGCAACCATATTGCTAGGCGCCCTGGTTATCGGTTTATGGTGGCTTTCACGTTAGGTTGTTTTTTATGCTGAATAACTTGCACTGTTCACTTTTATCGATTACTTTTGATAATAATTCTCATTTGCAATTATTCTACATCACCAACTTCTGGAGGCGATATATGCAAACGAATTATTTATGCCCTGTGTATCGAAAGTGGCTTCAACTGCACCCAGAGCATGCACGAGTTCAACGGCAACACATTAGAGAGCAAGTAAAGGCGCGCCAAACACACGGTGATCAAGAACACGCCATTGAGCTGGCAGGTCAGGTGTATGAAATAGCGCAGTCGGTATTATTGGCGTTAAGACAACCTCAAGCCGACCCACAACAATCAGGCACTGATTTGGTTGCCTTTGCATTGGCGGCTCAGCACCTCGCTCAGCTGCATTTTGATCTAGACGAGAAAACTCTGGGTGAAACCGTACTACAAAGCGCTCAGCAGCAACTCACTACATTAATGCCATTATTCGCCAGTGAAATGACTCTGGTGGGCCTAATGCAATCTTTGGTACATGCACTGAGTGGGCAAAAGCAAAATACAATACAACTCAGTTCAACCGCTATTCACTGACCATCGCAGGTGAAAACGTGCAACAGCCCAATTCGGAATTTATTAACCTAGAAGTGAAAGTGAGTGTGCTAAAACGCATGCTAAAAAGACAAAGCTTGCATTTGTGCGACGTGCATTGCCACGATGCGCAAGACAAAGTGCGCTTGCAGCAAATATTGCTACAAGCGATCACAGAGGGTGGGTCAAACGGGCAGGGTTAAAGCCCTTTTTTGATCAAAAACCGAAACGGGGTCGCTTCGACGTCTTCTGCTAATAAGGTATGTTGCATAAACCGGCAGAAGCTTGGAATGTCTCGTTTAGTAGCGGGATCATCCGCTAACACACACAAGGTTTCACCGTCTTGCAATTTGCGAATGGCAAGACGGATCATCATCACTGGCTCAGGACAACGCAGCCCGAGGGTATCAAGCTCTTGTGTTGCGCTATCCCAATCAGATGCCATAGCTTTCACGATATGCGTTAATAGCCGCAATTTCTTCGCTGTGGCCACCTTGAGCTTCCAAGTAAGCTACAACGTCAGCAAGCGTAACGATAGACACAACCTGTGTACCATAGTCGCGTTCTACTTCTTGAATTGCAGAAAGCTCGCCTTGACCTTTTTCTTGTCGATCAAGGGCAATCAATACACCGGCTAATTTAGCTTGGTTCGCTTCAATTAAGGTCATCGACTCACGAATTGCCGTACCGGCGGTGATCACATCATCCACCAGCATCACTTTGCCTTCCAGCGGACTCCCTACAAGGTTACCGCCTTCACCGTGATCTTTCGCTTCTTTGCGATTAAAGCAATAAGGCGTATCAATATTGTGGTGCTCATCCAACGCAACTGCCGTTGTGGTGGCAATGGGAATGCCTTTGTAAGCAGGGCCAAACAGCACATCAAAATCAATGTTTGCATCGACTAAAGCTGCCGCATAGTAACGACCTAGCTTGGCCAAATCACCACCGCGATTAAACAAGCCCGCGTTAAAGAAATAAGGGCTCTTGCGACCAGATTTCAGTGTAAATTCACCGAATTTTAGTACACCTCGCTCAATAGCGAAGGCAATAAAGGCTTTCTGAAAATCTTTCATCACTACTCTCTTAATTCAATGCCGCTTTTTGAATATCGAATAATTCACGCAAACCGTGTTTAGCGATTTCTAGCATTTCTTGCATCTCTTCAAATGAGAACGGTTCGCCCTCAGCAGTACCTTGTACTTCGATCAGTTTACCTGTGTCTGTCATCACAATATTCATATCGGTTTCTGCCGCTGAGTCTTCAACGTACTCAAGGTCAGAGATAGGCGTACCTTGGTAAATACCCACAGACAAAGCAGCAATCATATGCTTAAGCGGGTTGGCTTTAATAATGCCTTTGCTACGCATGTAGCTCAACGCATCAACCATAGCCACACAAGCACCTGTGATTGATGCTGTACGCGTACCACCGTCGGCTTGAATCACATCACAATCAAGAGTGATGGTGTTTTCGCCTAGGAGTTTTAAATCTACCGCTGCACGCAAAGAACGCGCGATCAAACGCTGAATTTCTAATGTACGGCCGCCTTGCTTACCACGCGCCGCTTCACGAGCACTGCGAGTATGGGTAGAGCGGGGCAACATGCTGTACTCAGCCGTGATCCAGCCCTTGCCTTGGCCTTTCATAAAGCGTGGCACACCTTCTTCAACGGTCGCGTTACACAGCACCTTGGTATTACCAAATTCAACAAGTACCGACCCTTCTGCATGGCATGTAAAATGACGAGTAATTGTAACTGGGCGGATTTGACTGGCGGTTCTGCCACTTGGACGCATAATGATCTCCGTGATGGGTAATACTGATTCGATTGATTAGGTGCGTTCGAAACGCGAACTTAGTGAGACAGTATAACGCAGACGCGGGAAGTTTTGGATAATCAGAATGCGTGATTTGCATATTCGCGTCTCAGAGAGATTTTAAGTATGATGAATCCATTAATGATCCGCCGCACAGTAGTGAATAATGGCGACAAAAAGCAAAGGTGATGTGTGATATACAGCATGACGGCATTCGCGCGACGCGAAGTGAAAAAAGAATGGGGCACAGCAGTTTGGGAGCTGCGCTCAGTTAACCAACGTTATTTAGAAACCTATTTCCGATTGCCAGAGCAATTCCGTTCACTGGAGCCGGTACTTCGCGAACGATTCCGCAAAAACTTGCAACGCGGCAAAGTGGAATGTGCATTGCGTTTTACTGCCAACGATTCAGCTGTTACTAAGTTAAACCTCAACGAAGAGTTAGCTAAACAAGTATTACACGCGGCAGATTGGGTGCAATCTCACGGTCAATCAACCGGTGTAAACCCATTAGATGTATTGCGCTGGCCTGGCGTTATTGCGGCTGAAGAAGCCGACATGGATGAAATTAATAAAGACGTGCTAGCTGGCTTAGACGAGGCGCTAAAAGACTTTATTCAAGCCCGAGGCGCAGAAGGCGAAAACCTTAAAGCTCTCATCGAACAACGCCTTGATAGCATTGAAGCAGAAGTCACTAAAGTGACAGCTCACATGCCTACTATTATCGAGTGGCAACGCGAGCGCATGCAAACGCGTTTTGAAGAAGCCAAAGTAGAGCTTGAACCGGGTCGTCTAGAGCAAGAGATGATCATGCTGGCGCAAAAAATCGACGTGGCAGAAGAGCTTGATCGCCTCACCACTCACGTGGGTGAAACTCGTAAGATTCTGAAAAAGGGTGGTGCTTGTGGCCGCCGTTTAGATTTTATGATGCAGGAGTTTAACCGCGAATCGAATACCTTGGGGTCGAAGTCGATCAACACTGAAATCACCCAATCTGCCGTTGAGCTTAAGGTGTTGATAGAGCAGATGCGCGAGCAGATCCAGAATATAGAATAGCATTTCACAATCAATCAGAACACATCCAAGCCCTTTACTCAAAGGGCTTTTTGTTACAGGTTGCTCCAGGTTTGTTTCAGTAATTATCACAATACGTCGAAATAGTGGTGACTTAGCAGTAATCTAAAACCACGCACCTGCTATCATCTTTATATAAAGTCACCACCTTTAAATTTGATATGACAGATTCAGAGATTGGCGTAATTGCCAAATCAAAAGATGAAAAGAAGCACCCTATTGATGAGAACTTATACTTAAAACCCCTAAAGTCGGGTAAGGCGTCATGGATATTCAGGTATACCTTTGCTAAACAAAGGAAAGAAATTACCTTAGGTACATATGGCAAAGCGCCAAAAGCCATACCTTTGAAAAAAGCTAGAGAACTAGTCGCTGACAACAAGGCAAAGGTAAGAAACGGAATTGATCCAAAAACAGAGCGGAAACAGTCTGAGAAAATGACTGTAAATGACGTTGCACAAGAGTGGTTGAAAGAGAGAGAGCGGAACATTGAAAACCCAGATATACCAGCGAGGGTTTACAGGAGAGACATAAAACCTTATATCGGAGAGCTTCCTGTTGAACAAGTAACCTCTAGAGATATATACGACCTAGTTCAAAGAATAAATGATTCGGGTAGGCCGTCAGTTGCTAATGATGCACTAGATCACTGCAAGCATATATTCACACAAGCAATAATTCTAAATGCTATCGAAAATAACCCAGCTTCAATTTTGAAGCCAAAACACGCTGGAGGAACAGAAGAGTCGAGAACGCGTAATCTGGAGTTTCCAGAAATAGAAATAGCCTTAAAGGTGATGAGGTCAAACAAAGACCAATTCACTAGGGACAACTACATAGCAGTTTGCCTGTTACTGACATTAGGTGTCAGAAAGTGTGAATTGATCGCTGCCAAGTGGAGTGAGTTTAATTTGGATGAACAGATTTGGATGCTCCCAGAAGCACGCACCAAGAAAAAGTCACCAGGTTTGGCTATAGGTTTACCGAATAAAATTATTCCTTTTTTAAATGAATTAAAGGTTAGGTCATGTGGCTCACAATACTTGTTTCCAGCTCGACGCGCATCAAAAAGAAGAGAGTACATTTTGTAAACCTCCCTTAATTAGTTACATCCATAATTAGAGATTTCGGCCATTTCATGCTTGGTTAAATATTCCCATGGTGTCAGATCATTCAGGGCATCATGGGGACGCTCTT
>NZ_JBSWYY010000038.1:0-28636 GCF_056161325.1 Alteromonas sp. ABE4_545
ACGAGCACACAATACGGAACTACGTTGAGCATCAAGGTCGGAAGGATTCAGATCAGCTCCGAATGGAGCTGTAACCGATAGAACCCCGGGCATGCCCGGGGGAATCTATGTTGCTGTTTTCGATAATTTACGCTTAACAACGTTAAAACTCCTTCTTATATCGCTGACGAATCCTTTACACTCAGCATACGATTTCCCATTCGCAAACCACTACTATGCAGCAACTCGATGTAAGAGTGCTTGAAAAAGCGTTAACCTGGTTACAGGCTGGCAAAACCATTTGGTTTTCCACTGTATTAACTACTTATGGTTCATCGCCACGCGCCCCAGGCTCGTTATTAGTTGCCGATAACATGGGCAACTATGAAGGAAGCCTATCTGGAGGCTGTGTAGAAGAAGACTTCTTAGCAGCAATTCAACAGGGGCGTTTTTCGTTACCTGTGCAAACCGTTCGTTACGGTGATGCCGAACACGCTTCAAATAGTGGCAGTACGCCCATTTCATTACCCTGCGGCGGCATTTTGGTGGTGTTAGTTGAATGCGTGGCTCCTAGCGAAGCTTCGATCACACACTTTTCACAGTTCCTTTCTATACTCACTGGGAATACACCACACCTACGCTTGGTTGAACAGCTATCAGGTCTTGCTCAATTTCGCGCGCTGGAAGGGCCGTGTGATGTGATCAATCAAACGGACGAACGCGTGGAAATTAGAGTAGGGCCAGCGTCTCGTTTAATCATTGCTGGCATTTCTCCTGTCACGGAATTTTGTGCACATTACGCGGCAACATTGGGGTTTGAAGTTATAGTGTGCGACCCACGAGAAGACGTGTGTGCTGAGTTCGATGTAGCAGGCGTGACGGTAAAATGCGTATTTCCAGCCGACTATATCATTGAGCCTGGACATGTACACTCTCAAACCGCCGTTGTGGCGCTAACCCATGACCCAAGAATTGATGATCTAGCCATAGTCGACGCAGTCTCCACTAATGCGTTTTACTTTGGTGTTATGGGATCTAAGCGTACGTCTGCTAATAGAGCGGTTAGATTGAAGCGATCTGGCGGGCTGACAGACGAACAGATAGCAAAAATTAAAATGCCAATTGGGTTGAATTTAGGAAGTAAAACTCCCGCCGAAATTGCGTTGGCGGTAATGGCAGACATATTGCGATGTTCAAGAGGCATTGAGAGAGACCAATTGTGAAAACATCACACATTGGGTAACTGTATTTATTGTAATGGATAGCTTTGCTTTACCATGCGTGTTTGTATAGCCGTCGAAATAAAAAGTGCCGGCAACAACATGTGGCATGCCGGCGTTATCTTTAATTCCAGGGCTGCGCTGCGCCGTCAGGTCCGGTAGCCCATTTGTAGCAACCACCACCAGACTTGCCACCGCCTTCACCACAGCTATTTAGATTAAAGCACTGCATTTTATTCATGGTTCCTTGGGGCGCTTTTACCCAATCAAAATTACCGTAATTTTCCATCCAATAACAACTCAGTGTGGAAATAGGGTTCGCCAGACTAAACACAAACGAATAATCAGTAGCGTACGGTTTTCGTAACTCATCCTCGGCTTCTGGTGCGACACTGGCAAAGGCATGGCACGATAAACAGTTAAACCCTTGAGCGTAGGTTTCTATCATCGTATTGGCCACGGGTACTTCACTGATGGTTGGTGTAGCCCCACTGATTGAAAGAGGAGTAATAGGGGGATTCCCGGTGGGGATATTATCGTTAATAGCTGCGGAAGACCAAAGTGTGTTTACGAGTTGATAGTTTGCGTAAACAGAATCTGGGTTTGCATTCGCTATCATTGCTTGGGCAGCAGAATTGATAGACGCAATTTTGTTGTCTGTGGTGTCTTTTATCTTAAATAATCGAGTTACCTGAATTGGGTAGGGGTCACAACCGTTAGGTTTATCAAGATAAAATGCGGGAGATACGTTCACATCGCAGCTGGTTTTGGTTTCTGCAACGTTGCTTACCACCTTTGGCCTACATTGCGCAGGCACGTCTTTTACTTCACAACTTTCAGCGTAAAAATTGTAATCACCCAAGTTATTCAGCTTATCCAAATCGTCGTTATTTGGGGCATTCATTTTATGTTCAAATGTCGCCCAAACCCATTGTGGCTGAGAAGCTGTTTTATGAATGATATGCAAACCAACCAAGGCCAACGTCATTTCAGTACATGTATTGGTGGTTTCATCATAAATAGAAGCACGTGAAAGCTTGTAGTCGGTTCTCCAATTCCCGTCATTTGGATCGTCTACTTCCAACCAAGCAGCTTTAATTTCCAACCCACCGAGTTTGACATTATCAGTTGGCTTTACACCGACACCAAGTGGCATTGCAATATTCTTGTGGGCATTGATCATCGCGACTTGACCATTTGTATTGTACAGCTCGTTGTCTACGATAAAATCGTATTGGTCTTCGCTAAACAGGATTTCGTAATACACTAAGTTTCCTCGTTTGTCTGCCAACCAGTTGGGGTTGTTTTGAGGAAACGCTTGAGCCATATCTCCAGACATATTGAAGGTTCCATCTTTGCCTTTGGAAAAACTGGCTTTTCGAGATGAACTCATAATGCGGTAGGATTTGCCGTTGGCTTCGCAACTCTCAGGGATCGGTCCATCTCCCCATGGAGATGTGACTGAACCAAAAGGTTCAGGCTTAGAGCCGTCGGGTAAAAATACTGCGTCAGCATTTGCATAAGTTTCCCATACGGATAGCGGCTGTTGATTTGCACTACCGGATTGCCCGAAGTGTGATGCAGATGCGTCACCGTCGGGCTGGCCGGGTTCATCGATATCTGCGGGCCAGTTCAAACCGATAAATACTTGCCATGCAAAACAGTTGACACCGTTTTGTGAGGTAATAGCCGTTTCACCCGGAACAAAGTCAGATACGTTAGGCTGATTCAAACATGCAAATGACGGGGAGGAGGCTTGTTCGCCATCAGAAGCGATAGCTGTGACTATCCAAACACAGCCCACTAGCGTGGCCAAAAATACCGTAAATGTTCTCTTAAAGGAGTTAGTGACATTCATGATTTGCACTCCTTAGCATTGATATAAATTAGACCAGGCAGCGGCTGTGGATTGTCGGTCGAATCAGGGTTTTCTAAAAAGATGCCTTTAAGACCGGGTTTAACATCGGGTGATACACGTATAGTAATATAAAAATCATAATACGCCCCTTGACTACCCGAACCACCTCCGACAGGTGTTGCGTATGACGCCTCTACGTGATTGATAATAACGCTAACGTTCTTATCAGGTGTGATATCGTCATTTTCATATACGTGAATACTCGCCTTTTCTACGTTATTAGATTCACTGCTATAGAAAGCCTGTAACAAAATATTGGTATACGTGGTATTCGCGAGTAATGTCACAGGCAAACTTACAAAGGGAGGGGTAGGGTTAACGTCTTTCATGGCGCGGTACACAAACTCACCGATGAGGAAAACAGGATACCCATTGGGTTCTCCTGTTTGTTCACCAACAGGAGGCAAGGGCGGTTGTGGCTCTAAATCACTTTCAGGCACCGCAGTAGCTGCAATGCCTACTTTGAAAGTATCTGCAATTTGACCGGCGTACTTAATCGGCTTAGGCGTTTGGCTTGGCCCGTCACTGTCGCCTTCAACCTTGGTTCCTATCGTTACATCTTCAAGGGTATAGCCCGGTGGCGCTTGGAATCGCATGTGAAGAATCTGGTCATAATCTCTGAAGTCTTCACCAGCACATCGTCCTCTTACGACAGTAAACCAGTCATCAACTGTGGTGTTGTCTGGAAACGTATAATTGCTAAAATCAGGAGCCTGAAGATAGAGCCCAAGAGGGTTTGTCAGCATGATCTTAACGCCCACGTTCTTCACTACCTGATTCACTTGTAAACCAATGTGTGGATCGCTATTACGATAAGGACGTCCAAATGCGCCAGCGCAAACTAAACTTTGCATATTGTAATTGTCTGCTGCTAGCTTTCGAATTAAGGTTGACTGAGAAGCAAGTAATATCTCTGCACCAATGGTGTTAGGCGGGCTGGTTAGGTGCACGGCTCCGCCTCGGCTTTCTGTTGCTTGCGAGCCAAAGTTCCATTTGTTTAGGGGGTTATAGGCAGCAGAACCAGTAAAAGGGTCGACTACAACTTGGCCGTTCCTATCTCTAAGCTGTAAATCTTCTACTCTAACGATGTTATCCAAATTCAGTAATTCATTATAAAGTTCAGTCACTTTGTCGGGAGAAACCTTCCATAATGTGTACCAATATTCAGGATTTTCGCAGGTGTAGTTGATTCGAATGATTTGCGATCTGTCGTTTCTAAGTACCGACCATTCACAGTATTCATCCAGATAGCCACGAGGGCCATATGGGTCATAGCCTCTCCAATCTTCAGGAAGTGTTGTATTGCTACTGGTGACATCACCCCAAGACATAAGCGGGCACGTTTTAGATGGAATTTTAAAGGGCAGACCATCATTTTCTGGGTACGTTGGTAAATCTCCCGTGTAGTCCACATTACCAAAGTCGGCTAAATGATATATCTGGTCGTCAGTCATATCATAGGGGCTCTTTTCGCTACTAGAAAAGTAAAGCTTTAAACGGTTTGGAAACGCAGTCCAAAAGACCGACTCGACAATATGCTGAGCTAATGGAAACTGAATCTCTTTTCTATTGGCATACCAGTCGCAAGGTGCTTGATAGGTTGCTGTCCACGGATTACTGACTATTGCTGCTTGGTTTGATGCATTTAAATTTGTGTCCCAAAGTTCATCAAGCTGCTGCTGTAAAGCTGAATTGTTCGGGAAATCTTTTACTAACGCCGGAGTGAAATAAACATCGGATAAATCTGGATCATCTATATTTGAACTCATGAGTAATATCCTTATAGTTGAGATGATTGACCACCAATCATCACGATTTTAATTCTAGTCAAGCTTTGAAGGTTTGAGTAATTCCGAGAAAAGATTGTTAGCAATTTGATCTCAGTATACGTGGAACCTTAGGTTACGGTTATTTCTAAATATGCTTAATTGTTTCTACTAGAAATTCACAAAGTTCTTCCTTTTTAATTGTTTAACGTAAACACCATAAGTCATCGAAACAACAAAATCCGACGTTGAATTATCAAAGTGTGTTTTCACATTTCCTAAAGTATTCATTAACTAACTGAACAACAAAATTAAATATTCGGCCTGAGGGTGAGAGTAAAGCAGTGCTCAATGGTTACTTAAGACGTAACGTAACCCTAGTTTATCGTATTTCACCCTTTATTTAACATAATATACATTATGAGTAATTAGGTGTTGGATGGTTTAAGGCGGTGATTTGGCTTTGTATCGGTAGCTTTGTCGTCTGTTAGTACTTACGACGGTTTTCGATAGTTTCGCCTGAATGTTCATGGCCTGACGTCGCTATTGAGTTGAAACTGGTGAATGCCAGTATCCGTTTTCTTGGTTAATCAGTGATTTGGTTGCTGTTATGCGCTCTCAAAGAGATTTGCCTAAAGGTATGGAGATTTAAATTTTTGTCGCTGTGTATGTAGTTACGTGCAATTAATTTTCAGACGAAGCTAAAATGATATTTTTGCGACATTAGATAGAGATAATTAATTCGTATGTGCCATAAAGCGGCGTTTTTAAAATCGTGCTTCTACGTGAAATCTGATTAATTTTGTGAGGGTTACTGCGTCAGATTTTAAAAAATGGAGCTATTTGATATTTAAAGGCGTTTCGTTAAAAACGCCCTTAATTTTAGGAGTTAAATTAAAAAACGATCAGAAAATAACCGCGCCACCTTGGCTATTTAATGTGATAGTGATTTTTCCTGATTCCGGTATTTTCAAGTTCGTTTTAATGGCTTGTTGATCGCCATTATTACCGGAGTTATCTCCCAACATTGTCACCGTTTTTCCGGCAAACATAGGCGCAACGATAGACAGTGACTTTTCCGTATTTTCACCGTTCACCGCAGCCAAATACCAGCGATTATCTTTTCGTCTGGCGATAACGGCGTGTTTGCCTGGCTCGCCACTGATAAACTGGGTTTCATCCCAAACACTTGGTACCTGACGAATAAATGCGAGCACATAGTCCGGTTGCTCATTCAAGTTATTGGGCGTGAGGCCAAAATGTTGCACTGGAGATTGATATATTACGGATGTGGCTAGCTCAAATGCATCAGTCGTTCTGCGAATTGAGCCGCTTTCTTGCGTGCGTGATAAGCGCTTATTAAGAAATACGGGTGCAAAATCCATGGCCGCAACTGTGTTACGTGTGAATGGAAGTATGGTGGCATTGTATGCGTGTAAGTCGAGAGCGTCTTGTCTAAATACCAAGTTTTCAGATGCTAACACGGCTTCTGAAGTGACAAAGTTTGGAAACATACGCTCCCAGCCCCGTGGCAATGTACAACCATGAAATGTCACCCCCAAACCAAAGTCATTGGCGTCAGACAATAATTCTTCATATAAGCGCATGGTGTCTTGTTTGTCACCACCGAAAAAATCCACCTTTAAGCCCTTCACGCCGATGCTCTGTAGCCATGCCATTTCTTTTTTTCGAGCTATGGCGCTGTTCATGATGTCTTGTGGGGTTTGTGGAGCGTCATTCCACCAACCATTAGAGCTATACCACAAGATAACACCGACATTTTTAGCCGCTGCATAGCGCACCAAGTTTTCCATTCGTTCACGGCCGATACGTTGATCCCACCAGTTGTCGATCAAGATGTATTCAAAGTTTAGTTCGGCAGCAAGGTCGATAAATTTCACTTGGTCGTCGTAGTTAATGCTGTCGTCTTGCCAAACGATCCAACTCCATGTAGCTCGGCCCATTTTATAATCAATAGTGGGTTCATATCGTGGTTCTACTACGTCAAAGCTCACTGTGGTTTCTACTATTGGTTCGAGGTCGTTACCCACAGTAATTGTGCGCCAAGGCGTGTTGGCCGGTAGCGCAACAGACGCGTAAGTATCACCAATTCCGGCGTTTTCTCCCGCTTGTGGAAAGGTAATGGTATAAACACCCTGTTTGTTACCTTCGCTCAAACGCGACCCGACATAGTGGCTGTCGACCCCAGTTTCAGACACTAAAACCCAGCCCTTGTCTGCATTTTTAAATAAAGCAGGAAAGGTGTACCCCACCCCATACAGCGACGGAGTGTCTAACGCTTCGTTGTAGGTGTAAGGTTCTTCATAACTCGGCTTAGTTTGCATCCAACCCGTCATAGGTAGGGCTTGTGGTGTGATAAACGTGGTTGCTTTATCAGGCAAGTTAAAGCTTGTTGTCTCTTCTAAAATTTGTGCGTGTGTCGCGTTATTGGCCGATGTAATGGTGTAATGAAACGCCACATCATTGTTGGCTACTTGAAAAGTCACGGTGATAGTGTCGCCGTTTTCATTAGCAAATTCTGTGACCAGACGATTAGCCTCATAGTCAACATGGCTCACTTTTGCCCGATCCAACGTGTAGACGTCTTTTACCGAAGATGTACTGTCTTTTACATGGTGCAAACCTTGTGAGAAGTCGCCAATACTAGACTTTAAACCCAAAGCTGACTTTTCAATAAAGGTTTGCCCATTGTATTTCACTGTGTATATCGGTACGCCTTTCTCAAGGTCTACATTAACCGTTAGTGCGCCATCGGGCCCGCTAATTGTTGCTGGTAATGCGGCCATTGCCATAGGTGACGTGATGCTAAGTGCAAATACAATGCTAGAAATTCCGGTTTTATTAACCACTGTTTTAACCCTTCAATAACACATTATTCATACAATATTACATATTGCATGATGACGATTAAATTTACCACCTGTTATCAATATTTAAACGGTGACAAAAATCAAAAGTGCAATTGATTGTGGTAGAGACCAGTGCAGAGATTAAACCGAACTAACTTGGTTGTTTTTTAGTGCGTCAATGTTGTCTTTTAAATTGAAGTAGTCGATGACTTCTGGGTCGATACTTGTGTTCTCCAATAGCGAAATAGCGATATAGATAGCAACACAAGGAGGCACACTCTCGTTGGAGAAAGACAACATATCGTCGGGTGACTGAGCAAATAAAATAGCTTCAACCACCTGATATGGAAAATTCCACAGATGCAATAAGTAAGCGGCTAATTGGTAATTTGTGGTGTGGAACAGTGTTGATTCTAACGCCAAAATGTCTGTGGCATGGCGCTTTTCGTCAATATATTGGGCGACTTTTTCTGGCGCTAAATGGCACATAACGTACTGTCCGATGTTATGGAGTAAGCCCGCTAAATTCGTCATTCCTTTGTCTTGCTCTGTTACCAATTCACGCGCTAATAGCGCGACGCGCAAACTATTAGAAAAGGCCTGTTCAAGATTGAAACCCGGTAATGGCTCTATATCAGTGTAGAGTTCGGCAATCACGATAATATCTGAGACTAAATCTAGCCCGAGTCGGACGATTGCTTCTTCCACCTTAGCAACATCGTTTTTACCCAAATTAAAAAATGCGCTATTGGCAATTTGAATTAACTTAGCGCTAATGGCGGGGTTTTCATTGATTTTTTTTCCAATGGAAGCCACCGAAGCGCCCTTTTCCATCAGGTTTTTAATGGCTAAAAAGGTTTTAGGCGGAGCCGGTAACGTTCTCAATTTTCCTACTGCATGTTTTATTTCGTCGCCGGGTAATTGTTGGCGTATGGATTCAAAGTGGGTAATTTTTCTGATGATATCTTCGTGATCGCAAGGTTTAGAAAACCATTGATGAGCGGCAAAACCAATTTGTGAAACTAACATTTGATCAGCTTGGCCAGACAATACCATTCGAATGGTTTGTGGATAGGATTCTGTAACAATATTGAGAAATTCAACGCCATCCATACCAGGCATGCGAATATCCGAGATAACGTAATCAAACGTCTCGTTTTCCATCATAGCAAGTGCTGCTTTGGCGCTAGTGGCTAACATTAATGTCCAGCCGGTGCGATAAAGCGCTCGTTTAATCCCGCTGAGCACCATTTTTTCATCATCAACAAACAACACTTTCATTTAACGATTCCTGTTAAGAAATGCCGGTTTGCGGCTGTTCAATTGGCAAGATAATAGTGAAACTGGTGCCTTGGCCTGGTGTACTGTCTACCTCAATTTTTCCGTGATGCTTTTCTACTATAACAGCATACGCCATACTCAAGCCTTGGCCCGTCCCCTTACCTATCCCTTTAGTTGTATAGAACGGATCAAATATCTTATTTTTAACACTCTCTGACATGCCTATTCCGTTATCCGAAATCGATACCCTTGCAGCGTTGTCGATAAATTGAGTAGCGATTAGGATGCTACCGCCAGCCTCCTCGTCTTTCCCGAACTTTTCTTCAATGGCATGCGCTGCATTTACTATACAGTTTAATATCACTTGATTAAATTCATCTCTTAAACACATTACAGGTGGCATGCTTGGGTCAAAGTCTGTTGTTAGCTTGGCGACATACCGCCATTCACTGCGAGCAACGATAATGGTTGAAGAAATCGCTTCACTAATGTCCACGTGTTGCATTGCCACACCACTAGTATGAGAAAATGACTTCATAGCGCTCACTATTTTGCTGATTCGCTGTAAACCCTCAACCGATTGCTCCAGTGCCAAAGGTATTTCTTCTATTAAAAAGTCGATGTCTCCACTGTTTATTGCTGACGAGAGCCTTGCTATGTCCTCGTCTTCGCCGTTCTCTTTTGACGCGATACGCTGGGCAAGTGTTAATATCGGAATAAAGGTTTTAGATGCATCTTGTAAGAAAAACGCATTATCTGAAACGTATTGGGTAGGTGTATTGATTTCGTGAGCAATACCTGCCGCGAGTTGACCGATAGACTCTAATTTCTGCGCTTGACGCAATTGGTCTTCAAGCTCCACTCGACTAGTTACGTCTCTTACAACACAATTATAAAGTTGGGCGGTATTGGGCACATAAGACATGGCATTTATGCTGATTTCTACAGGAAACACATGGCCATTTTGTCGTTTGCCTTCAAACTGTATCGAACTACCGCGTTGATTCACGCCCTTATTGAGCAGAGCCATATCGAAAGACGGAATTAATGAAGTAATGGTAATTTTGTCTGTATCTTTGTATTGAAACATATAAACCCCCATGGAGTTCATACTCACTACATCGCCATTTTCTTCCAGTATGAGTAGCCCATCAGCAAGGTTTTCCACGATATCTTTTTCACGTGTCGCACTGACTTTTGCCGTGTGTTCAGCGGCTTGTAAACGCTTGTCAAAAATAGACCCCAATATCGTTGTTGCCACAATAACGAACACCATGGTGGTAATTGCCATCGCAATGATCACTGGATTGTCGTTCATTTGCATAGGTAATATTGAGGCATTCGATGGCAAGAAGAAGTGCGCCGACTTCATTGCAACATAGTGCATGCCAGCAATAGACAACCCCATTATGAAGGCACAAGCGACATTAATAACGAGACGAGAATCTTGATGCTTATGTAAATAAGTGACCAGATAAATAGCAACAACGGCAAGTATGTGTGCGGTAAAAATAGATAAAATAAACAGTGCTAAGTCATACCGGAGTAGCACGTCCATTTCCATCGCTTCCATACCCACAAAGTGCATCGACCCAATTCCCAGGGCTAAATACAGCGCGCTTAGCTGAATATTCACCGGAGTGAATTGCTGTGTGGCAATGCGTTTCGCTGAGAAGTGCGTTGCGACCATAGGTGGGAATACAGACAACACGGTAATAGGCACATTAAATTCCATTTTTGTCGGTAACATAAACGCCAACATGCCGGTAAAGTGCATCGCCCATACACCCAAACCAAATACCACGCAGCCAAATAGCCGCCATTGTTTTCTGGTGGCGATAGTGTTGGTTTCCCACATTCGCTGAAACACGGTAATAAGGGCAAAGGCAGCTAAGGTTGATACCGCAATCGACAAGCCGACAATAAAGTAATTGTACTCGCCTGTTATAACGGTGAATTTACTTGCATCTGGGAATGAAAAACGCCAAATATCCACGGTTTACCTCGGTTTATTTGCCAAGTGAATGTTGTGTCATTGTTACCTTGAGGATGTTACGTGAGGTCTGCTTGCTACGGGTACGACGGATCAGCAGGCTCTTCTTCCATAATCGTTACTGCAACAGCGCCACTTATGGCGCCATTCGACACACAATGGTCAATGATGTGCCGCATCGATTCAGTGACTTTTTGCCCGCCTTTAGCGACTAACTGCCCACGTTTCGTTCTTATATCTTCGACGAGGATCATATTTAATTTTAGATCCTTGAGACTTACTGTGCGCTTCTGCTCTTCAATTTCGAGTGTTTTCTTAAAGGCTTCAAGTATCTTGGGGTCGTAGCGTTCTGGGTGAGAGTCTAATGTGTCGACGGCTTTGTCGTCGTCGAGGTTTAATGATTTTGCCTTAAGGAAATCCAGCACAACCTTGAGCATGCGAGCGCCAATGGGAATATCTTTGCCTGAGACATGGTCGTGAGGAACACCTTCGCCATTAAAGCTTTTCTCTTGGTATAAAATCGTGTTTGCAATAGATTCCATACGCGGTATTTTTCTTATCAAGTCATACGCTAAACAAGGATGCTGCTCAAACAATTGCAGTTCCTCTTGAGACAGCCCTTTCCCCTCGCCAACAAAGTATTTAGGGAAAATAATACTACCGAGCTGTGACAGCTCTATCATGGGTTCAAAACTCCACGAACTTTTGAGGTTCAAGGCTTTGCGCAAATTGAGCATGTGTCGTTTGAGTTCTGAATTGTGTTCTGTTGCCTCGGGGTTAACTAAAAACAGCACTTCGTTAAGTACATTAATTACGCTTTTCAGCGTTTTATTCAGTAACACCTTTTCTGCAACAACCAAGTTGTATTGTTTGAAAGCGTCATCAATAACAGATTTTAACAGGTCGGTTGAACAAGGTTTATTAAGAAACTTAAATATATCGCCAACGTTTACCGCATCAATGGCTGTTTGTTGGTCGGCATTACCTGT
Organism: Alteromonas sp. ABE4_545; assembly: GCF_056161325.1. Classification (NCBI taxonomy): domain Bacteria; kingdom Pseudomonadati; phylum Pseudomonadota; class Gammaproteobacteria; order Alteromonadales; family Alteromonadaceae; genus Alteromonas; species Alteromonas sp. ABE4_545. Next base: position 12,017 of record NZ_JBSWYY010000038.1, read on the forward strand.
AAGCATGATCCTAATTACATCGGGGTAACGTTCTTTCACCTGTTGTAGCAAAGTAACGCCGTTCATTTCCGGCATCTGCATGTCGGTAACGATCACCGAGTACTGGGTGGTGTCCATCATCTCTAATGCAATTTTACCGCTATTTGCTAAATCAAATTCAAAATGGCCTCTTAGATTGCGCTTAAAAGAGTGTAAAATGTTGACCTCATCATCAACTAGCAGTACTCGATTTTTCATGAATGTTCCATCGAAAAGAGGCGGGAAAGAACCGCGTATACACTAAACGTTGACCATAACGGCCATTTTTTCAACGAACGATGATAAAATCTTGACTAATTGATATGAAACAATGGTTTTTAGTTGGCAAATTGACTAAAAACGACTATTCAATATGTATCATATTCTTAATAAATTAGCGTGCTCCGACAGCAGTTTTGCACGTTCTTTGGAGTTGTAATGACAGACTTTAGCAATTTGACGATCCGCACCAAATTTGCCATCCCGCTTTTGGTCATCGGTTTGATGGTGATAGTAGTCAGTGTTTTTAGCATGACGAGTGGCAAACGCCTTTCTAATGATGCTCAAATATTGTCGACGACATTTATCAATTCAATTAACTTAGCCCTCAACGCCGACCGCGATCTTTATCAAGCACTTGACGCAACACAAGGGTTAATTATTAGTCGAGAGATGGGATTAAGCGCAAATAAAAACTTCCGTGAGATCTTCGAAGAAAACGCACAGCAAGCCCTTGATAGAATGAATCAGGTAAAGCGTTTAATGAGTGAATACCCTCAGTTGCTAAGTTCTGTGACTAAATTTGATGAAGATTATGAAAACTGGCACAGCAGTGCAGCTGAAGTTTTTGACCTCGTTAACCAAGGTAAAGTCGCCGAAGCGGCTTCTCTTAATGCCAATCAAGTGCAAGTTCTATTTGAACGTTTGCGCTCCCACTACGACGTGATTGGCGAAAAAGTAAAAAATAAGGCGGATGACGTGACGGCGGAAGCAACAGCCGCGGGAAATCGTCAGCGCGTAATTTTAATTGTGCTGATTATCGTTGTTATCGTTTTGAGTGTGTTGGCGATTGTATTCGGTCCTAAATTGGTAACCAACCGCCTAGCGTCGTTAACTGAAGTAATGCGCGACATCAGCCGTGGTGATGGTGACTTAACAAGTCGCCTAGACCAGTCAGGACGCGATGAATTATCAACTCTCGCCAGAACGTTTAATCAGTTTATGGAAAACCTACAAACGCTGATTCTTGGTATTCAACACGATGCAGGCAGTTTGGATGGCGCTGTAGCTAAGCTCAAAGATGCTGCGACGAAAAACAACGCCATTTCTACTGAACAAAGCAGTAACCTAGATCAAATTGCGACAGCCGTTAATGAGTTGAGCCACTCTGTGCATGAAGTGGCGCAAAATAGTCAATCTGCACTGTCTAACACCCAATCGGCTTCAGACGTTTGTACAAGCTCTCTGGGTGTTGTTAAAAGCTCAGTGACTAGCATTAACCAGCTTTCTCAATCTATTCAGCACGCGAGTGAAGTTATTAGCAAGCTGGCGAGTGAATCTAAGAGTATTGTCGCGGTTCTCGACGTTATCAGAGATATTGCAGACCAAACCAACCTACTCGCCCTTAATGCGGCAATCGAAGCGGCGCGTGCCGGTGAGCAAGGTCGTGGTTTTGCTGTTGTTGCTGATGAAGTTCGCACACTTGCCAGCCGCACCCAACAGTCTACCGAAGACATTAACCGCATGCTTGGTGGCCTAGAACAAGGCGTAAGCGAGGCTGTGTCGGCAATCGATAAGGGCTCTTCTGAAGTGAGCGCGGTGGTTGAAAAGTCTGGAACCCTTACCGAGTCGCTACAGAAAACCAATGATACCGTGCAGCAAGCCAATGAAATGATTTATCAGATTGCAACTGCAACGGAAGAGCAAAGTAAGGTAGTTGATGAAATTAACAATAATATTTCAGAACTAAATTCGCTAAGCCAAAACGCAGTGGCGACTGTGTCTGTTACATCTGATGCGAGCAATTCAGTGGGGCATATCGCACACGGCTTACAAGAAAACGTCGGACGATTTAAAGTGTAACGCTTCGCTTTGTACTGAGTTGTAAAAAAGGCGCTTTGCTGTTTAGCTAAGCGCCTTTTTCATTTATGAGTTGGTGTTAGTTTTACTTCTGTTTGCAACGTTAGTTTTATTTTCAGCTTCTTTTCTTGCGTAATACTGTGTTCTTATCGCTAAAAAAGTGCCTTCTGCTACGCCCTTCTCTACTATTTCGGCTATTTCGTCTTTGTGGTCCCATAACCACGAATGTTTGTTTATGGCGATGTACTGTTCAAATTTTTGTGAAGGCTGTAATGTCGCGCGTTTAATTTTCTCTCGCAGCGTCATATCATCAATAAACAACTCGGCACTTTCCTGAACATGAAAAAACGCCTGTACGCGCCCTTTTAGTAACAATTCTATTTTTTGCTGAAGCGAAGACACTTCTACGCGGTTTTCATCTGCTATTTGTGCATAAATGTCGACTTTGCTTGTATGACGAGTTACCGCGACAATAGCGTGGTTAAGCGCTTCTACTGTGGCTATATCGGGGGCGTCTTTCGCTACGTAAAGTGATATCGCCAATGATTCGTAAGGGGTATGTAAACGCGCTACGGCGGTGCCATCGAGAGGAAGGAAATTCGATACACCTACCATCATATCAATCGTACCCTGCTCAAGTTCTCTTACTCGCCGAGCATAGGGCATCTCTAGGATTTTTAGTTCAGTACGTAATTCTCTGGCGATATATTTAATGTACTGAGCTTGAAGCCCATCGGGGAATTCTGGGGATACCGCAGACACCAGTTTTTCTGCGTAGACTCCGCTACTTAACAGCAACAACACCATTATAAAAAGAGCTTTCACAAACGCCTTTCTTGTTCATCCATGTCACAAGTGAGTAAAGTATCATATATTAACCTGAGTTGACTAATAATTATCAACTGCGACTGTGCATGGTGTTATAAGGGCATTACGATTAAAATCAATGTCTTAAGTGGTTACGCGAAACCGAATAAAGCATCCTCGCCTTGCAGCTTTACGAAAACTTTACGCAACGATAAGTTAATCTAAAACAAACCGTCTGCGTCACCATCGAGTTCGGCAAAAAATTTCACTGCACTGTCTTGTATCTCGGTGAGTTTCGCCTCGGACATTTTCCCTAACGTGTTATAAGGCATGCTTAATCGTGGGTTACCTTTGAGTTTATCTTTGTGGGTGATCAGAAAATGCCAATACAAATAGTTAAAGGGGCACGCTTTCTCCCCTACCTTCTTGGTAACACTGTAGTGGCATTGCTGACAGTAGTTGGACATTTTGTTTATGTAGGCACCACTTGCAATGTAAGGTTTACTGGCGAGTTTGCCTCCATCGGCAAATAAAACCATGGCTTGAACATTAGGCATTTCAACCCATTCAAATGCGTCAGCGTAAACTAATAAATACCACTCATTCACAGCGCGAGGGTCAAGCCCTGCTAATAATGAAAAGTTGCCAATAACCATTAAGCGCTGGATGTGGTGGGCATAAGCGTACTTCTTGGTGTCATTAAAACACTGGCGTAAACAGTTCATGTTTGCGTGGGTGTTCCAGAAAAACTCGGGCAGTGGCCGTGTGGCTTGTAGGTAATTTTGCTCTGACAAGGTCGGCATAAAATGCCAATAAAAGCCGCGAATGTATTCTCTCCACCCTAAAATTTGCCGAATAAAGCCCTCTACACAATTTAACGGGGCTTCTCCACTAAAATAGGCGGATTCTGCTGCTTCTATCACTTCGTCGGGCAGTAACAAGCCTGTATTGATATAAAATGACAGGTGAGAATGAAAGAGCCATGGATCACCTTGTTTCATTGCATCTTGATAATCACCAAAACGCGGCAGACGTTGTTCAATAAAATGTTGCAGCACCACCAAGGCTTGGGCTCTCGTTACAGCAAAATTAAACGGTTCTAAGTCTCCAAAATGCTCGTCAAAATGGTGCTCAACAAGAGACAACACCGACATTGTGATCTCATCTTTTTCAAACTGTGTCGGTGCCGGAATTGTGATGTCGTCAGGAAAAGGTTGCCTGTTCTGGGCGTCGTAATTCCATTGGCCGCCGATGGGCGATTTCCCCTCCATTAAATATCCTGTGCGCTTTCGTAGCTCACGATAGTAATATTCCATGCGATATTGCTTACGGCCCTTAGCCCAGTCGGCAAAGTCCTGTAGCGATGCGATAAAGCGTGTGTCATCGAGTATGGTCACAGGTGTAGACAACTGTTTTGCCCATTGCTGCATTGCGTGTTTGAGCCTGTATTCACCCGGCTCAGTCACGATGACTTGGGACAATGCGTATTGCTGTAAAGTCGCGTCGACCTCCTCAACTAAGCTCCCCTTGTTGTTAGGTGCGTCGTAATTCACGTAGTGGACTTTATAGCCCTGCTGGCCAAGCTCTTGTGCAAAATGCCGCATAGCCGAAAAGATAAACGCGATCTTCTTTTTGTGATGTTTTACATACGTGGCTTCTTCTTTTACTTCTGCCATCAAGACAACGTCTGTATCTTTGTTACAGTCGCGTAATTTCGGTAATGACAAAGTTAGTTGGTCGCCCAAGATCAATCGTAGCGCTCCCATTTAGGGCTGCTCCTTGGTGGTAGCAAAGGCATCTAACGCCCGTTGTCGGGAGGCTTTAATGTCGACGATAGGTGCGGGATACTCAACCCCTAATGTAATACCACACGCTTGCAATATATGGCTTGGCGCTTGCCAAGGTTGATGAATATATTTAGGCGGTAACTTACGCAACTCAGGGCAATATTGGCTAACGTATTCGCCTTGTTTATCGAACTTCTCGCCCTGTAATACGGGGTTGAAAACACGAAAATACGGTGCTGCATCAGCGCCTGAACCCGCTACCCACTGCCAGCTCGCACTGTTTGCAGCGAGATCGGCGTCGAGCAAGGTGTCCCAGAACCATCGCTCGCCCAAACGCCAATCTAAAAGTAAGTTTTTAACCAAAAAAGATCCAACTATCATACGCACTCGATTGTGCATATAACCGGTTTGCCATAGCTGGCGCATGCCGGCATCAACAATGGGTACCCCTGTTTGTCCCTGCTGCCACCGCGATAACGCCGCTTCGTCTTGCCGCCAGGGAAAGCGGTTAAATTTGTCATTGAAGTTTTCAACAGGCAGTGTTGGAAAGTGATACAACAAGTAGTAGCTGAACTCACGCCAACCTAGCTCAGACAAAAAGCAATCGATATGCTCATTGTCCATACCACCAAACTTCTCTTGTACTGCGTACCACACTTGATGCGGCGAAATTTCGCCAAAATGTAGGTGCGGTGATAAACGGCTTGTCCCGCTCACTGACGGCACGTCACGATCGGACTTATATTGCAGGGCGGCATCATTTAAATACGTTTTAAGGTGCGACCACGCGCCATCCTCCCCAGGTTCCCACTCTGTTTCCATTGTTGTGTACCATGCAATATTCGGCATGAGAGCAAGTTCTTCTACCTCACCTAGAGCGAGTGAGTGCTGCGCAAACCTTGGCGTTGCTTGGGGTAATGGATAACGCGGAGACTCTGCCACCAAACAGCCCTTTCGGTAGTACGGGGTAAACACACGATACGGAGTGCCGTCTTTTTTGAGTACCTTCATTGGTTCCCACAACAACGACGCATTAAAACTTTTCACTTGGGTCAATGCTGACAACGCCGCTTTTAGTGACTTGTCTCTGGCTATTTGCCATGGTTCGTAACACCGGTTCCACACCACTGCGTTACAACCCGTTTCGGTCACCAGCGCTGTGAGGATTTCTGCTGGGTTACCTTGTCGAATTAACAATTTGCCAGATAGCGCCTTATTCAATGCCACTAAAGAATGATGCAACCACCACCGACTCGCGCTGCCCATGGCAAATTGTTCGTCACAATCGGTATCGAGAATATATACAGGGATGATATCGCCTAATTCACAGGCATAGTCCAGTGCTGGGTTGTCTTTTGTTCTTAAATCTTGTCTAAACCAAACTAAGGTTTTGTTATTGGTCACAATGCGTCCTACTTTTTTCCTATGCGCTAAGTGATTACGTTATTTTCCAAAATTCGATTTATTTTAATCTAGATTTATTTGCTTTGCGTATCACAGCGCATGAAAACAGAAAATCACATTGGCCTGTTTGTATTCAGGCACGACCTTCGACTGGATGATATGCCAGCGTTACAGGCGCTGATTGAATGTGTAACGTCGCTAATTTGTCTGTACGTTGCTACGCCCCATTCTGCTGTGGTGAGTACTAGTGAGTGCAGACGACAGTTTGCTTTGCAATCACTCACTGCGTTAAATTCTTCCTTGAACGAACTGGGCCAGTATTTAGTGTTCGAAGAAGGCAATTGGCTCTCTATTGTTAGCCGATATATTGAAGAAAACGGTGTCACGCATGTAGGGTGTGCTGAATATCATGGTTACAACGAACGCCAAGACTTACTTCAATTAAAGTCGCGTTTTGGTCATGTTAACTTTGCTACGCACAGTGCACACAGTTTGTTTACTGAAGCATCCCTTCCGTTTTCAACAACCGACATGCCTAGTCAGTTCACCCCTTTTCGTAAAGTAATAGAGAAAACTAGTGAGCCTTCGGTGGCAAAGGAGCGCACAGCGAGCCTTCCTCCTCCTCTTTCTTCGGCCGAAAACACTCTCATGCCTGTGGAAGCAATCTGTGAGCGCGCGGTGTCGTATCAATTCTTCGGCGGCGAGAAAGCAGCACTTCAACATGTTAACACCTATTTCTCGAATCCCGACTTGGCAACAACGTACAAACAAACCCGCAATCAATTAGACGGATGGGAGTTCAGCAGTAAGTGTTCGGCATGGTTGGCAAACGGGAGTTTGTCAGCTCGACGTTTGTACCAAACTATCAAGCGGTTTGAAGCCGACCACACGGCTAATGAATCGACTTATTGGCTGTATTTTGAATTGCTGTGGCGCGAGTTTTTCTATTGGCAACAGATAAAACACGGGCCGCAATGGTTTGCGCTATCGGGGGTTAAACAAAACCAAGGGGTAAGCCAAGGAATAGCCCACTTTACCACTTGGTCTCAGGGCAATACGGATGCCCCTATTGTCAATGCCTTGATGCGCCAATTGGTTGCAACAGGTTATATGTCGAATAGAGGGCGGCAAATCGCCGCGAGTTATTTGGTAAACCAATTAGCGCAAGATTGGCGTTTAGGCGCCCGTTTTTTTGAACAGCATCTTATTGATTATGATGTCGCGAGCAATTACGGCAATTGGCAATACCTTGCTGGTGTGGGTGCAGACCCACGGGGTAAGCGAGAATTTAATATCGACAAGCAGACCAAACAGTTCGACCCAGACAATATATTCATCCGGTCATGGCTACCCTAGTTAATCTAGTGTGGTTGAAGCGTGACCTGAGGCTCAGAGATCATGCGCCAATTAAAGCTGCTGCGGCTGAAGGGCTGCCCGTCTTGCTGTGCTTTTGTTTTGACCCAGAATTAATGGCAGATGTGCATTATTCAGCCCGTCATCATGAATTTATTCAGCAATCTATTGATGACCTCAATTCTCAGCTTTTACCTTATTCGACGTCGGTACTGTGTGTTCAAGGGGCATTTTTTGACGCCATTGCACTTGTTTCGCAGCACTACATCATAAACGCTATTTTCAGTCATCAAGAAGTTGGGCTAGCAAGCAGCTATCAGCGGGATAAACAAATACAAAAGCTGTTGAATAAAAGGAATATTAATTGGGTAGAACTACCTGTTAATGGCGTTATTCGTGGGTTATCTCACCGACAAAACTGGCAACGCTATTGGAGCCAAACCATGCAGGCGCAGTGCGAAGATATCGAGCTATCAAAGGTAAACTGGTTACATTGGCAGCATTCGGCTCTCGCAAATATGGCATACACGTTTTCTCGGCCTGCCAATGGCGCATTTTTGATTGGGGGTGAGCGCAGAGCATGGCATCTGATGAAGGGCTTTTATCAACAACGCGCGCAATATTATCAGCAGCATATTTCATCACCGACGTTATCGCGAACAAGTTGCAGTCGCTTATCTCCCTACATCGCGTGGGGTAACGTTTCGGTACGCCAGGTGTATCAACAACTACAGTACTATCGCACTCAGCAACCTTGGTCCCGCGCCTTCTCAGCGTTTGGTTCACGTTTACAGTGGCACTGTCATTTTATTCAGAAATTTGAGTCTGAATGCGACATTGAACATCGCCCCTTGAATCAAGCTTATCTTAAATTTGAATGGGAGGATGCCGACGGTGCATTGTTTGAACGTTGGAAGCTCGGCAATACAGGTATTCCTATTGTTGATGCGTGTATGCGTGCGTTAATTCAAACCGGCTATATAAACTTTAGGATGCGTGCCATGCTGGTCAGCGTGGCTTGCCATTTGGCGCGAATACACTGGAAAAAAGTAGCGGTGCATTTAGCACAACAGTTTCTCGATTTTGAGCCAGGTATTCACTATCCCCAAATTCAAATGCAAGCAGGATTGACCGGCACCAATATTATTCGTCTTTACAACCCGCTGAAACAGTCACAACAACAAGATCCAGACGGCGATTTTATTCGCAAATGGGTGCCCGAACTTGCTGCGCTACCCACTGCTTTTATTCACCAGCCTTGGGCGATGACCGCTATGGATAAGGCGTTTGCCAATTTGCCAGACTCGCTTGGCTACCCTGCTCCTTTCATTGATATCGATATTGCCATGCGCCGAGCAAGAAAAGAACTGTGGGCGTTTCGAGAAAACACACACGTTAAACAAGAAGCCCAGCGCATTCTAAAAGTGCACACCTTACCAACCAGCCCCAGTCGCGCTCAAGCTGCGCGATAATATTACTTGTCGTGATCTTTTAGCCATTCGTTTAACAGTTTTATCTGGCCACATTTGTATGCCGCAAAGGTAAGACGTATCGCATTTGACAGAATTTCACTGTCGCTCCAGTTAGTTTTTTCGGCAATTTCTTCATAGCATTTCATTGCTTCTGGCGTTACGTAGCCTCTGACGAGTTTTTTGCCAGCGGCTTTTTGGCGCTCTCGGAAACGGCGCTGCTTTTCAGCATTCGCATTAGGATTTTTCTTTTGGATTGTCATCTTATTATCACAATATCAACAGTATGAACATGATAGGCTTTTAACTTGGCCCAATTTGTAATATGAATAAGTTAATGTGAATCAGCAGCCTATGCCTCGCTTATTTGCATTTGAGTGTATCACGGCATAAATGTGAAAAAAATTCACTGTTCGGAGTTGTTTAGCGTACAAGTGTTCGCTAAATTAACGGGCGCTAGAAATTTAATCAATGAAACAGAGAGATTATGACAGATAGACAATCCAGCTTCACTCGTGAAGACTTATTGGCTTGTAGCCGTGGTGAAATGTTCGGACCCGGTAATAGCCAACTCCCCACCCCTAATATGCTGATGATGGATCGCATTGTAAAAATTAACGAAGAAGGCGGAGCAAACGGCAAAGGCGAAATTATTGCTGAATTGGATATCGCGCCAGACTTATGGTTTTTCGATTGTCATTTTCCAGGTGACCCAGTGATGCCTGGTTGTTTAGGCTTAGATGCTATGTGGCAGCTTGTTGGTTTTTTCTTGGGTTGGAGTGGCGGCCCAGGTAAGGGGCGAGCGTTGGGTGTAGGCGAAGTGAAATTCACTGGCCAAATTTTACCAACAGCTAAAAAAGTGACGTATAAAATCACAATGAAACGCGTGGTAAAACGCCGTTTATTTATGGGCCTTGCCGACGGTGTTGTTGAAGTTGATGGGCGCGAAATATACAGCGCGAAAGACCTAAAAGTTGGATTATTCCAAGATACCAGTACTTTCTAATAGCGAGTACTTTTACGTAAAAAGCCCCGCTGAACCTCTGCGGGGCTTTTTAGTTTAACGACCCTATGAGGTTATTTAAAAGACATTCCCGCGTGACGATCTTCGATGGCCTCACGCCAGCCACCTAACCACTCTGATTTTGCTTCATTAGTTTGAAATGGACAATTATCCTTAGAACGACCACTGATCCCAGCTTGATAGCCTTTGGCGTGGGCACGAGCCATTTTGTCTCTTTTCTGTCTCTTCATTGATTAGCCTCTTTCAATATTTAGGTTTTACCAACTACGTGATTCAGGATAACAAGCTCCCTAAGCGTTCTTGAGTGCCGGGTTGTTTTTACCTGCTCACAATATTGTGATAGTCCAATGTTGAAAATGGTTCAATCAAGTTAATTTTTTTTCACTATTGACTTTTTATAAATCAATGAATGATTGGTGTATTTTTTGTTACACTTTTTTTGCATAAATATTTCAATGTTTAGTCCTACAGCGAATAACAGTGTCGAGTAGGTTTACGCTGCGCGAATTAAGGCGCAGTGTACTTATTATGAGCCTGCTCGACGTCGCTTTCTGAGTCTTGAAATGCCGTGGCAATCTCTAAAAATTGTTGCTGCACCTCAATAAACGCGTCTACCATTCGCGGGTCAAAATGGTTGCCTCTCCCTTCCATAATAATTGCCACAGCTTTTTCGTGGGGAAATGGCGGCTTGTAAACTCGGCGGCTGATTAAGGCGTCGTACACATCAGCAATGGCCATTAATCGTGCCGAAATGGGAATGTCATCTCCGCTTAGTCCTAATGGGTAGCCTGACCCGTCCCATTTTTCATGGTGACTGTATGCAATTTCTTTGGCGAAAACCAAAAAGTTATTCCCACTTGGCATATTGATATTCGATGCTGACAGCGCATCTCTACCAATGGTTGGATGCAGTTTCATTATTTCAAACTCGTCGTCTGTTAATTTGCCGGGTTTTAATAAAATGCTGTCTGGGATACCCACCTTGCCAATGTCGTGCAGCGGAGCCGATTTATACAACATCGTAATATTTTGCGGGCTGAAAAATTCACTAAAATCAGGGTGGTGCTCTAACGCTTCAGCAAGGATTTTTACATAGTACTGGGTACGGCGAATGTGGTTCCCCGTTTCTGGGTCGCGAGATTCGGCTAGTGCGCCCATTGACACCATTGCAACATCTTGCATCTCTTCTAACATGCGTGTGCGTTCAACCACTTTTTGTTCTAGTGTTTTATTTTGCGCAGCTAATTGGTTTTTGGCTTCCTGCAACTGCAAATGGTTGTGCACTCGGGCTTTGAGAATAGCGGGAGATATAGGTTTGGTAATGTAGTCGATAGCGCCAATTGATAACCCTTTGGCTTCGTCATGAGGATCGGATTTGGCGGTCAGAAAGATAACCGGAATATCTCGGGTTTTGGGGTTGGCTTTTATTTTTTCACAGACCTCATAACCGTCCATTTCTGGCATCATAATATCCAGCAACACCAAATCTGGCTGATGCATCTCTAATATTTTTAACGCTAATGGGCCATTGGTGGCGGCCATAATACTGTATTGGCTCGACAACACCCCTTTCACCACATTGATATTACTTGGGGTATCGTCCACAGCGAGGATGGTTTTCTGCAGCTCCATATGAGTTATCCTTCTAAATTCTCAGACAATGCGGTAATGATCTGCGTAGCGTGCTCAAAATCATACGCTTCTAACGCGGTACGTAAGGCGATCAAGTTTTCACGTTGAGGAGGAGGCGCGAGTAAAATAGCTTGCGCGCATGTGTCTGTACTGTTTACGTCAAAGGTATTCACTTCTTCAATAAGTTGTTTGAGTGTGTCGGTAAACGACCCATCAACAACCCTCTCTTGTTGTTGCTCAAAAGTCAGTGCTGTCGCAATTTGGTTTCTTGTTCGTTCCAATTCCACTGTGACAACCTGAACGTGTTCTGCAGCATCAGATACCGATTCACCCAACTGGCGCTCGGCCGTAGTAACCGCATTAAATAGAGGCGTTGCACCAATGTTACCTGACACCCCTTTTAATCGATGTAGCTCGAATGCCAGTGTTGCTCTGTCGTTCTCGTGTACGCTTTTAAGGAGCTTTTGTCCCGACTGTGCCTCATCTTCTCTGAGTTGTCGCAGGAGGTCGATATACGACAGTACATTGCCACCTACTCGTAAGAGTGCCGTTTGGGTGTCAAATTCTGGCAATGCATCTAACACCGGGTGAGTAAATTCTGTCTCGCCTATGGTAGTTACTTGCGCTGTGTCAGGGGTAAAGTCGCGATTAACGTGAGTGGCGAGCGTGCTAAATAGCGCTGATGGGTCTATTGGTTTGGCGATGTGGTCTATCATTCCAGCGTCCTCACACGCTTGTTTATCAGATTGCATCACGTTGGCGGTCATGGCAATAACAGGCAACGCTTGCCATTGCGGCTGTTGTTTAATTTTACGCGACGCCGAAAACCCATCCATAACCGGCATTTGGATATCCATTAAAACGCAATCAACGGTTTCTCGCTCCAATATTTGTATTGCTTCTAAACCATTATTTGCAATTAACACGGCTATGCCTGCTTGAGCCAATAGCTCTCTGGCGACCTTTTGATTCATCGCATTGTCTTCAGCAACTAATACTCGTAATCCCGCTAAATTCGCCGGTTGTGAAGATAGCCGACGGTTACGCGTTATACTTGTTTCAGTGCTTTCATCGTGGGGTTGTTGATTAATTACAGCGATTAAGGCGTCGAATAAGGTAGACGGGCTGATTGGCTTATTTAGAAACGCAGAAACGCCAATGTCTTTACCATTTTCAAGAATACCTTCTTGATTATAGGCGCTCACCATAATGACTTGCGGCAAGTCTTTAATATGGGGGTTTTGTTTAATACGTTGGCATGTTTGTAGGCCATTTAACCCTGGCATACGCCAATCGATAAATGCCACATCAAACGGAGCGGTAGCGCGCTCTAAAATGGATAAAGCGGCTTCCCCACTATCGGCTAGCTCTGTATGACAACCAAATTGCTGCAACGCGTTACTAATAACAATGCGTGAAATTTCATTGTCGTCTACTACCAACACGTTCAGCTGTGAAAAGTCGTAACTCAAATAGCGAGTATTTTGTGAATCAGCCGCAATGTCTAACTCAGCAGTAAAGTGAAACTCGCTGCCGTGGCCATACTCACTTTCAACGCTAATTGTGCCGTTCATCATAGCGGTAAGCTTTTTGCAAATGGCTAACCCTAGCCCGGTACCGCCATAACGCCGTGTTGTTGAGCTGTCGGCTTGAGAAAAAGACTCAAACAAGCCGGCTATTTGTGTTTCTGTTAGCCCTATACCCGAATCTTTCACACTAAACGCCAAATTGGCTTTATTGTGTTTTTTCTGTACCAACCTAACCGATACCGTTATTTGCCCCTGCTCGGTAAATTTCACCGCATTACTCAATAAATTTGTGATGACTTGCCCTAGCCTAAGTGGGTCGCCGATCAAATGAGTAGGAATGGTAGAATCGATATCGTAAATAACCTCCAGGCCTTTCTTTTCTGCGCTTATTTGAATTAGTTGCCCAACATCTTTAAACACATCTTCTAGTCGAAAGGTGACGTGCTCAAAATCTAATTTTCCCGCTTCGATTTTAGAAAAATCGAGAATATCGTTAATAATTCTCAGCAAAGCATTGGCTGATTGGTCGATGTTGATCAGGTAGTCTTCAACTTTAGGGCTGACATCAGCACATAAAGCCAAATGGGTCATTCCCAAAATAGCATTCATAGGCGTGCGAATTTCATGGCTCATGTTAGCGAGAAAATCAGATTTAGCCCGAGTCGCTAACTCCGCCTTGTCCTGCGCTTCTTTCAGCTCTGAAATATCAACAATCACGCCCATTAGGCCACCAATGGTATCGTCAGATAAGTTGAAGGTGGTGACCCAATAAAGCACGTAATGCGGTTTCCCATCTGCGAAATATTGAATGAGTTCGTGGTGCTTAGTACCACCACTTTTCAACAGTTCTGTGTCTTCATCGTGATAACGTTGTCGATCTTCGAGCGGAATATAGTCGAGTTCCATCACCGTTTTATCAATGATCAGTTCGCGATTAACCCCGTAGGCAGTTTCGTATGCTTGGTTACAGCCGACAAATTTCCCATCCGGTGTTTTGATAAAAATGGGGTTGGGAATGGTGTCTATGAGTGCAGACTGGAAACGCAACTGGTTTTTGCGTTCTATTTCCATTTTATGGCGAACAGAAATATCTTCTATTAACCATAAATAGGTTTTTTCATCGGCATTTTGTTGAATGCCACCCATAACCTTTCCTGATAATGAGCACCACAGAGATTCACCTTTGTGTGTTCTTATCCGAAGGTCTTTTTTCACGGTTTGCCCAGCCAGTAAACGACGATAATTGGCCGAATGAAATTGTTCGAATTTTTGCTTATCCCACATGAAATCAGCTAGTGATTTCCCCACAAGTGCTCTGGGGTTGTCTAATTCAAACAAGGTTGACATGGCTTCATTACAACGCAAAATGCGGTTTGTTCCGTCAACCATCACGGCGCTTAATTGCGCGCCATCAAAAATCCCTTGTAACTCCCCTTTTATTTGGCGCAATACCCCTTCTACGCGAGTACGTTCCTGCACTTCTTTGGCTAGCTTTCGATTCCATCGCATCACAAATGCAATCACAATGACTGCAATGAGTACAACGGCAGAAATGGTTTGAATGTAAGGTTGCCAACTGAACGTTTCCTGGGTTTGCAAATTAACCCATTGGTCAAAAAAGGATTGGCTTTTCTCGCGCGGCAGCGTTTCTAGGGCTCTATTGAGTATATCAACCAATTCTGGCCAGTCTTTGCGTACGCCTATGGCTAGCTCAAATCGATAAGGTGTGGTCGCCGCTATTTTTAGATTATCGATACCAAGCGCGCGAATATTGAAGCCAGCGGCGGATAATGTATCGAAAGCCGCGTCGGCTTTACCACGGCTTACCGCATTTAATGCATCACCGAGAGTATCGAACTCTTTGACAACAATATTGGGGTAGTCCGCACGTAGGTATCCGCCAGAGACGTATGAGGCAACTACCGCGACAGTTTTTCCAGCGAGATCATCCAATCCACTGATAAAAGGGCTGTCGTCTTGTGTTACCAATACCATGGGAATAGCGCGGTATATTTGAGTAAACAAATATTTTTCCCGCCGTTCCGGTGTGGGAGTCATAGCTGGAAATACGTCAATATTACCCGCCTCATATGCGTCGATAACGTCATCCCATGAACTGTGATTATCTATGGAAACTTTTACATTAAGGACATGGCTGAACCAGCGCATGTATTCAGCGGCAACGCCAATGTATTCACCTTGTTCTGACAAACCTTCAATAGGAAGCCATTGCGGATCAACCCCTAATCGCCAATGACTGTGTTGTTTCAACCAACGTTGCTGCTCTAGAGTGAGTAAAATGGGGCTTTGATAGTCTAATGGGCGTTGAATATAACGATTGCGAATTGATTCAATTTGTTGCACCGACAAGGTATTCAGCGCTTTTTGTAAAATGGAAAACAATACGGGTTGAGTGCGGGTCACCCCAAAGGTTAATGGAATTTCAGTGTCGTCAAGAAACCCAACAAGCGCCAACCGACTATTGAGGTATCGGTTTATCAGGTATTCGCCTACGAGATTATTGCCCAGATAAGCATCCGCTTCGCCACTTGCCACCTGTTTTAACCCCGTGAGCGCGTCTTTTACCTGTACAACACGGATTTGCGGGTACTGCTCGCGTACTAGCTCTACGAGGTAGTAGTCTTTTTCAATCACCACAGTGCGGTGATCAAGGTCGGCAATGGAATGAATTTGGCTATTCTGTTTGTCAGCAAAGATGCCTATCAGGGTTTTGAGGTAAGGCGTAGTAAATTGAACATGGTTGGCTCGTGCTTCAGATGGCGTCATCGACGGCGAAACTTGAAGCGAGCCAGCCATTAACTGTGGATACAGTATAGGCCATTCGTCGAGCGTGACCTTCGCACGCAACCCTGCTTTACTTAGCGCGGCCTGCAGTATATCGGCACTGATCCCTGCATATTGACCGCTATCATTTTGGTATTCAAAGGGGGGCCAGTTTTTGGTGGCGGCAATCGCCACTTGAGGGTGCGAAGCGACCCACTCCTGTTCTTCTGCGGTTAATTGTAGTGTTGAGGGTGCGCCTTGGCTCTGTTGTGCAAAACAGCCAAATGAAATTAGAAGTAACAGAGATAAAACAACCGTCGCGGTTTTACCTTGAGAAAAAAAACTGAGCACACAACCTCCTTGTGCCATTCGCTTTTTACACTACTACATACTGAGTTGTAGCAAGGCCAAATGCCACCTTTAATTCGTTTCCATTTCAATGTCACACAAAAATTGTGAGGCAAGTAAGGTGATTGGCTAAGAGATATTGATAATAATATATGTTTGTATACTTTTGATGCAATGAATTCTTTGCGCTTTGTCGCGACGAATATTGGGTTCAACGAGTAAACGCTCGTTTTTATGTTTCAAAGGTGTGAAAAACAAAAAAACCGCATAAATGCGGCAGATTGATGATAAACCCCTCTTTTTTCAGAGGGGTTTATTTTTTCTAGCAGCCGAAGGCTGCGATCGCGATATTTTTTATAGCAGCTTTATTGTTCGAGTGTTGGGTT
>NZ_JBSWYY010000039.1:0-28592 GCF_056161325.1 Alteromonas sp. ABE4_545
AACCCAACACTCGAACAATAAAGCTGCTATAAAAAATATCGCGATCGCAGCCTTCGGCTGCTAGAAAAAATAAACCCCTCTGAAAAAAGAGGGGTTTATCATCAATCTGAGAAGGCACGCTCAGCGTGCCTTCTTTTTTTTGCAACGAATTAGAACGCGTATTTGAGACTCACCGTAGCGGTACGTGGTGTACCGGGTTGTGTCCATAGTGCGGAATATGAATTCGAGAAATAGGTTTTGTCTAGTAGGTTATCGATGTGAGCACTCAGTGACAGCTCAGGTGTTAAGTTAACAGAACCAAAAAGGTTAACTAGCGTATAGCTAGGTAACACATAGTTTGGATCTATGGTTTCACCTAATCGCTCACCTACATACAGTACATTCGCGCCGATTTTCGCTTCGTTACCGGCTACTGTCATATAGTGAATAAGCGTCGCGTTAGCTTTGTGTTTCGGCACGTTGATCAGTTGGCTTCCGGCAGGAATATCAACGCCCCAATCAAAGTTAGTCACGTCGTTAGACGTTTGAGCATCAACGTACGTGTACGCAACCGACAACGTGGTATCTTCGCCCAATGCCGTTTTTACATCAATTTCAATACCTTGGCTTTCTGCTTCACCAAGCGCAGCAGTGAAGCCAGAATTCACTGGATCGGCAGTGAGAATATTAGACTTCTCAGCGCGGAAAAACGCTACAGTACCAGAGATACTGTCATCTTTAGCGCCAAATTTTACACCGGCTTCATAAGAAGTACTTTCTTCCGGGTCGAAAGCATTGCCGTCGGCGTCGGTACCAGAGTTAGGGCGGAATCCTTCAGAATAACTGAGATATAAGCTGTAAAGCTCAGACCCGTCATACACAAGGCCGAAACGCGGGCTTGTTGCGGTTTGATCTTGTGATGTTGTGGTATCGGCAAGGTGGTTGACAATTTCTTGGTCGAATTTGTCTACTCGCAACCCGGCCATAAACTTCCAGCTCTCAGACAAATCAACTTGGTCTTGAATATAAATGCCGTAGTTCTTTTGCTTTTCCGTGGTATTTGTTAACGGTGATGTGTCTGGCGCTGCTTGGCCGTATTCCACATTATTCAAGTTAACCGAGTAAGTCGTATCACCCGCGCCCCACGCTACACGCCAGCGTTGCATGTCGAGGTCTAGCTGATAGTCATAAGCATCTGCGCCCAACAAAATGTGGTGCACCATGTCGCCAGTTGAGACATTGCCGCTTAATTCAATACGACCAGATAAGTCTTCGGCATCGTAATCGCGATAACGGCGTTGACGAGTGACTGTTTCGCCGTCTGTTAACAGTAATTGGCGACCAGCAGATAGCTCGGTTTCAGTTGAATAGCCTTCAAAAGATGACTCGCGAAAACCAACGCCAGCCAATAGGCTCCAATCGTTGTTGAGAGTGTGATTCAGGGTAAGTTGGTGCCCAAAGGCTTCGATTTCCATCGGCCCATCATTCGGCTCACCAAAGAAAGTGCTAATGTCGGTTGTGTTGAAATTATTGTCTAAAACAACGATCCCACGGTCGAAGGGGGCTTCTTGTTGCAGAATTTCACCTTCGTAAAGCAATGAAGTGGCATCTGACAATTTAAATAAAAGCGACGGAGTGAGCGCTAGTTTTTCAGACTCGACAGTGTCGCGAAAACTGCCCGCATCTTCATATGCACCGTTGATACGAAATGCCACGGTGTCACTCAGGCCAGAAGTAAAATCTCCCTCTAGGCGGTAAGTATCGTAGCTGCCAGCTGAAGCCTGAATGTAGCCTTCTGTACCGAATTGGGGCTTTTTGGTGATGATATTGATTGTGCCGCCCGGTTCACTGCGGCCATAAAGCGCAGACCCTGGCCCTTTTAACACTTCGATGGTTTGTACGTTCGAGGTGTCGCGACGCCCGCTGAAACCTCGGCCCACACTAAAGCCGTTAATTAAGTAACCCGAAGGGACGTTTTCGTCACCGGCGAACCCTCGAATAGCGAAGCTGTCCCACAAACCACCAAAACTATTTTGGCGCGCGATACTGGTTGAGAAGTCGAGGGCTGATTGAAAGTCTTCTACACCGAGATCATTCAAGAATTGTCCAGAAATGACATCTACAGCTTGGGGTAGTGACTTTAATGGGATATCGCCTCGATAGGGCTGTCGATGTTCAACAACTTCGATTTGCTCAATGTCATCTTTGTTGTTATTTGCTTGCGCAGAGACAGCATGTGAGTGACTTAACACGGCGATTGCTAAGGCAGAAAGAGTGTATGATTGTGTTGACGGCATGTTTTCTTCGAAACTCCGATAATTGATATCAATATTCTATTGTTTTTTTGGCCATCGTGTAGACCTTATTCAGCGAAAGGAATAAAGCAAAACACGATATGGTAAACGATTTAATGCTTAAAAATGTTATAACATAACATATGTGATGGTAAAGCAATTTTACGATTTTAGTTAGACCATGGCGCAGATTTGCTCAGCTAGACAACGGGGGAGTTACCTTGGCTTTTCCGTGGTTGCGGGGTAAGCTACTGCTTTAAATTATTGCTATTACTTTTATTATTTCATGCAAGAAGAACAATTATCACAATATCGTCAAAGCCATGATTTTTCGGCCGATACACGAAGTAACGAAAAACGTGTTAACGCCGTATTTGCTCTAACCACGGTAACCATGGTGGTTGAAATTGCAGCGGGAGTTGCGTTTGGGTCAATGGCCTTGTTGGCCGATGGCTGGCACATGTTTACGCACTCAGCGGCGTTTGCAATTACCATGTTCACGTACTGGTACGCGAAAAAACACAAAGATAACGATAGCTTTTCTTTCGGTACGGGTAAGGTTACGTCGTTAGGAGGCTTTGCGAGTGCTGTTGCCTTAGCGGTAGTGGCCGTGATGATGGCATTGGAATCGGTAGGGCGTTTCTTTTCGCCACATGATATTCATTTTAAAGAAGCCATTATCGTTGCTGTTATCGGGTTAATTGTGAACGTGATCTCTGCCGTTTTGTTACACGGCGACGAGCATCATCACCATCATGGCCACAGCCACAGCCACAGCCACAGCCACAGCCACGATCATCACGACCACCATGATCATCATCACCATTCAGACTCCAACATGAAAGCCGCGTATTTCCATGTGTTGGCAGACATGCTTACGTCGGTATTTGCTATTTTAGCGCTTATCGTTGGGCAGTATTTAGGCTGGTTATGGTTAGACGCAACAATGGGTATTGTTGGTGCCGTGGTGATTATTAAATGGGCCTATGGTTTGATAGGGGAAAGCAGCCATATCTTGCTAGACCGCAATGCCGATGTGAAAGCAGAAGAAAACGTACGACATTTGTTGGCGTCGTTACCTGCAACGGAAATTGTAGATTTGCATGTTTGGAAAGTGTCAGACAAACACAAGGCGCTGATGGTTTCACTGGTGGTAGGCGAAGAACAATCAGCGATAAAAGCGCAAACAGTAAAAGCCTTGCTCAAAGAAAATCACTGCGAGTTTGACCACGTTACCGTGGAAATAAACCCATTAGGCTAGATAAAAGTACACCCCACATAGGTGGGGTGTACTTTTCAAATGGTTGATACTGCCACTGTTATCAGGGGCGTAAAAAACGATGTGTAATTATTTTTTGTATGCTTATTTAACAAATTGGGCGAGCTTGTCGCTGGTTGAATTAGCGAGTCGTTTTGCTACCTGCGCATTTTCATCCACCGCCTTCACCTGATGTTGAACCTGATCGCTTAATTTTGTGATATCAGCAACCGAATGTTCCGCTTGCTCATATTGAATACGCAGTGATTCAACACCATCGGCCATTCCTTCAAACTCTGAAGTATTGCGAGTAAAGTCGGCAATGAGCTGATCAAATGTTGCATTGGTATTGGTGAGGGTGTTGCGCATCGATTCCGATACATCAATGAGTTTAACTGACTCATTTTGCGTTTCATCGACCAGTTTTTCCATATCGTTTAGGAAGGTACTGATTTGCTGAGTGGCGTCTGCCACCTTCGCAGACAAGGTGCGAACCTCATCAGCAACAACCGCGAAGCCTCTGCCTGCTTCGCCCGCACGGGCAGCTTCAATAGCGGCGTTCAAGGCGAGTAAATTGGTTTGGTCTGCAAATTCTTCAACCATCTTCAATATGTTGCGCACGTTACCGGCATTTTGCTGTAAACCATTTACCGTGTTGGCAAACTGAGACAAAAGCTCTCCAATTTGCAGTACTTTTTTATGCGACTGGTTCAGTCCTTCATTCGCTTGGTTTGCCCCCACTAAATTTTGTTGGTTGCTTTCGGCTACACCGCCTAGACGCTGAATAATGTGATTAATACTGGCGCTAACTTTGTTACTCGACTCGGCAACTTGATGACTCAAATTTTTCTGTTTATCGGCATCGGCATAAGTGCTGCTAACTAGGGTAGCAACCTGTTGATTCATGTCGTTGGCTTGCTGAGCTTGTGAGTAAATTTGGGTCATTAACTCACTTAAATTATCAACAAATAAATTATATGCATTAGACAGGTCGCGAAATTCGTCGCGAGTAAACGCGGGTAGGTGCGTGTTTATATTGCCCTGCGTGTGATTAATATTATTCAACTTATCTAATAAGGCTTTTACTGGCCTAACAATGAGGTAATGGAGATAAAAGATGGTAAAGGCGAAACTTGCCAGACTGACAAAAAACAACACCCAGCTAGCAGAAACGAGGCTGTCTTTGCTCGCTTCGTCAGCGTGTGCGTACTGATACAGTAAGTAAAAGCTGGCAATCTGAAACAAAAATAAAAAGGTGATATTCCCAATTATTTTCCGTGAAAGGGTGTAGAAAAACGTGCGTTCAATGGTGTTATACATAGTCCAGAACATTTTTTCGCTGAGCCTTTATGTCATGTACGGTGTTTAAAATAACGTAAATGATTCAAAATTGTTGAATTAATAACGTAGTATAGCGGGTCGACAACGTTACAACCTGATCCACAACAAAAACTCTCGTTAATAAAGAACCTTATCGGCAGTAAGTGCCTATTCTTCACCTTTCTAAGCATAAGTACAATTATTTAATGTTGGTATGTCATTAATTTGTCACCAAAACTTCATACATTTTTCTTAGATAAATGGTTTCCTTGCTGCTATGGGAATCTCCCAAAGCTCTTATTTTAAAAGGGAAGTTGTGTTGTCTACATCATCATCGAAAATTAATTTAGCCTTTGCTGTACTACTCGCCGCTACCACAGGGTATTTCATATTTTGGGGGTTGGGATACACCCATCACAATCACGTATTGTTGTTCATCTTGGCAACTTTGTTTGGTGTTTTTATGGCATTCAACATCGGTGGCAACGATGTAGCTAATTCCTTTGGCACCAGTGTTGGTGCGGGCACATTAACAATTAAGCAAGCGCTCGCCGTGGCGGCGATTTTTGAAGTGAGCGGGGCGTTAATTGCTGGTGGAGAAGTCACTGACACAATCCGCAAAGGGATTGTGGATTTGTCGGCAGTACCTATTGAGCCAATTCAGTTCGTCTATATCATGATGTCGGCGCTTGTATCGGCCGCCTTCTGGCTGCTTTTTGCGACCAAAAAAGGGTGGCCAGTATCGACCACGCATTCGATTATTGGCGGTATTGTAGGAAGTTCGATCACTTTAGGGGTAATGCTAACTGGCTCAGAGCAAGCACTCTCGTTAGTTCATTGGAGTGAAATAGGCACAATTGCGCTGTCTTGGGTACTGTCTCCATTATTAGGCGGGCTGGCGTCTTACCTTCTCTATTTTCAAATCAAAAAACACATTCTTCGATACAATGACAATGCTTCTGCGGAGCTTGAATCGATTCGACAAGAACGTTTACTGCTTAACGAAGATCATAAACAAGCCTTTGAGCGCCTAACCGAAATTCAACAAATTTCTTATACCAATACTATGGTACGAGATGCGCAAGTTATGTTGGAAAATGATTTTTCACCAGAAGATCTAGAGTCTGAGTACTATCGCAAGCTGCATGAAATTAATGCCAAGCGCGAAAATGTAGATGCTCACAAAGCATTGGAAAACTGGGTTCCTATTATTGCTGCAGTAGGCTCTGCGGTTATTTCATCCATGCTGTTGTTCAAAGGGTTGAAGAACATGCAGCTAGGGCTAAACACGCTGCACAATTACCTCATTATGGGGATGGTGGCTGCAGGTGTGTGGATGGCCACGTCGATTTTCGCGAAAACGTTGAAAAGCAACACCTTAGATCGCGCCACTTTTTTGCTGTTTAGTTGGATGCAGGTGTTTACCGCAGCAGGCTTCGCCTTTAGTCATGGCTCTAATGATATCGCCAATGCGATTGGCCCTTTTGCGGCGATCCTCGATGTGTTGAGAACCGGCGAAATGGGTTCACAAGCGGCCATTCCCACCGTTGCTATGGCTACCTTTGGCGTTGCTTTAATTGCGGGGCTTTGGTTTATTGGCAAAGAGGTTATTCAAACGGTGGGTAGCAATTTAACCACTATGCACCCCGCGTCTGGTTTTTCAGCGGAACTTGCTGCTGCTGGCGTTGTGATGTTGGCGTCTACCTTAGGTATTCCCGTTTCAAGTACGCATATTTTAATCGGCGCTGTTTTGGGAATAGGGCTGGTCAATCATCAAACCAACTGGGGGTTGATGAAGCCTATAGCGATGGCGTGGATCATTACTCTACCTGCCGCAGCTATGTTAAGTGCAACGGCATTTTTACTCTTGAACGCATTGTGTTAATGCGCAATGTTAAGCCTACTGATACGTTGATAACTACGGGGAGTTAGACCGAGCGCTGTGCTAACTTTGCGAGTGCATTAAGTAGTTCAGCCATGCTATTTGGCTTTCATATTGTTGCTTAACTTTATCACTGACTTTGTTGTGAAAAGCAGGGTCGGTGGTCAAGCTATTCAACTTGGCTAAATACGCTTCACCAAAGCTCTGATGAAAGCCCATTGCTAAGTTATTGAGATGTGATTTATAGGCTTGCATCAGGTGTTGTTTTTGTGTGCTGTTTTCTATCGCCATAATGGCGTTTTCAATGAAACCAGGCTGGCGCAAATCTGATGCTTGATTTTGGGCTAATAATTGGAACAAGGCTTGTGTACTGCTATCACCACAGCTTGATTGTAATTGTCGGTAGTCGTTGGAGTATAGCCCTTGTCAAGAGAGTAAAACAAAAGCACAGAGTGCCGCGCTTCAACCAATGACAATTTTTCTACCTTCATTATCTCGTGAAATCAGCTCAAAGCTGTTTTTAAGTAACCCTTGCATTTATTGCTCCCTTTTGGCGTTACTCATTGAATAGTATGGTTTTACTTGTGTCAACACATGACTTTTAAATAAACCTCAACAGGACGAACTATCAACACCGACCATAATGAATGGTAGAGTAGCGGTTTATTCGTATTATCGATGTAATTTATGGCTACACTTCTCTTTCCCGTTTGGGCGCTGATCATTAGCGTGGTTGCGTACTGCTTCCCCGACGTTTTTACCGGTTTGAAGTCGATGATCATTCCTTTGTTGATGTTAGTGATGCTGGGAATGGGCTTAACCCTGACATGGCGTGATTTCAGGCAAGTATGGTGTTATCGCAAAATCGTTTCTGTCGGTGTTGCCATACAATTTACGATTATGCCCATTGCCGCCTGGCTGATTGCTTTGGCATTGGGGTTGTCTCAAGCACATATGATTGGAATGATGTTAGTGGGCGCAACGGCAGGCGGAACAGCGTCGAATGTAATGGCTTACTTAGCCAAAGGTAACTTGGCCATTTCAGTAAGCATGACGCTTATTTCTACCTTGATTGCGGTTTTCATGCTGCCGTTTTTAACATGGCTGTTTCTTGGTCAGAGTGTAGATGTGCCGGCGGTCTCTATGTTGTCTACATTACTTAAAATTATTGTTATGCCAGTGGCGGCGGGCATGATACTCAACCACTTCCTAAAGCGTTATATCAGCACTTTTGCTCCATGGTTTTCGCTATTTTCAATGGCCGCAATATTACTGATTATTGCTATTGTGGTTGCATTAAACAAAGGAAATTTGGTGTCATCCGCGTGGTTAGTTGCTGTCGCTGTGGTTTTACACAACATTATTGGGCTGTCTTCAGGATATGGCGTTACACGTTTAATGGGTTACGACTCGGTGATAGCAAGAACCATCGCTATTGAGGTGGGGATGCAAAATTCAGGTTTAAGCGTTGCTTTGGCATTAAAGTATTTCAATGCCGCGAGCGCTTTACCCGGTGCACTGTTTAGTATTTGGCACAACTTATCTGGTGCCGTATTTGCGGCTTACTGGGTAGGGAAAAAGGGCGAAGTCAAAAGTGAATAGGCTACTCTGTAGTTGGATGCATCTAAATATCGAATAGTGAGGGGTTACATGCCAATCAAAAGAATTCCCAATAACACATGGAACGATACGCTGATTAGATCGGCAAAAATCACGCTTCGAAGATTATCATAGTGATAGTCAATGATTCTTGAAGCTAGTGGAAGTCATAACAATTAGGGAGCCACTTGGCTCCCTAATTACTAATTCGCAAAACTATGAATAGATTTATTCTTCAATCCGTTGCCAAACTTCAACGCGTGAAGACGCAAAATCTTCGATACCCGTATTCTCGTTGTAGTGGGAAGTATAATTGTACTTAACGTACAGTAAATCACCTTCAGATTTTATAAGCGATAAATGCGCATGGTGGAACGAATACGCAGGGTTGTCGTTTAAAAACGCTAAACAACTTTGAAGATCTCTTGCCTCTACTGATTCACACCCCAAATTATAACCTAATGCATTTAATGAACTAGTCTCCGAATCAAACTCATAATAATCCAGAGCCCTGTCTTCAGAATCGGGGCGAACCGAATAGTTGGCCAAGTCCATACGACCATTTTCAAATACACCAATCCATTGCAACGAATTGGTAAACATTGCTGGCCAGGATATCTCCTGATATATACCTGAATAATCTGAAATTGAGTAAGCGGTTTCTGGCTCTGAATTAAAAACAACAAAATTTACATCGTAGGAATTAGCCCCATTGTCATCAACAGAGGACAGATTCAATATGAGCTGATTTCCCCGCAAGTCTTGGTATAGCCCGTATGAAGTCGACTGATTTTCATCGGTAATTGTCAATTGAGAACCGTTAGTTTTTAGAGTAACCGGTATTTGAGCTTCGGTGATTGTATCTCCGAAAATAGAATAGACCAGAGCACCTTCACCACCGTCTGATGTGACTGATAACTCACTGGTAGAGCGGTAGTCTTTTCCATCGATAGCCTGATTAACATTAAAACTCGCATAGACATGGTCCCCTGCATTTAACGGGGCAAATTCAACTTCCGTCAATATAGTCTGAGAGAAGTACAGTGTACGTTCAGAATCTAGAAACGCCTGTAAACCCGTGTAATCTTCAACTGTAATGTCCTCGAAGCCATCTGCGAGCTCATAGTAATAATCGAACTTTAATACCCACAAAACGTTGTCCTTAAAGGACGTTCCCATGTTGATCGGGACCATATTGAATGTAAGTGATTCCGTTGAGCCAGATTCCGCATTTTCAAAACGCTGAGAGGTTTGTCTTTGTGGAAAGTCACTTAGGTTCCAAGAATGAGTATTACTGTCATACGAAGCGTCCACGGCCAGCAGGTAAGATGAAGTTGTCCCTTCAAAATATTCTGTGGCGTCAAACCATCCGGTTACAGTTTGCTCCTCCTCGTTTACCACTATAGCCCGGGAAGATATTCCGTTTACCGGTCCCCAAGCCGAACTTTCCAATACAGATGATGTTTCGGGTGCGAGCGTGTTTAGCGTTTGAGAAGCTGCGTCATCTTTTGTGTATTTTATTCTGAATTGGCTATCTGATTTGGCCAGAGCTTCAATACTAATTGTTTCCTTAGCATTGAAATTCATGCTTCCTGACTGCCATGCGGTCACATCTAAATGATTACCCGATGCTTCCCACGTCAGTGCATAAAAAAGGTTTTCCTGAGTTTTAAGCAGGCCCAGTCCATTATCCCAAAGGTGTACTTGTTCAGTCTCATTGATAAGCAGTGTTACTGGATACGTCATGTCTTCGAAAGACGGGTTAGTATAGGCTGCGGGGTTATTTGTAACAGAAACGTTGATAACATAATCAATACTCTCTGTCCCGTCAGATACCGCTAGCTCAAGGGCATAATCGCCAATATCAAAGAAGCTTGTAGCGATTTCAATTGTTGCTTTGTTGTTCGAGTAATTAGGCGTTAGCCATTCAGGAGCATTCTCAATAGTCACTGACAATGAATCTCCATCGTCATCAACTGACGATGAACTTCCACCACAGCCACAGCGAATTCAACTATCAAAGCCTTTCTTTCACCCCAACATAAGAAAGGCATATGGCATGGGCGAGTACAAAATTCAAACATTTTATCTTTGAAATATCATCATCAGACGTTGATGTGGATTTTTAGCATTAAGTGACATGTAGTAAATAGGTTTTTCTTTTGATTGTGAAAGACTTATTTAAAAACCAAAATAGACGAGGTGCTTGACATGTCCGCCTGTTAGGTTAACTATCATACGGTTTCTTGGGATATTAATACTGATATTGTTACTGTTAATTTATCGAGCAATGGTCAAGTTTTAGGAGAACAACAGTTTCATAATGTTGCTTAATTCAAAGCTACATCATTTGCTATGAATTTCAAAAACGTATAAGTTATTTAGGTGGTGCTGAGTTCAGCATCACTGGTAGTAATAGCTAGCATAAAGTAAATTTTAAAAGGACGTTTATGACAACTTATAGAATTAAAGTTAAGGATCACTATGACCAAGGTGATGTAGAATTCGACTGCCCAGAAGACGAGTACATTTTGGATGCAATGGAAGAAGCTAATAAAATTTGGAACTATTCGTGTCGTGCTGGAGCGTGCACCAGTTGCGTAATGAAGTTAACGTCAGGAGAAGTGGATCAAGAATGGCAATCAATTTTAGACGACGATCAAGTTGCAGAAGGATGGGTAATAATTTGCGTCGCTCATCCAAGAAGCGATTGTGAATTTGATGGAACTAAAACTGAAGAAGATTTAATACGCCGTATTGGCGGAAGACCGGTGTATAAGTTTTAAATCAATTAGGGATAATTATGAACAGAAGAATTATGCTCAAGTCTACCCTCGTTCTTGGGTTATATAGCACAACATACCCTCTTTTAGCTAAAGGAAGCTTGATTTCTACTCAATGCCCATACTCATTAAATTTAAAAATGGTATCTGAAAATTTGTCGCTAAAGAAAAAGTTGGAAAAATTAAGGGATAAAGTTAGCTATAGTACAGCAGATTACATTCCACCCGAAAGAGAGCTGATATATAAGTTAAACTTCATTAACCCTAGTACTAAAGAGCCTTTAGAAAATATTAATGTTACATTTGTTAATGGTAATTCATTTTATAGTGTAAAAGGAAAAGTTCCGAGTATACATGATTTCGTCAACTTCCAGTGTTTTCGGTCCGAAAATGATGGGAAGGCCATTATTAGAACTGTAGTACCTAACTCGCAGATGAAATCGCGAAAAATTGTAAACCCAAACTACTTTATTGTTAGCTCATCAGGGAAAGCTTCTGCCTTTATTCTGAATCATCTTGGCAATGAAAGTGATATTGTAGAACGAAATTGTGTTAATATTTGTGATAAGGCAATGTCAGTGTATCATCAAAATTCAAATTCAGGATACTTGTCGCTTGGTGATAAACAGAAATCAGCTAATAGCAATATTTACAATATCGAAATCGCACTTTCTTAGTATTCGCGGTTAATTATTGTTTCATTTAAATGTGGTTGTTATTTCTTCGTTGAGATTCAACCACTTTCACTTAAGCAAAAAACACAATTATACAAGGTTGGAAACTACTAATTCTTGCATTTTGAACTAAAAAGCCAACTACTAGTCGAAAGGTCTTAGATGTCAAAAATGCTATTTCTACTAGTATCACCCCACTCCTATGGAAGTTAAAATTGTGAAAAAAAAGTCCATATTTCTAGGTCTATTCGTTTCTCTTATATCTGGATATCTCATTGCTTTTTTGCAGTACAGTGGTCTAGTTACTGACAACATTCGAGTGAAAAATGATATTGAGATGAAGCAAGATCATCGAAGGACACAAGTTGTAAAAAAAAATAACAGTTCTTTAGCGTCTCCAACTAGATTATTGCTGCCAATTTTTATTGAAGAATCTCTTTTGCAACATGGAATAACTGCCGAGAACCTATCTAAAAAGGATTGGGATCATTTCCTAGAGTATTCAGCATATGAAGAGTTATCAAAGGTTAGTTCTCTGGAATTATTAGTTTTCTTTTCGTTAATTAGTGAAAATCAAACCATGCTAAGATTTGCATTGGCGAAAGGAGCTGAAATTGATGCCAGGTTGTTTATTGAACAATACACAACCCCCCTAAAGTATGCTTCCCTTTATTCTGATATGACTTTATTCAAAATGGTTGTTGACGCGTGTTTAGATTTAAATACTGAAGAGTACAGTTCTTTAATCTCACAGATTCATCGAAGCTCTCAACCTGACCATGTTAAGCGGGCTAAGTTTGAATATTTAATCAGCTCAGGCTATGAAATAAAAGACATTTTGAAGGAAGTAGTCCCTTTAAGTTCATATGGTTCTCTCTCAGATGATTTTTTATTAAATATCGATTTAACAAATATAAATCCGAATGAAGTGCTCGGTAGAAATATAATGTTAACACGCTTAATAAATCGTGGAGCGTCGGATGATGTAGTTGTACCTTTAGTATATCAGTTGACTCAAGACATAGAAATTAACCAAAAAAATAAGCTTTTATGGTCTGCCTTGAGGTCAAATAGTATAAAAAATGCAGAGACAATCCAGGCTATTCTTGATGTTGGGGTAGACCCAAATATGAAGTCGCAAGACAATGATTTCAGTTTCGCTGGCTATACATTGATGCAATCAATTGTAACTAGAGACTTGGAAAATTATGATATTTATAAGCGTAAACTTAGGGTTTTGATTGCTAATGGCGCAAGGATAATGGGACAGTTCGATTCAAAGGAAGTATTTCTTGAGCGCTTGAATTCGCAAAAAGAGATGAGTAAAGAAAGGTATAATGAACTCTTGTCAATTATCGAATCTAATTAAGACCAGACTTTACGTGTTTGGAGGGGGTTCATATGTTGGACATTAAGGCGCGAACATAAAAATGAAAAATTTGTCACCAACGGTTTTGTTCTATCGGATGGACTTAAGGAGCAACTACCTGAAGAATTCAGGAAGAAGTATTTCGAGCCTTGCGAGAGATGCTTGTTATTTCTGCTTTTCGAACTTCAGATCACTAATTTCATTAATTCTGAAGAGGTGGACGAGTATGAGTTTGAAAATGTGTTTGGGCTTTCGAAGCGCCGCTACTTTTCAACGGAAGCAATTGATGAGTGGGTTGTTTTGAGTAGTGAGACCGGGTTAAAAATGCAATCTATTATTCAAGATTACGAAAAAAACACACATATACACATCGATGGGCAATGGCAGCCGCTGTCAAGCAAGGCTAAAGAATTCGTTAACCGACTAATTCATTTGTTTAAAGACAAACGAGGCAAGTGGCACGCTGCAAGATTAGAAAACGCGGACATAGCGCCTTTATTCGACGAGGATAGGGGGGGGGCTTATGAAAGTCCTGGTGAGATAGATGGTTTTTTACAAGTTCCCCCACAGCCTAATTTTTGGCTATACGGTATGAGTCAAACACAGCTTCATGTGTTTGACGGACGTTGGGAAAGCACAGAGTTAGATGCGCTGATCCAAACAATTGAAACAGAACTCCAACTTTCAGATGTCGAACTGTCTTTTCTTAATGCTGGTGAAGATTGGATTGGATGTTTGATCACTCAACGAATCAATGATGACGTGCACGCATTAGGATGGTGTGCTGTCTTAATAGAACCAACAATTGAAGTCACACACATTCAGCTATTCGAGGATCGAATACTTGGCGCTTCAAATAGAAAATATTTTTTAGCAGGGTATCCAGTCGCTCCCTTTTTGTTTGTTGTACCTACAAAAGATTTGGATGAGCCTATTCTTGTAAGAGACGAGCTAGGTAGAATTACGTCAAGTAGCACGATTGCAACCCACGACATTCCACTTAGGAAAACATCTTTGTGGTATAGTTACCCCTCAATATGGCCTGGCGATGCAGCATGCTGCGCCGCTGACAAACTGCATATTATGTATGTTGATGATTCCGTGTATTCTATCGATAAAAATGGAGAAACAAGAGTCGTCATGCACCCAGCTACATCGATTATGCCGCTTCAAGACGGAAGTGTAGCGCTTATTCCCCAAACGCATGCGTTTTCAGCCTATTTGATCCTGAACAAATAATTTAAATTAGTTATTGTAAGCTGCAATCATCCAGAGATACGGCAGTCAGATCTGATGACTGAATAAACTCTTTCAGTGGCGGTTGAACGGGATTAAATCAGGTCTTAACCTATTTCTGCTGTTTTATAGATGCTTTCGTGAGACAAAGACAATTCCTGATTGTCGGGATATTGTCGCTTTAACCAACACGCAATTTGTTGTGGTGACCATGCTTTTTTAAGTTTAAAAACAATTATTTTACACAACTCTTTGGAACCGATTAACTTACATGGCCTAGGCCTTAATGCTACGTCCCATGCTCGTAGCTCTTCTTTAACAGCACCATTGCACTTGAATCCACCAATTCTTTTTATCTCTCGGCTGATTGTTGATGGCGGACTAGGCAAACGTCTGGCAATTTCACGAATGGATTCTTTACTGACTAAAAATCTTGATATCACCTCTCTTTCATCAAAAGAAAGACTGTGGAATATTTAAGCTGAGGAGACTGGTTAGGACATGTACGTTAAATGTTAAAGTATGTGCGCTTGGATATTTAAAGGCCGCTCTTTTAAGCGGCTACACTGACACCTCGATGAAAATCGATAAAATTAGTTTTTAAGATGTTTATTCTACTTGGATAAAAAGGACGGTACGCCTTGTGGGACAAAGCAAAAGCTTTATCTCTGCGCTGTCTAGCCCGCTAATTGTGGTAAGGGCCAAGATCAGTAATTTACTTGTTCTTTAGGTCATTTTCTGCGTCTCCTATGTTTGAAATACTTTAGGCGTACCGTTATAAGTGCTGAGCTGGGAACTTTTTGTTTAGCGAACTTTTCTAACTCACTTGAGCTAGATGCTAGGTTGAGATCAGCTATTTGTGTTTCTTTGCTTATTCTGGATAGAAACCGATTGGCGTGTACGTAGCCATGTTGCTTGTTAATGCGTAGGTATTTATGTGCTGTGTCGTAGGCTAAATTGGAAAGCTGGTCGAAGATTCGTTTCCGAAACTTATGACAATCACGAGTACCGATACCCGAGGTAATACGTTCGGGATAAGTGACAGATTCGCGACATTGAAGTACAGATTCACGACATTCTGGAGACCCAATTGGACCATTAAAGACCGTGTGATGATTTTGATGATATCCGCTAGAGGCAGCGTATTTTAAGGTTTGTGGCGGTCTAGTCTGGTCTAGACCGCTACAAGAATTGGTGGACAGGCTCGGCTTTTCTTCGAACCAATCTAAGGTTGATTTTGATGGGGTTTTTGAAGCTCTGGAGTTATGGCGTAAGGTTTTAGAGCTATGATTGCGGCTTTAAGTGGGTATTTGGGTTCAGCTCCTTGATAGGGAGTTGAACCCAATTCAAGTATTTACTTTTCAAAAATCTCCATTCTTGAGAAGTAAGGTGAAAGCAAATTCAAAAATCCGAGATTTTGATCAAGCAGGCACGGAAATAGTTTCACTCATGTTTGAAATGAAAAACGAAAATGATACTACCTCTACGAAGAAAAAGAACGAGGACTTTTTGAAGGAGTTGGATAAAGACCGCAATGAAAAGGGATGTGAGTATGCAATCCTTGTTTCGTTGCTAGAACCTGATAGCGAGCTTTTTAACTCTGGAATTGTTGATATGTTCCATCGTTACCCCAAGATGTATGTCATTCGCCCGCAGTTCTTTATCCCTATTATTACACTGCTACGCAATGCAGCTATGAAGTCGCTAGAGTACAAGGCAGAGCTTGCCCTTGTCCGTGCGCAGAATATCGACATAACAAATTTTGAAAGTGACCTTGATATATTTAAAACAGCGTTTGCAAAGAACTATGATCTCGCTTCTAGAAAATTTCAAACAGCTATAGATGAGATTGATAAATCAATTGACCATTTACAGAAGACAAAAGAAGCGTTGTTGGGAACAGATAGAAGTCTTCGTCTTGCGAATGACAAAGCGCAGGACGTGACTATAAAGAAATTAACTCGTAAAAATCCCACGATGGCGGCTAAATTTGAAGAGTCAGATAATAAGGGGCCCTCAGACTCTGAATGACTATCCTGAATGGCTGATTCAGGCTTGGGTTGGAACTCTTGTTGGCGAAAATTGGCCTGGCGTGTGAGTGTCGAAGACTCTTTTTGTCTTTTGCTGGCTATGCGAAAAAGCAGTTCATACCAATTAAAGAGTCGACTCCCTTTTTTAGGTTTGCTAGTCTAGTTTTATGTTATACTTAAATATTATGAATACCATTTTTAAATGCCCAAGTCCCAGCAAGGCTAGAAGATACACTAAAAGCAAGGATGTCTTATCTTATATGAAAACTTACTCAAATCTGGGGCATCTCTACTCTAACTTAGGTGAAAGGACTCATCATGTCTCGTGAACCCTATCGAAACGAAAAGTCCATCGGTGCTTTCAGAATTAGTGAGAGCTTCGCGAAAGAGCTTCTTAACGACGTAGAAGAAGTGAAAAATAAGGAAGTCGGAATGGGCGATATTGATCGACTTGTCGCTTTTTGGAAGGAACATGATGCATACGTATCTAGAATTTCTAGTGACCTAGAATTAGGTAGTTCCTGATAAGTATACATGTTGGCCAAAAAGGAGGAAGGGTGGCCGCTACAATCACAGAAAAATTTGAAAAAAAGGCTCAAAATGCCACGATGGAAGTAGTACAGACATTGTTGTCAAAAACTGCTTCACTAACTGAACAAAGACAGGCTGTGAAGCGTTGGGAGCAACTCAAAAAATTCAATCATAAACTGCTGAATTTAAAATCAGGTGCATTAGATCCCAGAACATTGGCGATTGTTGTAATAAATGGTAGAAGTTTCTATCAACTGCGTGAAAAACCATGGATAGGGTATTTTACGTATATTGGTGCGGCTCAAGTTCTTACGGGTGTTAACTTTATCGACGAGGAAAATCCATAAGCTATACTTACCATTGTCTTTAATGCAATTTATATATTTATGTTCTCCATAAGTTTTCGTTCAAAAGTGATACTTGTTTCTCTGCTCTCTCTCTTGATTTGTAGCAGTAGCATCCTGATTTCAAAGTATTACACGTGTAGTAGCGCTGACGCAGGCCGTGGTGGGTGTGTCGTAGTAGGTTTATCATTTTTCTTTCTGTTCTATAAAAATGCTATTAGTCAGAAGGTGCACGAAATATTAACTACAGAAATAGAAAACATTGATCCCAAATTAGTTCCTTCACAACATGATGCACTTCTTATTAAGTTAAACCTTCAACGTGAAGAGGAACACGAGAAAAGCGTTTTATTGGCAATAGCTTCAGTTTTGGGGACTGTTTTTTGGGGTTTTGCCGATCTGCTCATGAGTTTGTTGCCAAACGGAACTTGTTAAGCAGCGAGAGAGTATTAGATAAAACTCGACAAAATTCTTCTGCACGATAAAGGATAGCAATTAACGTTCTTTACTGCTTATTAATCTTTGCTAACTTAACTCCCTTGAAAAACAGAATATTGTTCATAGTTATTCAAAACAACATACCGAACTTTGGAATTATTGATGAACATATTGTCAGAAGACGGGAAGTCGATTGTACGGTTGAGTTCTTGGGAAGAAGTTTTTGCCAGACCCGATTATCAGCATGATATTGACCTTAAGAAAATAAAGCTGAAAACAATTCTTGGGAGGTACGAATTCGGTACAAAGGAACCTTGTGGCTTAAGTAGCTGCCACCAAAAACATCAAAATGGATATCTGGTTCTCTGTTCAGACAATATTGAAACAAACATTGGCCACAAGTGTGGTAAAAAATACTTCGGTGTAGATTTTGAGCATATGAAAAAGGAGTTCAATAGAGAGTTGAACGTTAGAAACGCCAGAATCAATATTGAAGACAAGGTTTGCCAATTATTTGTAGTCAAACAAAGAATTGCCAATATATTGAAAAATGGTGGAAATGAATGCTTTGCAAGGATGCGTGATTATCGAGACAAAATAGCTACAGGTGCTCTCAAGGTAAAGCTTGAGCGGCGTGCAAAAAGTGGTGATGAGAAAATATTTCAGACATATGAGCCTACCCAAGAAGAAATTGATTTTGAAGAGGTTCGTTTGAACCGGCGCGTTTCACCAGAAGAAAAAGCTGCAATGATTTCTAAAGAGCAAGTTGGAGTCATTTATGGCGCAAAAGCTTTCTCTAATTTCGGTAAAATCAAGACGTTACTTAAACACGATATACCCGCGCTAATAAAAGAAGCAGATAGTTTGGATACGGCTTTATTGAATCCTGATGAAATACTCGCTTGGTCAAAGCGTTTAGATGGCATAGAAACTGGTTTCGACGAAATTCAACGGATTATAGAAGATTGCAAAAGGTTTTTGGTTCAGAGTAACTTGGATACAATTGCTAGATTTAGTCATCTTTTGTAGTGGGCAGATAGGGCGGATTAATTATTTTTCTATGTCTGAACGAATTTATTTACTCACATTTTGACTCTGTTAACCTTTATCCTGTATGTTGAATAGGTGGATAAATATACAACTATAACAACATGGGATGTTGGGTGATGGTGAGTAACAGCGATAAAGACAGTCAAAAAGACTGGGATGATTACAGCAATGAATTATCTGGTTTGGAGGTTGGACGCCTTCAACGCTTTGTTTCTGCTGGTTCAGACCATTCCCCGCAAGCTCAAGAAAAGAAACGCGAGAAAGAAGCGCATGCTTCGATGCTCGCCTACCTCCTTGCCGAAGATCCCATCTACGCCAAGCTTTATTTTGAAGTCGAGCAAGACCTCAATGACGCTCAAGAGGCGGTAAATGCAGCGCGAGCTGATATCAATGCCGAACTCGCCATGTGCAGCGCGAATATCCAATTTATGGAAGACAATGCTACGCGCCTTGATGATGGCACAATGGTCTTTCGTTCAGAAAACGGCGATGTCTATACCCAAGATGGGCGCAAGCTCGACGATGATGTTGTCAAGAATATTACCTTCGGTTCTCATTCACCGAGTTGGGAAGCATATAAGGCTGAGCAAGACAAGGCTGAACAGCTCAGAATCCAACTTCAAGAGTTAGATATTTACCAGCGCGACACGATTGATTACATACGTACTCGCATTGACGATGACGAATACCCTCCAAGCAAAGAAGACTTGGAGGAACATAAGAAAATGATTGAAGACAATGCCCCAAGTATATTAAATGACTACACGACAGATAATAGTTTTGCCTTAAATGCTGAATCATCTTCACTCATATACCAGCCAACAGATTTCGACAATGTAAAGTCGATAGACGCATTGGCGGAATTTGACTTGCCACCAGAAACCGCCCCCGT
Source organism: Alteromonas sp. ABE4_545 (assembly GCF_056161325.1). Taxonomy (NCBI): domain Bacteria; kingdom Pseudomonadati; phylum Pseudomonadota; class Gammaproteobacteria; order Alteromonadales; family Alteromonadaceae; genus Alteromonas; species Alteromonas sp. ABE4_545. The sequence goes on from NZ_JBSWYY010000039.1 coordinate 19,680, forward strand.
ATCGCCAAAATGTTAGTTGGTCAATTTCCCACAACTGCGCTGAAGCAAAGCAAATAAAATGGTTGTTGGCATTTCTTCGGGATATTTCTCAAAACTTCGCTTCAAGAGATCCTTTTTCCCTTCAGGATCGGATGGAAACCAATTCCAAATACATTGTGCTTTTTCTTTGTCATTCATTGAGACCAAATGCCCTGTTGAATAAAGTGCCCCAAGATACCACCATTCTTGCTGCCCCTCTGAGAGCTTCAAGAAGTCAGCATTGGTGAAGTCTTTGGCCTGTGGCGTGCTGGCTACAAACGTAAATAACACCAGCATAGCTAATCGCTTAAACATCATTCCTCTCCTGCTTCTCTATCACATAGACATAGGCCGCGTGATCAACTTCCACGGGCATGACCATTGCGTGATCAAAAATCGCATGAAAAAATGCTTGGCGCGCGAAGATAAAAATAATGACCAGCGCGACGAGAAGAACGCGATAGACAACATGTTCAATTACATAGCCTGTCCACGCGCCAATGAAAGCCCCGAGTATCCCAACAGGCCATTCACCAATGAGCGTGCCGTAAAACGCCCCTACAAAGATGCCTATAAAACCAAATATGCCGCCCAGTGGGCCTTTGGTTGGATCGGCGCTGTTTCCTTTTGCCATGATTGTTCCATCCACAAAAAAAGTGCTCTGTTTGGCGCATCTTTGCGGCAATGATGAACAGGCTGTGATAGGAAAAACAAAAGGGAACCCTTTTGCTAGATTCAGAAATGAGATTAATTCTTAGTTGGTCGAAATGGCTGTACGGCCGAGTTTACAAGGGGGCGCGGCGGCATCACAGATGCGCTGTGTAGAGATAAGGGAGGCCACTAAAAAAGGGTTCCCTTGTGTCTATGATTACTATGTAAAGTCACACAAGAAAGGGAAAAAGCATATGCGTTTTATTGGCTATATCCGCACCTCTACGGTGAATCAGTTGACCGACAGGCAAGTGCTCCAGCTCAAAGAGGCTTGTGATGAATATTTCATTGAAGATGGGGTGTCAGCGGTGAACAAGCACCGCCCTGTCTATCATCAGGTGATGGAACAATTACAAGCGGGTGATACGTTTGTGGTGCTGTCCTTAGACCGCGCCTTTCGCTCTGTGGTGGATGCGCTGCAAGAACTAGAAAAAATGCAAAGCCGCGGCGTGCATTTTAAATCCCTGACGCAGAACTTTGATACGGCCACGCCTGATGGCAAGTTGCTTTATACGATTGCTGCGGCGCTGGCTGAATGGGAGCGCAGCATTTTAATCATGCGCACCAAAGAAGGCATGGAAGCAGCGCGCCAACGTGGGCAACATATCGGCAGACCACCGAAACTGGATGATGAACAAATCGAAGAAGCCAAGCGCTTGTTAGAAGATGAAGTCTATTCATCGCTGGTGCAATTGGCTGAGCATTTTCGGGTACATGAACGCACAATCGCACGCGCCCTGCAAAAAGCGGCTTAATAGATTAAAATATTTTTCATTAGTCGCTATCAGTTGTTTGGCTTGCTCTCGGTTTTGTCAGGTTTCTCGGCCTTAGCACTCGACATTATTTTAACGACTAAGCCTGTCAAAGGGCGGATTTCTGTTGTCCCATTTTGATAAAGCGCGATTGTAGTATTTGAAGCGGCAACAACGAGACCTTCAGCCACTATATTGCCCTTTGAATCGTACAAACGTGCACATTGACGTTTTTCAGATATTTCTATGTCACAACTAACATATTTAGCCTGCTCTTCTTGAGCGATTTGCTCTCCCGCGAAATAGGCTTGAAATGGAAAGACTATAATAGAAGAGAAAAGTAATAGTGTTATAAATGGAGTAAACGTACCGAGTACAAACACTGAGCCAGTTATGAGTAAGTAATCTTTGCTCTTCTTCCTCACCTTTACTTTAGGCATTTTGTTCAAAATACCAACAAGCTTTTCATTGTTGTGAATACATATCACTACGACAAAGGCCAGCAATGAAAAAAATAGGCCAAATAAAGGAAAAAACCACAAGTGTTTAAAATAAGGTATTAATATTTTAATCATAGGGTTCACGGAGAAGTCATACGTACGAAGCAATATATCTTGTACTGACACAGGAAACATACCCGGTGGCACACCATAAGTTTCCAAATACCCTGCGCGATTGTAGTACCCCAACAAATACCCACACGGCAGAAGTAGGGTAAGAATAGTCCCTGCATAGGTTATCACCTGCCCTAAACGCTTTGCCTTACTTTTTCCGACATTACTTCCATTGTTATCATTTAGTGCAGCATGTTTATCGGTCATACAAATCCTTGTTTTAAAGCCGAAATGGCAAGTCATAAGACGATACTTCAAGCGTGCAAATAATTTAAAGCATCCCAAAATAGACCAAGGTATGTAGAAAAATACGCTATATAAATGTGATACATTGAATGACGCCCTTAAAATTCAAGGGCGTTGGTGACGTAGATGTCGTGGCCGATTTCAGTGATTTCACCGTTTAAGCTCATATCGCGTGCGATTGCGTAATAATCGATGTAATTAGCCAGAAACTCGGGAATATCTGAGGTGGTCTCTTCGATAAGCTCTTGAGCGTAGCCTTTGGCGCTGCCGAAATACAGCAGCACGTCTTCGTGTTCTTTGAGCGTTTCTTCCAAGGAATAGCGCAGCTCCAGCAGGTAAATCATTTGCGTGGCGGTGTATTCGCTCAAATCATTCAAGTGCTCAAACCAATCATGAAGCTTGCCTTGGCTGATACCGGCGGCGTTAAACAGCCTGGCTTCGTAGTCTTCACCGTCGATGAATTGAATCTCCACTTCTTCAATGCCTTTGGCCTTTAAGCGCGCCATGCCGCTGTCAAATTCCTCAAGGCTCTCAAAGTAAAATCCAGTGTCACGGCAAAGATATGATTGTGCAAATAAGGTTGTCATGTTTTCTCTCCTGTTGATTGCGCGTATGTCGCGGGAGAGACGGCATGCCCAGTTCAATAGGCGGTAATGCAAGCCCCAGAATGCGAAGTGGTGCGGCTCGCAAGGATGAGAACACGGTCGAGGCTTTGGCCGCTAGGGTGAGGCTTGTTTTGACGGCGAGCTGGGCGAGACTCGCTGCGCTATGAGACATCGCCTGCAACGGGTGAGATATGACAGACCATTGCCCTGCCAATCATGAAACGGGCTCACTGGCTATTGAGAGCTGGGTTTGAAGGCATGGACAATCAACCAAAGGCCAATTTGAAGATTTTAGAAACGCAATTCACGGTAAAGCGTTAAGCCAAGCAACGCCGCAAAGTCATCGGCGGCATAGTGATGTGGTGAGCCTTGATTGAGCGCATATAAACGCAGCCATCACATACGCCTGCTCTGGCGTCTTTTCCTGAATGGGGACGAGAAAAAACACCAGACCTGTCAGCATTTAAGGAGGCCGCCATGCTCGCTCTTAGTCGTCACCACCTCAAGCACTATTCCCTTTCTGAGCTTTGGGGATTACACCGCGCATTATTTAACGCCCTCGCGCAGTATGCGCCATGTAGCGATGAGTCAAATCTGACGCGATCTTCTATCGCACTCACCCTTCAGGAGATTGCGGTGAGGTTAGAGACATTGTAAGTCACGGAGAAATTTGTCACTAATATGAGATGGAGTAACAAAAGGGAGAAAAACATTATGAACGTAGCTCAATTTTCAAAACGTGTAGGCGTCAGTGCACATACTATTCGCTACTACGACAAAGCAGGCTTACTGGAAGATGTTCAGCGTTTGCCAAATGGGCATCGATATTTTCAGGAAAAAGATATTGCGTGGTTTGAATTCATCCAGCGACTAAAAGAAACAGGTATGACTATCGAGCGAATACGCGAATATGCGTTGCTACGTAAAGAAGGTAAGAACACGCTTGCCGCGCGCCAAGCCATCCTTAAAGAGCATGCGATTAAATTGAATCAGGTGATTAATCAACAGCAGCAACACCTTCAAAGATTGAATGAGAAAATCGATACCTATCAGTCTGCGCTTGATGGAAAAACAACGCTTGACTGAGAGTTAACTCTAAGGTTTAGGCTGTCAGCATGGTAGTCCATTGGGCAGTGACACTATGCAAGCCAAACCAGATGAGTTAAGACGTGAGTTCCTAAAATTATCAACCATGTTGCTTACTGCTTCGTTCGGTCACATCGGCGTCTACGGTTGCTCAATCCTACCGAAAGAAAAATCAACAGAGGACAATGTGATGAATAACGATTTAGATGACAGATATACACGTGGATGGCAAAAGCTGAAAGAAATTGACGGTGACGCCGGTGAAAAGGTGATTGAAGCCTTGAAAGATGTCGCGCCTGATTTGGCGCGATACACAATTGAATTTCCTTTTGGAGACATCTATAGCCGTGAAGGGCTAGATTTGAAATCACGTGAGATCGCAACAATCGCCATGCTGTCTGCTATGGGTAACGCTGCCCCGCAGTTGCATGTGCATATACATGCAGCACTAAACGTTGGCTGCAAACCAACTGAAATCATTGAAGTGATCATTCAAACTTCCGTGTATGCAGGGTTTCCAGCTGCTTTAAACGCAGCTTCTGCTGCCAAAATCGTGTTTACAGAACGGGGGATCATATGACAGCACTGGTTCGTAAAGGCGCTAACTTCACGCAATCCAATCGGCGCACGGTTGGTTCAGGATTTTAAAGGGCAGGAATACGCCCTTTAATCGAGGGGTTCCAAGGGAGAGTGAAATATTCCTTGGTCATGGAATTGTTAAAGGCAGCAGGAACGCTCCTTTAACTGGAGATCAAACGTCCACACGTTTGTTGATGTTGAACGTTAGGAAATATCAAAAGCAGGGGGGATAGAACGGGGGCGTGCAACAAGCCCACTTCTCAAGTGCACTTACGATTTTTGAAATAAACACAAAGTGAATTATTCAAAAAGAATGTCGTAAGTGACATCTTGCGCGATCAATAGGATAAATTGAAAGTGCATATTAAAAACCGAAAGCGGGAATGTTTTTTGGGGAACCAGTTTTCGTGCGATAGCATAAAATCTAACAACCGTATTAAATTCCTCTTGCTTTGAGCATGTTAATTTTTGATATAGATTTTGTTAGGATTTAATTTATACCTCTTCGTATCTCAAATTACCGTCAACTTTTCGACGTTTAACACCCCTTAATTCAGTAATTAAAGTTTTGTTTTCAATTTTAACAGAGCCATTTGGGAAAACGACTAATGTTAAGATATATAAGGAAGACTGAAATATAGCTGTTGCCTTGTATTTTTCTCCGAGATTGTTAAAAAATCGCCCTGAAAAGTAACGTAAGGGCGTTAAAAGTTCTTTGATTTTTTTAGTGTCTTCTTTTGAATCGACATATCTCTCGATTTCATTGTATGAACTGACAAATTGATAGTTGATGTAGAATGAATAATCAAATTCAATATAAAAATTTAGATAGTATTTTTGTCTGCCAGTTCTGATTTTTCTAGGTTTTAAGTCTGTTTCAGATAAAACAGTTTCGAAAACGCCTGGTACATCTGGTAAAGGGAATAGTCCTATTTCTGAAAATACAGCTGGGATAAGTTTGGTTTTTTTATCGTTTTTGTCTATTGCTCTTAGTAAAATTAAGGACATTCCTTCTTTAAACGATAGATTGAAAATTGAAAGGTCTATCATATTTAAATTGTTTAAAATATTATCATTTCCATTAATTCTAAATGAAGCTCTGAATAGAGAAAGGATGTATTTTTCAGGATCTTCATCAAGATAAAGCCTGTCGTGATTTTTAACTTCTGGTGGATCTTGTGTGATTTCTGTTTTCGAACTTACGAAATTTTTAGCCCACTCCAAATCTTCTTGTTTAGGAATTTCTACGGAAAGATTACGAAAGAAGAAAACATTCTTAGAAACTTTTGTTTCGATTATTTGGGGGTGGAAATCATAAGGGAAGTCTTTCCAATCTCTTTTATTTGAAAAATTTATATTTAAGGAATTATTAATTTTTTCGGATAAATTGTCCTTATTAAGCCCAAATTCATTTAAGTAAAGGTAATGGTAATACTTAGAAGTAAGGAAGTTTTTTTTAACTCCGATTGCAGAATAAAAACAATCGCTTAACTTTTTAGCAGCTGCTGGTGTTCCCATTTTAAATGCCTTAAAATAACAAGAAAACGCTTTTTCTGGTAAATATTGCGCTTCTGTATTTGCATAACTTTTTCTGGAATTCGCGTCGAAATCTAAGTTGTTGCTAAAGTGGTCTCCTAGCCAAATATACGCTAAACCACAGCCTTTTTTAGCAGCTATCTCATACATAGTATTTGTTCGTGTTAAAAAATACTTTAAACCTATGTAGAATCCCTTTCCACGACACTTGGCTAAATAATAATATGATAGAGACGAGCCGCATTTTGAGGCATGTTTATAACATTTTATCGCTTTTTTTAAATCTACATCAAAAAAAATACCGTACTCATAACAAACTCCTAGCGTTGCGATGTCATCGGCTAAATCTCTAGAAATTACCTCTTTAGAACAATCTTGTAATTTTGATGGATAGCTTAAAGTTTTATCTTTAACACCATCATTGATGATATATATTGAGAAAATTAAGTTTAAAGTCAACTTGACTAACACTTTGTCACTGAGACTTTTTTCATCTATGTTGTCTATGAAAACTGAAGTAACATATTCATTTGGGAAATCATCTATAAGTCTAAGGTAAAAAGCTAATACCCTTTCTGGATGCTTATCCCATGCGACGGGAAGTATATTCATTAACTTCGGACTTTCTTTTATAAAGCTAGCTACAAACCATTCACCAATTATCTCTGGTTTGAGTGGGGGGATTCTATCAGGAATTGGAGATTTACCAGAAACATTGAAGCTTTTAATCAGTGATAGAACTTTATTTCGACTGGGATTTTTTATTCCTAACTCTTTGGACACTTCTTCTAAATCTTTTATTGATAAACCCCCAACTATTGTAGAATATAAAGAAAGCTTTAATATATCTCCATCATCTCCTAATCGTGGAACGCTAAAATTTTCAATGGTTTTCCACCATGCATTACGCTCCCTAAATAAAACTTTATCGAGAATTCGTTCTCTTGTTAGATTTTGTACGCTTTGATTTTCGGATAATTCAGCAGCTATTATATAAGCAAATAAAGCTGATCGATCAGAGTCCACATAATGTAATCTTTCTAATATTTCCCTATCCGTAAGACGAATAGACTCCCCACTGAACTGTCGTACAATTTCGATGAGGCTTTTGTCTGAAAGAGTGGGTAACTTTAAAACACCACTTCGATGCCGATTACGATGAATGTAAAAGTCATTCCCATCATATCTATCGGTTAAATTCAAGAACCATTCGGCATAAAAACCTGAAGAAACCTGCATGTCACCGACATTAACATAATCTTTCACACCTTCATTCCAAGGTTGTCTCTCTAAAATAAGCAACCTAACCTTAAAACGTAGTTCTTTAGCTCGAGTACAAAATGCACGAAGTAGTGTTTTTAGGTAATCAGAATTAGGTAGGGCATAATCTACAATGAACAAAAAATTTCTCTTAGGTTGCCAGGTCTCCAAGACTGATTTAAATTTATTTTCTTTCGCTGTTTCTAAGAAACCAGCTTCCCACTCCATTTTTATAGCGCTGATACATAGTTCAAGTGCCAGCCGACTTTTTCCTTGGCCAGCTTTTCCAGCAATTTGAAACCACGAAAATTGCTTATCTGAATTAAGAAAACCTAAAAGCTCGTTTTGTTCGGTTTCTCTACCTACTAATTTTTCGATAGACCTGTTTCCAAAATACAGTGGGTTACCTTCTATTATTGTTGGAAGGTAATAGTTAATCTTCAGGGTAGAACTACTAAGTTCCTGTTCTATATCACTAGATGTCTTTCCTTGCTTTTTTGCTTGGACATAGAAATCCCTATATGTTTGCATTTCGTCAATAGCATGTTTTAGTTCATCCCTGTTACTATTAAATATTCTCAAAGGTAAATAATTATCGTAGCAATAGCGATATAAACATAATAAAACATCAAATGTTGATGTGTTGAAAGTTTGGGTGAGAGCGTTAAAAAAACTATTAATCCTCCTTTGAGATATTGAGTTTTTGTTCGGGTTTTTTATGCCAATTAAATAAGTGTCTCTTCCTTGTTCTTGGCACGCATTTTCTAAAAATAATTTTTCTAAATTTTTATCATTTTCAAATAGCGAATTAGCAAAGCCAACTAAATGATATCCTTCATATACATAAATTTTTTTTCCTATGAGCTTTGGGTGTTTTATAGTGAGTTTTGATAAAGATACGTATTTTTTGTTTTCTAGAGATATTTTCAATAAACCACTTAAAGAGCTGTTTTGGCCGTCAATATATGAACTTAACAGTGATTGAATTCCACCTGTGGTTAGATCAGATATAAGATTTTTAAACCGTGGTGTATCAATATCCTCACGCAACGGAATGTTACTTTTACCTATCATAAACGAGTTACATTTCCATATTGACTATGTATGTTAACCTACCAACTCAACTATGTTTGAGCAATAGTAGTTTGCTAGTGAAGATTTATATTACGGCTCGCCAACCTCGTGGTATGCATCTAAGAATAGTTTCGAGGCTTTTCTTTCTCCAAATTCTGTAATGCAGAGATCATGAACGGTATCTGAAAAGCTCCAGGACAATGGAGTTTTATTGTTTCGTGGTACTACTAACCTTTGTTTTTTGGCTTGTGCATGAAGATATTCAAGAAATAGTTTCGAGTAGAGTTCACGAGTTCCTTCATCTTCTTGATTTTTTATGAATTTGTAAACCTCCCTTAATTAGTTACATCCATAATTAGAGATTTCGGCCATTTCATGCTTGGTTAAATATTCCCATGGTGTCAGATCATTCAGGGCATCATGGGGACGCTC